>CAXRBE010000126.1:0-17136 GCA_964228805.1 Burkholderiaceae bacterium
CGCTCTTTCTCGAGCACGCTTTTGTAAATCTGGCCTGTGGTGAAGTTGTTGGTCTTCTTCATGCGCGTTTCGATGAAACGCTCATAGTGGCCCAGGTCCAGGTCGGTCTCGGCGCCATCGTCGGTGACAAAGACCTCACCATGCTGGAAGGGCGACATGGTGCCCGGATCGACATTGAGGTAGGGATCGAGCTTGATGAGGGTGACTTTGAGGCCCCGCGATTCAAGAATCGCGGCCAAGGACGCTGAGGCGATTCCCTTGCCCAGGGAGGACACCACACCGCCAGTGACGAAGACGAATTTGGTCATGTCAGGGTCGAACCGCGCGGTTCGAGGAGGTGGTAAAGCCGGATTATAGGCGTGTCGCCCTGACCAAGGCTTGCCGTGGTAGGACAAGGTGCTACATTCCGATGCCATGAACGACCTTGTCGGAAAACACATTGTGCTGGGCCTGACCGGCGGCATTGCCTGCTACAAGGCGGCCGAGCTGTGCCGTGCTCTGATCAAGGATGGCGCCACGGTGCAGGTGGTGATGACCGAGGCGGCCAGCCAGTTCATCACTCCGGTGACCATGCAGGCCTTGTCCAACCGGCCGGTCTATCACTCGCAATGGGATGCGCGAGAGCCCAACAATATGGCGCATATCAACCTCGGACGCGAGGCCGATGCCATTCTGATCGCGCCTTGCAGCGCAGACTTCATGGCCAAGCTGCTGCATGGCCGGGCCGACGACCTGCTCAGCCTGATCTGCCTGGCACGCCCAATCGAGGCAGTACCTCTGCTTATCGCCCCTGCCATGAACCGAGAAATGTGGTCCCACCCGGCGACTCAGCGCAATGTGGCCCAACTCAGGGCTGATGGGGCCATGGTGCTGGATGTCGGCACTGGTGAACAAGCCTGCGGGGAGGTGGGCGATGGCCGCATGCTCGAGCCTGAAGAACTGCTGGAGGAGTTGGTTGCTTTTTTCCAGCCCAAGTTGTTTCAAGGCCAGCGGGTGCTGGTGACGGCAGGCCCGACTTACGAGGCCATTGATCCGGTGCGAGGCATCACCAATCTGTCCAGCGGCAAGATGGGGTTCGCCCTGGCACGGGCTGCGCGCGAGGCCGGGGCCGAGGTCAGCCTGGTGTGTGGGCCGGTCGCATTGGCCACGCCGCGCGGCGTGAGCCGAACCGATGTGCGCTCGGCGCGCGAGATGCAGCTGGCCGTGGCATCCGAACTGGGCGAGGCGGGAGTGTTCATTGCTGCAGCTGCCGTGGCCGACTGGCGACCAGCCAGCACGGCCGAACAGAAAATCAAGAAAGATGGCTCCGGGCAGGCGCCCAGCCTGAGCTTTGTTGAAAACCCAGACATTCTGGCTGGCGTGGCGCACAGCGAGCGTGCCCGCAGCGGAGCGTTGTTCTGCGTCGGCTTTGCTGCCGAAAGCCAAGACCTGTTGGCCAATGCCCAGGCCAAGTTGGCACGCAAGGGTGTCCCGCTGATGGTGGCCAATATCGGACCGGCCACCTTTGGCCTCGATGAGAATGCATTGTTGCTGGTCGATGCCAAAGGTGCGACCGAATTGCCACGTGCGGACAAATTGACGCTGGCGCGCCAATTGGTGGCAGAAATCGCGCGGCGTCTCAAGTCCTGAGCCCGGTTATTTTTCGAATATGCAAATAGACGTCAAGATTCTCGACCCGCGCATGGCAGCTCAGTTGCCTGCCTATGCCACGCCTGGCAGCGCCGGGCTCGACCTGCGTGCCTGCCTGGATCAGGCACTTACCTTGCAGCCCAACGGCTGGCAGCTGGTGCCCACCGGGATTGCCATCCATCTGGCCGATCCAGGCTACGCCGCCTTGATCCTGCCGCGCTCCGGGCTGGGCCACAAGCATGGCATTGTGCTGGGCAATCTGGTCGGGCTGATCGACAGCGACTACCAGGGCCAGCTGATGGTCAGTGCCTGGAATCGTAGCCATGTGGCTTTCACCATTGAACCCATGGAGCGGATTGCGCAACTGGTGATCGTGCCCGTGGTGCAGGCACGATTCAATGTGGTGAGCGAGTTCTCCGCCCAATCAGAACGCGGGGCCGGGGGCTACGGCTCAACCGGCAAAAGCTGAGTCTTCTGCGCCAGTTTGCTTGAGCGCCCTATTGAGAGTAATTCTTTCAGCCAGTAAGGCGGGCGGGGGACATTCGCGGAGCTGGTCCCCCCTTCCTGCCTAGCACCACCCAAGCCTGTCCTGTATTTTGGGGTGCTTGATAGCAAGGCAGGCGCCTATTGCAACAAGTCGCTGCCAGGGCCATGTTCATGCGGCGCTGCAATGCGGAAAAAGCCGGTACCGGCGGAGCCCTGACCCACCTCATCCACAGTGGCTTCGCGCACCCCCTCCACCCTGAGAGTCAGGCGCAGTGCCATGCCTGCCAGCGGGTGGTTGCCGTCGAGCACCACATGCTCCGGATACAACTCGGTCACTGTGAAGAGCATATTTTTTGGAGCATCAGGGTTGCATCCGGCAGGCAAGGCTGAGCCTTCGATCGCCATACCTTCTTCCAGACCAGGCGGGAAGAGGGCGCGTGGTTCCAAAAAGACAAGCTGCTCGTCGTAGTCGCCAAAGGCTTCCTCCGGCTCCAGTTGCAAGCGCACTGTGGCGCCCACCCCATGGCCTTGCAGGGCTTCCTCGATTTTCTTGAACAAATCCACCCCGCCGACAAAAAACTCCACGGGATCCTCAAGCACATCGAGTTCTTCGCCCAGGGTGTCGGTGAGCCGCCAGGTCAGAGCCACCACGCATTGCTGATTGATTTCCATAGCCGACGATTGTCGCCCAATTGGCCTGGGCCAGTTTCCAGCAGATTGGGCATCCATTACAGTTTGCGCCATGGACATTGATAAAGCATTGCCCCTGCTTGGCGGCTTGAGCCCCACAGCTTTCATGCACAAGCACTGGCACAAGAAGCCCCTGTTGATCCGCCAGGCCTTGCCGGATTTCCAGCCTTTGCTGACACGCAGCGCGCTGTTTGCTCTGGCTGGGCGCGAAGATGTGGAGGCGCGCCTGATCTGGCGCCAGCCCAGGCGCGGGCGTGATCAATGGCATCTGCAGCACGGGCCATTCGCTCGGCGCGCCCTGCCTACCCTGAAAACGCCGAACTGGACCCTGCTGGTGCAGGGGGTTGACCTGCATCACACGGCTGCCCATGCGCTGTTGAATAGTTTTCGCTTCATTCCCGATGCGCGACTTGATGATCTGATGATCAGCTTTGCCACCGAGGGAGGTGGGGTCGGCCCGCACTTTGACAGCTACGATGTATTCCTGCTGCAGGCCCAAGGCAGGCGGCGCTGGCGGATTGGCAAGCGCTTTGATCCAGGCTTGCGTCGGGATGTGCCCTTGAAGATGCTGGCCAGTTTTCAGGCCGAGCAGGAGTTTGTGCTGGAGCCTGGCGATATGCTTTATCTGCCACCGCACGTCGCACATGCCGGCACCGCTGAAGCAGGCGAGTGCATGACCTACTCAATCGGCTTTCGCTCACCGGCCCGTGCTGAGCTGGCGCAGGAACTGTTGCAACGACTGGCTGACCATGCCGCTGAGGAACTCGGCGAGCAGAGATACCGCGATCCAGCGCAGCCAGCGGTTCGTGCGCCAGCGGCGATTCCCGCTGCGCTGCAGGAGTTTGCCCGGCGCAGCGTACAGGCGGCTTTGCACGACCCGCATGAGTTGGCGCGCGCCCTGGGTGAACTGCTGAGTGAGCCCAAGCCCCAGGTCTGGTTCGAGCCGGGTTTGGCGGCAGGTGGGCGATTTGGTGTGGCGCTGGATAGTCGCACCCGCATGCTGTACGACGAACAGCATGTATTCATCAACGGCGAGTCTTTTCGCGCTGCTGGCCAGGATGCCCGTCTGATACGTCAGCTGGCAGACCAGAGAGTATTGGCGGCGCCAAAGGTGGCCAGCCTCAGCGCAGAGGCGCGCCGCCAGTTGAAAATCTGGTGTCAGGCTGGCTGGATGCACCCGGCCCGGTGAGAGCGTGGGCCAGCCGGACCTAGCGGCGGTCGGCCGGGAGCGGCGTGGCCAGCCATTGGCGGGCCAATTCGACCCACAGGGTGCCACCCAGCGGAATCAGCTCGTCGTTGAAATCGTAGCTGGTGTTGTGCAGGGTGCAGGGGCCGCCACCGTGACCAATTTCCCGATGCGAGCCATCACCGTTGTAGAGGAAGCCGTAGGTGCCAGGGCAGGCCTCAAGCATGAAGGAAAAGTCTTCAGCCACCATGGTGGGTTCTTGTTCGATCACATTCTGCTCACCCACAATACCGGCCATGACCCGTCGTATGAAATCAGCCTCGTAACTGGAATTGACGGTGGGCGGGTAACTGCGGACGAACTCGAATTCGCAGCTTGCACCAAAGGCGGCACACAGGTGCTGTGCGATTTCATGCATGCGCTTCTCGATCAGGTCGAGCACCTGGGTGGAAAAAGTGCGCACCGTGCCCTGCAGCTCGCAGCTGTCAGGCACCACATTGGGCGCTTCACCGGCATGGATCATGGTGACTGAGATAACGCCTGTATCGATCGGTTTTTTGTTGCGGGTGATGATGGTCTGAAAAGCCTCGGTCATCTGACAGGCCACTGGCACCGGGTCAATGCCATTGTTGGGCATGGCTGCATGGCTGCCTTTGCCGCGGATGGTGACCTTGAAGCGGTTGCTCGAGGCCATCACCGGGCCGGCGCTGGCCGCGAACTTGCCCACCCCGGAGCCCGGCCAGTTGTGCACCCCAAATACCGCCTCCATCGGGAATTTTTTGAACAGGCCATCCTCAATCATGGCCTTGGCTCCGCCACCACCCTCCTCGGCCGGCTGAAAGATCAGGTAGACCGTGCCTTCAAAGTCACGCGATCGGGCCAGCTGCTGGGCGGCTGCCAGCAACATGGCCATGTGGCCGTCGTGGCCGCAGGCGTGCATCTTGCCCGCATGTCGGCTGGCGTGGTCGAACCTGTTGAGCTCCTGCAGGGGCAGGGCGTCCATATCGGCCCGGATACCCAGCGCGCGGGCACAGGCACCGGCGTCACGGCCATGCACGATGCCCACCACCCCGGTGCCTCCCAGACCACGGTGAACGGAGATGCCCCAGATTTCGAGTTGTTTGGCAATCAGCTCTGCGGTGCGGTGCTCTTCATAGCCCAGTTCGGGGTGGGCATGCAGGTCGCGTCGGATGGCACGCAGAGCTGCCACATCACCGAGAATGGATTCATGCAGTTTCATGGCTGGTCAGCTCCTTGTTCCGCAGGCCTGAAGAAATTCACACGATGTCAAGCTGATGAATGCCGAATGCGCCGCGCCGACGATCAGCAAAAAACAGATCCAGGGTCTCCTTGACTGAACGAAAGGCAATTTCGTCCCAGGGGATTTCCTCTTCGCGGTAGAGACGGGCCTCGATGGTTTCAATTCCCGGTTCGAAGTGATCGCTCAATAGGCGGGCGCGGTAAAACAAATGCACCTGTCCGACCCGGGCGATGTTGAGAATGCTGAACAGCCCCTCCATCTCGATGATCGCGCCGGCTTCCTCAGCGGTCTCACGCACCGCGCCCTGGGCCGTGGTCTCGCCCAGCTCAAGAAAGCCCGCAGGAAGAGTCCACTTGCCAAAGCGCGGCTCGATATTGCGCTTGCACAGCAGAACCCGGTCGCCGAAATAGGGCACTGTGCCCACCACATTGAGCGGATTTTCATAGTGGATGGTGGCGCAGTCTGGGCAAACCGCCCGCTCACGCGTGTCGCCATCATCCGGAATGCGGTAGACCACATTGGCACCGCAGTTACGGCAATGTTTGATGGCGCTGCGCTGCATGGCAGGAGTGTATGGCAATCCGCAGGCAAAAGGGCTCCCGAAGGAGCCCCTGCCAAAGGTGTGCGGATCAATCAGGATTTGCCATGCTTGGCGATCAGCGCCTTGGCGGTGGACAGCAGCTTGTTGCCATCAAAGCCACGCTTGTTCATGTCGGCCACCCATTCGTCATCAACCTGGCTGGAGCGTTTGACAAACTCCTGCGTCTGGGCCTCGGTGAATTGGTAGATCGTGTTGTTGCGCTCAACTGCAGTCTTGCGCCCAGGCACGTCATTGCCCTGCTGGATCTTGCCCAGCCAGCCCGAGGTCGCCAGGCCCGAATTGTTGTCGATGACTTTTTTCAGGTCGGGTGACAAGGATTCGTACTTGGCCTTGTTCATGGTCATGACAAAGGTGGTGGTGTACAGGGCGGGCAAATTCGAAGGAAATTCGCTGTGAAACTTGGTCAATTCCTGCACCTTGACAGCAGGCACCACCTCCCAGGGAATGGCGCAGGCATCAATGGTGCCCTTGGACAGGGCATCTGGAATCTGCGGCAAGGGCATGCCTACCGGGGTGGCGCCAATGGCTCCCAGCAACTTGGTGACCTGGCGGGTCGGGCCGCGCACCTTCAGGCCACGCAGGTCGGAAGCAGACTTGATTTGCCGATCCTTGGAATGGAACATGCCCGGCCCATGCACATGCAGCGCCAGCACATGGGTGTCCTTGAACTCGTCGGGTGCCATGGTGTGCACATATTCCCAGTAGGCCTTGGAGGTGGCTTCGGCATTGTTCAGCATGAAAGGCAGCTCGAACACCTCCACCCGGGGGAACCGGCCTGCGGTATTGCCTGGTAGGGTCCAGACCACATCAACCACGCCATCACGGGCCTGGTCATAGAGTTGTACCGGTGAGCCGCCCAATTGCATGGCCGGGTAGGCCTCGAACTTGATGCGACCGCCTGATTCCTTCTCTACCTTTTCCATCCAGGGCTTGTGCATAGTGAGCCAGACCCCGGACATGGGTGACATGAAGGTGTGAAATTTGAGGGTGACGCTCTGCTGGGCCAACGCTGTCAGGGACGGTGCGCCCAGCACAGCGGCAGCGGCAGTGGTTTTGAGCAGTTTACGGCGCTGGATCATAGGAATCTCCTCAGGTTGCAATGCCATGAAGTTACGACAAATTGGGGGCTTGGAGTAAGAGGGAAATCCCTCACCCGACATATTTCACCAGCCACAGCGAGATGGGTGGGAAAAACAACAAAAGCAGGGTCCGGACCACATCGCTGGCCAAAAAAGGCATGACGCCGCGGTAGCTTTCACCAATCGGCACATCCTTGGCCAGGCCATTGACCACATAGACATTGAGCCCTACAGGGGGCGCCAGCAGGCCAAAGCCGACCGTCATCAGCACCATGATGCCAAACCAGATGGCCACCGATTCACGCGGCAGGCCAAAGTCCAGGCCAATCACCAGTGGGAAAAAGATTGGAATGGTCAGCAGAATCATGGAGAGTTCGTCCATGACCGCACCCAGCACCACATAGAAAAGCAAGATTGCCGAGACCACCATCAAGGGGGGTAGGCCCCAGCTCGATACCAGGGCGGCCAGCTGGCTTGGGACCTGCGTCAGCGCCAGGGCTGCATTCATCAGGTCGGCGCCCAGAAAGATCAAAAAGATCATGGCCGAACCCTCAGCTGTGGCATAAAAGCAGCGCTTGAGCTTGCTCATATCCAGCTCACGGTTGATCAATGCGGCAATGAAGGTGGCTGCGGCACCGATGGCTGCGCCCTCGGTGGGGGTAAAGATGCCGCCATAGATGCCTCCAAAAACAAGCAGGAAGATCAGGGCGATTGGCAGCACGCCAGCCAGGGATCTCAGGGTGAGATGCCCGTGCTCGGTACGACCCAGCGGGGCGTGGCCTGGCACCAGGCGAACATAGAGGGCAATGGCCACCATGTAGCCCAGCATGGCGATCAGGCCGGGCACCATGGCGGCGGCAAACAGCTTGGCGATGTTCTGCTCGGTCAGGATCGCGTAGATGACCAGGGGCACGGATGGCGGGATCAGAATGCCCAGGGTGCCCCCCGCTGCCAGAGTGCCGGTGGATAGGCGGCCCGAATAGCCGTGGCGCTTCATTTCTGGCAGGGCTACCGAGGTAATGGTGGCAGCGGTGGCCACGGAGGAGCCGCAAATCGCGCCGAAGGCGGCGCTGGCCAGCACGGCGGCCATTGCCAGGCCGCCGCGCAGGTGTGACATCAGGGCGCTGGCAAAGCTGAACAGCGCCTTGGAGATGCCGCCCTGGGTGGCGAAGTTGCCCATCAGGATGAACAGGGGAATCACCGACAGGTCATAGCTGGCAAAGCGGGCAAAGGCCTGGGTATTGAGGAAGTTGGCCAGGGGTAGCCAGCCCGCCTGCAGCGCATAGCCCACGCAGCCGGCAATGAACATCGAGATCGCAATCGGTGTGCGCAGAGCCATCAGCACCAGCATGATGGCGAAGATCAACAGGCAAAGCAGCAGGGGGGACATCAGGGCTCATCCGTCGGCGCAAAGCCGTGCGCTGCCTGCCACAGTCCGATCAGGGCGGTGAGGGCCAGGGGTGGGACCATCAGGCAGTAGACCATCCATTCAGGAAATCCCAACATCATTGTTCCGGATTGGCTGGCCCAGGCATTGAGCCCGCCCAAGGTGGAGCGCCAGGTCAGCAAGCCCATCACCAGGCCCAGCAAGAGGGCCCCAAACCGATCCAGCCTGGTACTGAGACCAGGGCTGGCCTTGGCGGTGAAGAAGTCAACAATGATGTTGCCACGCCTGATCTGGCACCAGGGCATGAACAGGGCAATGGCCGCGCCAGCGGCCACTGCGGTGAGCTCAAAGTCACCTACCAGGGTGGAGCCGGTGGTATTGCGCCCGACCACACTGAAGCAGGTGATCAGGGTGATGGCTGTCAGCAGTACACCGGCCAGAATGGCACAGAGCTTGGCCAGTGACTGCAGCAGCTTGTCCATACGGGCTTCAGCTGACCCTGACCCTGATCGCTTCCAGCCCGCTCACGCAGCCATGCATGGTGTCCCCAGACACCACAGCAGCCACACCTTCCGGGGTGCCGGTGTAAATCAGGTCACCCGGCCGCAGTTCCCAGGCGGTGGTCAGATGCTCGATGATTTCGCCGATATTCCAGATCAGTTTGGTGATGTCGCTGCGCTGGCGGTCCTTGCCGTTGACCTGCAGCCAGATCTCGGCCTTGTCCACATCGCCGGCTTGCGCGGCGGGTGTGATCGGCCCCATGACGGCAGCCTCATCAAATGTTTTGCCAATGCACCAGGGCCGGCCGAGCTTTTTCTGTTCGCCCTGCAGGTCGCGCCGGGTCATGTCCAGCCCTACACCATAGCCCCAGATGTGTTTCTTGGCATCGGCCGCCTTGATGTTCTTGCCGCCCACCCCGATGGCTGCCACCAATTCGATCTCATGGTGCAGGTCCTTGGTGAGGCTGGGGTAATGCATGACAGCGGTCTGCCCCGGCTCCACCACCAGGCAGGTGTCAGCTGGCTTGATGAAGTAAAACGGGGGTTCGCGGCCCGTAAAACCCATCTCCTGCGCATGCGCTACATAGTTGCGGCCGACGCAATAGATCCGCCCGACCGGAAAACGCTGCTGACTGCCGACCACGGGAACCGATACCGTGGCAGGCGGGCTGATGACAAAGCTCATGAAATCCTTTCTTCGCGGTGAATACCCAGCGCCAGATGAACAGGGCGGTCGGAAAAACTGAACAGAACGCAACCCTGGCTCGACTGCAAGCGCAGGGATTGCCAGGACGGCACGACAAAGTGGTCACGCGCAGCGAATTCAAATCGTACCTTACCCGCGGGCCCCTCTATCAGAGCGCAACCTGATCCCTCCGCCACGCTGTAGACCGCGCCATCGGTCTGGCGCCAAGCCAGGCCATCAAACCCCGCAGGCAAGCGTTGCAAGAACGGCTGGATCGTGGGCATGGGCGCAGCTCCGGTCAGCGGGTTGATGTAACGCAGCTTGAACCCGTCCCAGGGGTCCATGGCGGCATCGCGCTCCAGCTTGTGCAGTGCCTCGCGGCTGCGTTCATAGGGATAGTTGAAGATGGGCGAAGACTGGCCCAGCGGTGCACTGTCCCGCACCGGCGCCATATTGTGGCCGTAGCTGGCATAGCTGCTGCCTTCGGCCCGGGTGACGGACTGGGATTGGGCCGAACCATTTTCGGCAAAGCCGGCATCTAAGAAACTGATCATCGGAATGTCCAGACCATCGAGCCAGACCACAGGTTCGCAGACTTCATTGCCATGGTCATGCCAGGTCCAGCTGGGGGTGATGATGAAGTCGCCCGGATGCATGGTGGTGCGTTCGCCATCCACTGCGGTATAGGCGCCAGTGCCCTCGACGATGAAACGTAGGGCGCTTTGGGTGTGGCGATGGCTGGGCGCCACTTCTCCCGGCAGGATCAGCTGCAAACCGGCATAGAGTGACTGGGTGATGGCTGACTTGCCGCGCAGTCCCGGGTTTTCCAGAATCAGAACCCGGCGCACCGCCTCTTCGGCGGTGATCAACTCGCCGGCGCGCTGCAGAAAGGGGCGCACCTGTTCATAGGCCCAGAAGGCTGGCGCGCAGGGTGAGTTGGGCTGGGGCGGTACCAGGGCATGCAGCACCTCCCACAGTGGCGTCAGATGCAGCGGCGACATGTCACGGTACAGCTGCTGGCGCTGGTGGGCCAGATTCTCGGCGCCAGAGGGTGGGGCATTCATGAGGTGGCTCCAGACTGGAGGGTGGCTGGCTGGCTTCAGGATGACTTGGCCAGCAGACTGAAGTGCTCGACAGTGGGCGCCACGGCAAAGAAGGAGCCCACAATCGAGCGCCATTCGGTGAATGCAGGCGACTGGCGAAAATGCACCGTATGGTCTTCCAGGGTATCCCAGAAAATCATCAGCAGGTAGCGCTCAGGCCGTTCCACTCCCTTGTTGACCTTGAAACCGCGAAAGCCCCTGGCCTTGCTGATCACGGTGTTGACACCACGCTGGATGGCTTCGTCAAAGGCAGCTTGTTGGCCAGGATGAATTTGGATGTCAGCGAGCTCAAGAATCATAAAAACATCTCCGCAGGTTTTGGCTAAACGCCAAGTCTAACTTCCCGAGGGGGCAAACCGGTATATCCTATCGTGCATGAAGCTGCACAACTACTACCGTTCTTCGGCCTCGTTTCGGGTGCGCATTGCCATGGCGCTCAAGGGCCTGGACTATGAATACCTGGCGGTCCATCTGGCGCGTGGCGAGCATAAGCTGCCCGAGTATGCTGCCCTTTCGGCCGATCGGCTGGTGCCCTTGCTGGAAGTGGATGGCGAGCGACTGTCCCAGTCCATGGCGATCATCGAATACCTTGACGAAACTCACCCCGAGCCGGCCCTGTTGCCGGCCGATGCGCTGGGACGGGCCCGGGTGCGCGGGCTGGCGCAGACGATTGCCTGTGAAATCCATCCGGTCAACAACCTGCGGGTGCTGAAATACCTCAGCAAGGAGCTCAAGGTCGATGAGACTGCCAAGAACAGCTGGTACTGCCATTGGGTGCAGGAAGGCCTGCAGGGGTTTGAGCGCCAGCTGGCCCAACTGGACCAGCAGCGTCGTGCCGCGGGACACAAGCCTTCCACCTACTGCTGGGGTAATACGCCTGGCCTGGCCGACTGTTGCCTGGTGCCGCAGATTTTCAACGCGCAGCGTTTCGACTGCGATCTGTCTGGTTTGCCCTTGACCATGGCGGCCTTTGATGCATGCATGCAGCTGCCGGCCTTTCAGCAGGCCGAGCCAGCCAACTGCCCGGATCATCAGCCCTGATCAGCGGTACGCCCACTCCCATGCATCCTGCCTGGCTGGAACCGGATTGGCCAGCCCCAACCAGGGTGCGCGCAGTCTGTACCACCCGCGACGGGGGTGCATCCAAGCCACCCTTTGACAGCTTCAATTTGGGCGATCATGTGGGCGATGACGCCAATGCGGTGCAAATCAACCGTCAGCAGCTGGCGCAATCGCTGACGGCGCGACCTGTCTTTTTGTCGCAGGTGCATGGTGTCGAGGTCCTCGAATTGCAGGGTGAACACGCTGATGGCCTGCAAGCCGACGCCTGCCTGACCCGATTGCCCGGTCTGGCTTGCACCATCATGGTGGCTGACTGTCTGCCAATTCTTCTGACCGATCGGGCTGGCAGCTTGGTCGCAGCAGCCCATGCAGGCTGGCGCGGGCTGGCTGGATCCCAGGGCCGGGGGGTGCTGGAGTCGTTGTTAGCCAGGATGCAGGCGGTGCTTGAAGTGGAGCCAGCGCAGCTGCTGGCCTGGATCGGGCCGGGTATCGGGCCGACCTGCTATGAAGTGGGGGATGAGGTGCGAGCTGCCTTTGTACAGCACGATGCTGGCGCTAGCCCCTGCTTTCAGTCAGCCCTCACAGTGGGCAAGTGGCTGGCAGACCTGCCCCAACTGGCGCGTCGTCGCCTGGGCCGGCTGGGCCTGGAAAACATCTATGGCAATGACGGCAGCACTGAGTGGTGCACCATGAGCAACCCGTCAAGATTCTTTTCGCACCGGCGCGATCGCATCAGCGGCCGGATGGCTGCCTGCATCTGGCTGGTCCGCTGAGGCCGCAGCGGACTCCTGCGCAGACCTGGCACGAAGTGCCCGCTTGCGGGCGGGGGTGGTCAGGATGTACATGAGCAGGGCCACAGGGACCAGGCCATAGAACACAAAAGTGAGCAGGGCCCCCAGCAGGCTGCCCATCGGACTGGCCGCTTCGGCGGCTACCATCATGACAACCACATAAAGCCAGGCCAGCGCGACCAGATAGGCATACATGCGGCTCTCAACTCCCGGCCAGCTTGCGCACCCGCTGGCCTTCCTTGAGTTTGGTCGGCGGATAGATGAGCACTTCGGTGCCCGCCTTGAGGTTGCTTCTGATCATCGCTTCCTGGCCATTGCGCGCCAGCACCTCAAGCTCGTGCTGACGGGCCCGCCCATCTTCCACGGCGAACAGGGCGGACCGGGTACCGCTGGGAAACAGGGCGCTGACCGGTACCTTGAGTGCGTTGTCAACCATCTGCACCAGCAGGCGTACATCCACCTTGTAGCCATCGCCCAGGCTGCGCCAGTTTTGCGGCTCGGTGACGAAGTCCAACACCACATGCACCCGTTGTTCTTCAACTCCGAGCGCAGAAACCTTGGTGAAGGCGGCAGGTTCGACCAGGCGCACCATGGCTTGCAGGGTGTCGGGGCCGCCCCAGTTGCTCAACTGCGCTGCCGTGCCAGGGCGAATCTGAGCGGCATCCTCGGTCAACAGATCCACCACCACTTCCATCCGGCTTGGATCGCCCACTTCGACCAGGGGCGCGCCAGCCAGGACCCTGGCCTCGCTTTGCTGATGAACCTTGAGCACCTTGCCACTGATGGGAGAGCGGATGACCCAACTGCGCGAATTCTGGTCAACCGTGCCCGGGGCAAATTGGCGGATGGCAATGCGTGCCTGGTCCAGCTGATGGCGCGCGGCATGTTCCTCCTGTTGCGCCCCTTCCAGCTCTTTCTCCCGCAAACGCAGATTGAGCTGTTCGGTCTCATTCTGCGTGGGTGATAGAAAACCCTGGCGGGTCAGGGTCTCACTGCGGCGCAAGTCTGCCCGCGTCTTCTCCAGGGCTGCGTGGGCGCGCTCGACCTGGGTCGCGGCGCGGGCCACGGAAGCTTCCAGGGCGCCAATGCGCTCGCGTTGTTCCTGCCGGCTGCGTTCATTCAGGAGGTCAGGCAGGGCAGGCCGCAGGATGGCCAGCACGCCATCCTGCTCGACCGCGTCGCCCTGTTGCAGGTGGATGCGGGCCAGCAGTCCGCCCAAAGGTGCGGAGACCAGATAGCGTTCGCGCAGACGGGTCTTGCCGTCTTCCTGCACACTGCGCTCGAAACGGCCTTGCGAAACAAGGCCGATCTCAACCTCGATGGCGGCCGGCCACACAGCCCATGTGAGCAGGGCCGCTGCGGCGGCCAGGCCAATGATGATCCAGAGTCTGTTTTTCATGACTATTCCATTTGCGGCAAACCATTGTCCCTCTATTCACGGGTTTTCAGGACACCGACCAGATCCAGCTGATCGATCCGACGGCGCACAATCAGTGCGCTGACCAAGCCGGCAATTACCACGCACAGGGCGGCATAGGCATAGGTGGCGGGAAGAATGACCAGGGGAAAGAAAAATTCATCGGTCTTGATCAGCTGCACAATGACATTGGCCAGCAACCAGCCGCCCCACATGCCCAGCGGCAGTGCCAGCACGATTTCCAGAGCCAGTTCACCCAGCAAGAGTGCCGAGACTTCGGCGCGGGAAAAACCCAGCACACGCAGACTTGCCAGTTCCCAGGCACGCTCGGCCAGGGCGATGCGTGCATGGTTGTAAACCACCCCCACTGCAATGATCACAGCGAACAGGGTCAGGATGGCGCTGAACACCAGCACATTGCGCGCCGAGACCTCCTCCACATTGCGCAACATCACGCCCTTGCTGAAAGCGGCAGCAACCCGGGGCAGGGTCTTGAGATGAGCCAGCAACTCGGGCTCATGACTGCGCTCGACCGCCAAGGTGAGCTGGTTCACCAGGTCGCCCTCACCCAACAGGCGATTGAGCGCATGGCGCTCGATATAGGCATTCATACCCATCATTTCCACCACGGTTCCGAGCACTGGCAGCTCGAAAACCTGCTGCTTGCCCTCCAGCACCTCCACCCGCAGCAGCTCGCCAGCCTGAATGCCCAGCCGATCAGCCAGTCGGTCTGTCAGCAGCAGCCCGTTTTGCGGGGGCAGGTGTGTGAATTGCTGGACATCGACGATGCGGTGCAGTTCGGGCTGTTCTGATCGGCCCTGCAGCGTACCGCGCCATTGTCGATGCCCATGCATCAGGCGCACTGGCACCGAGCGAGCTGCTTCCACTGCAGTCACATGGGGCAGGCGGGCGGCCTCCTGCACCACTTGATCTGCAGCAGCCTCAACCAGGCTGACACTCACATCGCCACGCAGAACTCGCTGAAACTGGGTGCCCAGCATGAGGTCAATGGTGTCACGCCAGAAAGAGCCAGTGATCACAATGGCCATGGAGATGGCAATGCCCAGCACGGTCAGGGCAGTGTGCTGCGCGCGTCGTTGCATGGTGCGCAGGATCATGCGACCGGCTGGTGAAAACCAGTGCCGCAGGCCGTGGGCCTCGACCAAGCTTGGCCGGTACACCGCAGGCGCTGGCGGATGCATCGCTTCGGCTGGGGCAAGCTCGACGGTGCGCATGATGGCGCGCCAGGTGGCCAGCACAGCAGCCAGGCTGGTGGCGCCTGCCGCCACCAGAACAAGTTCCGGTCGCACCCGGTGGCGTAGCTCGGGAAATCGAAAATAGTCATCGTAGATGCCAGTGAACCAGTGGCCCAGCCAGGTACCGCTGGTCAGGCCAATCAGCAAGCCTAGCGCGACAATGACCATGACAAATTCAAAGTAGTGCCAGCCGATGTGTGCATTGTCGTAGCCCAGCGCCTTGAGGGCGGCGATCTGCTCGCGCTGGGTGGCGATCTGCCGGCTCAGCACCACATGAAGCAAAAAGGCGGCAACGGCCAGAAAGATGCTTGGCAGCACCGTGCCCAGTACCCGCTGTTCCTGGATTTCCGAGTTGAGCATCATGTGAGACATCTGTGTGTCACGCCCATGCGCGCTCACACCCCCAAAGGGTGCCAGCAGCCGATCCAATTCATCGATCAATTGACCTTCACGGGCGCCCGGTGCCAGTCGCACCGCTACCTGGTTGAAGGCGCCCACCATGTCATAGGCAGAGGCCAGGGCATGCCGGTCCAGCCAGAAAACACCAAAGCCTCTCAAGTCGGGCGATCCGGCCAGGCCGGCGAAAATATATTCGGGCGACAGCGCGATCCCCACAATGCGCAAGGTCTCACGCTTGCCGTTGATCAGCGCTTGTATTCGATCATCCAGCCTGAGCTGGCGGGCAATCGCAAAACCCTCGGATACCAGTGCCTCCAGCTCGCCCTGGTGGTGGACCTGGGGCAGGCGGCCCGAGCGCAAATGCACCTGGTTCAGGCGCTGTGGCAGGTGGGGCTCCAGACCAATCAGGCGACCGATGATGGGATCGCTCAGACCCGGAATATCGATCTGCACCACTTGCTCGACCGTGGTCTGGACATGGGCTGCGCCAGGCAATTGGGCCAGTTGCCGCTCCAGGTACAGGGGCGCTCGCTTGAGGCGGGCAAAGACATCGGCAAAGCGTGCCTCGGTATAGTAAATGTCACGCGACCAGGACAGGGCGTCATAGGCACTGAAGCTGGTGATGAAGCCTGCCACGCCGCTGGCCACCACCAGGGCAATTGTCAGGGCCTGGTTCCACATCAGGCGCAAATCGCGCAGCAGCTTGCGGTTGACGGCCTTCATCAGTGTCTACCAGGAAAGCTCGTCCGGGCTGAGCTTGCGGGTGTTGATGTCGACGTGCTGGATTCGTCCTCCGCCCAGGTGCAGCACCCGGTCGGCCATACCGGCGATGGCTGCGTTGTGCGTGATGACGACGGCGGTGGTTCCCAGTTCCTTGTTGATGCGGGCGATCACCTCCAGTACCAGTTTGCCGGTGGTGTAATCCAGCGCACCCGTGGGCTCGTCGCACAGCAGCACCTCGGGTCGTTTGACAATGGCACGCGCAATCGCCACCCGCTGCTGCTCGCCGCCCGAGAGCTGGGCCGGAAAATGATCAAGCCGGTCGCCCAGACCCACCATCTCCAGCGCCTCGCGCGCGGTCATGGGGTGCTCGGCAATGTCGGTGACGAGTTCCACGTTTTCGAGCGCGGTCAGGCTGGGAATCAGGTTGTAGAACTGAAAGACAAAGCCCACATGCTGGCGCCGGTAGCGCGTGAGCTCCGCATCGCTGGCCCCGGTCAACTCGTGTTCGGCAAAGCGCGCGCTGCCGCTACTGGGCCGATCCAGCCCGCCCAGGATGTTGAGCAAGGTCGATTTGCCGCTGCCCGAGGGGCCAAGCAGTACGATGAACTCGCCGCGCCGGATGCTGAGATCCACATCGCGCAGCGCGTGCACCTGTACCTCACCCATCTGGTAGATCTTGTGCAGGTCACTGGCGCGAAAGATGGGAGGCTCAGCGTCAGCAGCTTGGGTGTGCTTGTCCATCAGGCGCTGGATACCGGTTCAGTGTTGCCCCATCTTAGGCCTATTCGTGCATGACGAAATTGATATCAGTCATCCACATCGGCTTTGGGCAATCATGGCAGCAGGGTGCGAGGTGTGACGCCGCGCAGTGCCAGGGCGAC
>CAXRBE010000127.1:0-27440 GCA_964228805.1 Burkholderiaceae bacterium
AGGGCGGGTGGCGGTGGTGACTGGTGCTGCCATGGGGATTGGCAGCGCCATTGCGCGTGAACTGGCCGGCCTGGGGGCTCGGGTGCTGATCGCCGACCGCAGCCAGCCGGGGGCCGAGCAGAGGGCCCACTCCCTGGTCGAGGCGGGTGCCGAGGCGCGCGGCCTGGCCTGCGACGGGAGCGATCCCGCGCAAGTGGAGCGGGCGGCGCAATACGCCTGTCAGACCTGGGATGGCATCGATGTGCTGGTGAATTGCGCCGGTGTGGCGTCGGCACCGGGCCAGCCATACACCCGATGCACGCCCGATGAATGGCGTCGCACCCTGGAGATCAACCTGATGGGGGCTGTGCAGTGGTGCGCTGCCGCGCGCGAGCCCCTGTTGGCCTCCAAGGCGGGGCGCATCATCAATATTTCGTCCATCACCGGCGTCATCTCAGCTCCGTATATGCCGGCCTACAGCGTGTCCAAGGCTGCCCTCATTTCGCTGAGCAAGGTGCTGGCACGCGACCTGGCCACTGCGCTGGTCACCGTCAACGCCGTCTGCCCGGGCTACATCCGAACGCCAATGTGGGGCGAATTGGTGCAACGCGGCGCATCACCTGATGCAGAGGGCGACGTGTTCGACCAGCGGGTGCGCCTGCACGTGCCCATGCAAAAACCGCAGACTGTTGAAGACGTCGCCGCCTGTGTGGGCTTTTTGGCGACCGACCTGGCCTGCCACATCACCGGTCAGGTGATCGGGGTGGATGGCGGGGCCACGATTTGAATCCAAGCTAACCATGAAAAAAGTCAAGAACATCCTCTTCATCATGTGCGACCAGCTGCGTGCCGACTACCTGTCGTGCTATGGCCACCGTACCCTGCAGACCCCAAATATCGACGAGATTGCCCGGCGCGGCGTGCGCTTTGACCGGGCTTACTGCCAGTCACCCAATTGCGGCCCGTCGCGCGCCTCGTTTTACTCGGGGCGTTATGTGTTTTCGCACGGCGCGACCTGGAACTTCATTCCCCTGCCGCTGGGTGAGCAGACTCTGGGCGACCATATGCGCCACAGCGGCATGCGGGTGGCGGTGGTGGGCAAGACCCACATGTACGCCGACCGGGATGGCCTGTCGCGCTACGCCCTGGCGCCCGAGGGGCCGGAAAGCCGGCTCGCCGCCGAAGCCGGTTTCGAACCCTATGAACGCGACGATGGCATTCACCCCGACGCCATGGTCAACCCCAAGCTGGCTTACAACGAATACCTGCGTCGTCACGGCATGACTGGCGACAACCCTTGGCACACCTGGGCCAATGCCGGCGAGGACGCGCAGGGCCAGATTGCCAGCGGCTGGTACTACCGCAACGCGCATCTGCCCACCCGGGCGCCCGATGAGCACAGTGAGACCGCCTACATGACCAATCGCGCCATGGACTTCATGGCCGAGCAGGGCGACCGCCCCTGGCTGTTGCATCTGTCCTACATCAAGCCGCACTGGCCCTACATCGTGCAAGCCCCCTACCACAACATGTATGGCCGCGAGGACATCCAGGCTCCGATCCGTGCCGAGCACGAGCGTCATGATGACCACCCGGTGTATGCGGGCTACCGTCGCCACCCCGAGGGCGTAGCTTTCTCGCGCGATGCCGACCGCCTCAATGTGATTCCCGCCTACATGGGCCTGATCAAGCAGGTTGACGACCACTTGGGTCGTCTGTTTGCCTTCATGAAAGCGCGGGGCTTGTGGGAAGACACCATGATTGTCTTGACCGCTGACCACAGCGATTACCTCGGCGATCACTGGCTTGGCGAAAAAGAGTTCATGTACGAGCAGGGGGTGCGCATCCCGATGATCGTGGCCGACCCCTCGGCACCGCAAACCCACGGCACCACCAGTCAGGCCTTGGTCGAAGCCATCGATCTGGTACCCACCTTCCTCGAAACCGTTGGCCAGGAACTGCCCAGGCACTGGCTGGAAGGCCGCTCCCTGCGCCCCCTGCTGGAAGGCCGTGCCGCCACAGTGCGCGAAGCAGCGTTTTCGGAGCTCGACTACGCCATTTACGGTGCTGCCCGCGAGTTGGGCTTGAAACCGCATCAGGCCCGCATGGTGATGGCGCGCAGCGACCGCTACAAGTACATTCATTACGATGGCCTGCCGCCCCAGCTTTTTGACATGCAGGAAGATCCGCAGGAGCTGCGCGATCTGGGTCGCGACCCCGGGTATGCTCAGGTGCGCGATGAACACTTGGGCCTGGTGTTTGACTGGATGCGCCAACGGCGCAACCGGGTCACCATCTCGGACGCCGACATCATGAAGCGCGCGAACCCGGCAGCGGCTGGCGGCGTGATTATTGGAGAGTGGTGAAGGAAACTCAATGAGCCAAGCTATCCTGCCTGACAAATTTTTCCTGCGCGAAGCCTGGTACATGGTGGCCTGGCCGCACGAGGTCAGCGCGCAGACGCCCCTGGCGCGCACGGTTTTGGGCGACGACCTGGTGTTGTTCCGCACCGCCGCTGGCGAGGCGGTGGCCCTGGAAGACCGCTGCGCTCATCGGCTGGCCCCTCTCTCCAAGGGGCGCATCGAGGCCGATGGCATTCGCTGCATGTACCACGGTGTGAAGTTCGGTGCCGCCGGCCAGTGCATCGAGATTCCGGCCCAGCCGCAGGGGCATCCCAATATGTGCGTGCGTCGATATCCTTTGGTGGAAAAAGACGGTTTTCTCTGGATCTGGATGGGTGTGCCCGAGCAGGCCGACCCGGCCAAGATCATCGACGCACCCTGGGCGCACGACCCGCGCTGGGCACCTTCCCAAGGCTATTTGCATGTGCACGCGCACATGAGCCTGGTGGCTGACAATCTGCTCGATTTCGGCCATTTGCCCTTTGTCCACCCCAATACCGTGGGCGCGGTGCAGCAGGCTGATTTTTCCACCCAGGTCACCCCCTTGGATGAGGGCGTGCAGACGGACCGCTGGTATATCGATGTGCCCGCCTCGCGCTTTCACCAGTCGGTGGGCCGCTTTCCCGGCAACGTGGACGCCTGGCACTGTTTTCGCTGGCACTTGCCGGCCGTCATGTCGCTTGACTCGGGCTCGGCGCCCACCGGCACCGGCGCCAAGGACAAGCCGCACGGCACCCGTGAGGGGGCGATCGAGTTCCACCACATCGCCGCGCTAACCCCGCAAGACGACGACCACACCCACTACTTCTGGATCCACTGGCGCAACTTCGAGGTCGACAACCCTGACATGACCGATATCGTGCACCGCAACATCATGGCTGCCTTTGCCGAAGACCAGGCGATGGTCGAAGCACAGCACAAGGCAGTGCGGCGCGGCAGCCAGACCGTGCCCAAGGCCATCCTGGCCGACAAGGCGCTGACCATCGTCAGGCAGCAAGTGCTGAAACGAGTTTGATGCCCAATGGCTAAAGCACGCAACGTCCTCTTCATCATGTGTGATCAGCTGCGGGCTGATTATTTGTCGTGCTATGGCCATCCCCACCTGCACACGCCCAACATCGATGCCCTGGCGGCACGCGGGGTGGTGTTTGACCGCGCCTATGTGCAGTCGCCTGTGTGCGGCCCCTCGCGCATGAGCTACTACACCGGGCGCTATATGCACTCGCATGGGGTGAGCTGGAATTTTGTGCCCCTCAAGGCCGGTGAGATGACCATTGGCGATCACTTGCGACCCCTGGGCGTGCGCAGTGTGCTGGTGGGCAAGACGCACATGCGCGCTGATTACTCAGGCATGTCGCGCATGGGCATCGACCCCAGCTCGGACATTGGGGTGCGCATTGCCGAGTGTGGTTTCGAGCCTTTCGAACGCGATGACGGCATTCACCCCTATTCGGGTCACGACCCCGATCCCAACTACTCTGACTACCTGCGCGCCCAGGGTTTCGGTGGCGACAACCCCTGGGAGACATGGGCCAACACCGTGGTGGACCACGATGGCACCCTGCGCTCGGGCTGGTACCTCAAGTACAGCCATTTGCCAGCGCGCATCCCCAACGAGCACGCCGAAACTCCGTACACCACGCGCCGCGCCATCGATTTCTTGCGTCAAGCTGGTGACCAGCCCTGGTTGATGCACCTGTCTTACATCAAGCCGCATTGGCCCTATGTGGTCTCGGCCCCCTATGCTGGCATGTACGGCCCCGAGCACGCCTTGCCACTGGTGCGCTCCGAGCAAGAATTGCGTGATCCGCACCCGGTGTATGCAGCTTTCACCCACCACCGGGTCTCGCGCAGCTTCAGCCAGCCCGAGGTGCGCGACGCGGTGGTGTCGGGCTACATGGGCCTGGTCAAGCAGATCGACGACAGCATTGGCGACCTCATGGCCTATTTGCGCGACTCGGGTCTGAAGGAGCAGACGCTCATCGTGTTTTGCTCCGACCATGGCGACTACCTCGGCGACCATTGGCTGGGCGAGAAAGAGTTTTTCCACGAGCCCTCGATCCGCACGCCGCTCATCATCGTCGACCCCGACTCCCGAGCTGACGCAACCCGGGGCACACGTTGCGATTCCCTGGTCGAATCGGTCGATTTGCTACCTACCTTCCTGGACGTCTATGGCGGGCCGGCCGTGCCCCATGTGGTCGATGGCCGCTCGCTTCGGCCTATCCTCTTTGGTGCGACACCGGCTGATTGGCGCGAGGTGGTGGTGAGCGAGTACGACTATTCCTTCCAGGACGCGCGGCTCGAATTGCAAACACCGCCGCGCGAGTGCTGGCTGCGCATGATTTTCGACGGCCGCTGGAAGTACATCCTGGCCGAGGGCTATCGCCCCATGTTGTTCGATCTGGCGCAAGACCCCCATGAGCACCATGACCTGGGGGCCAGCGAGGCCACTGAGCATGTGGCAGCGCGCCAGCGCATGCACGAGAAGCTGTTTGAGTGGGCACGCCAGCCACGCCAGCGCGTGACCGTGCCCGATGGGCTGATCGCAACGACCGAGGTGCAGGCCCGCATCACCGAATCAGGCGTACTGATTGGCTATATCGATGAGCAAGACCTGATCAAGCAGCGCAAGACCTTCAAGCCCCGCTTTGCCTCAAGTAACCCGCTGGTCAAGCGTACCCTGGACCGACTCACCCAACCCATTGCACCCGATCGACAGGAGGACCTGGCATGACGCTGCGCGAAACCGCCGACATCACCCGCAACAATCAGAGCCTGGACGGCGTGAGCTGGAACATCCTGGGCCAGGTCTACACGCCCAAGCAAATCACTGACGACAGTTTCTCTTGGCATGCTGTGTTCCCTGAGGAAACCTTTGTGCCGCCCCACACCCACCCGGATCAGGATGAGTACATCTACATTCTCGAAGGACGAATGGATCTCACCTTGGACGGGCGTACCAATTCGGCAAACTCAGGCGATCTGGTGCGTTTGCCGCGCGGTATCCCGCACGGTTTTTTCAACAATTCCGGCAAACCCGTGAAAGCCCTGTTCTGGGCAGCTCCAGCGGGCAAGCTGGTTGATCTTTATCGACGCATCCACAACATGTCGAGCCCGGCGCAGGTGGTGGAAGTGGCGAGAGAGTACGGCGTATTTTTTCAGCCGCCTGTTTCATCGGCCATTTGATAAGGCCATTTTTTTCATTAACCTCAAAGGAGATACTCATGAAATTTCACCGCAGAACATTGGCCTTGCTGGCCATTTCCTTTGGCTTGAGTGCCGCCCATGCCCAGAACCAAAAGCTGTTGCTCAACACTTTTATCGGAATTAACCACCCAGTCACTTCGCAAGTGATCAAGCCTTGGACAGAAGACATAGCCAAAGCTACTGAGGGTAGGGTGGTCATCGATATCGCTCCGACCAGCCTATCTGCACCGCCTCAGCAACTTGATGGGGTCACCAAGGGCATTTTTGACATTGCCTACCAGTTTCATGGTTTTCTGGCGCCCAAGGTCAAGCTGACCAACGTGGCGCATCTGCCATTTGTGAACACCTCAGCCAGGGGTAGCTCGGTCGCCTTGTGGCGTACCTACGAAAAGTACTTTGCCAAGGCCAACGAATTTCGCGATGTTCAGTTGCTTGGCTTGTTCGTTGGATCGCCGGGCCCAATCTATGCCATGAAAAATAGCGTCAATTCAATGGCCGACCTGAAGGGCACCAAGATGTACGCATTGCCGGGAGTGCCAGCTCGCATTTTTGAAGCAGGTGGTGCCGGTGTGGTGGCTGCGCCTGCTGTGCGTAGTCATGAAATCATTTCGGGTGGGACGGTCGACTCTTTCGCCGGATATGCAGTAATGGATGCTGACGCTTTCAAGACCCTGCAGTATGCCAAGGAGGTCATAGATGTACCTGGCCAATTGACTGTTCCTGCATTTGCCTTATTCATGAACAAGAAAAAATGGAGCTCCATTTCGCCCAAGGACCAGGAAGCCATCATGAAGCTTTCTGGCGAGGCGTTTTCGCGTCGTTTTGTTGCCTATGACAACGTTGACAGCCGTCTTCGTGCAGAATCCAAAGCCAAAGGCCTGGTCTACAAAGAGGCAAGCCCTCAATTTGTCGCCGAATTGAAAAAACTGGCTGAGCCTATTGAGGCAGCTTGGTTGGCCGACGCTGCTAGCCTGGGTGTCGATGGCAAAGCTGCCCTGGCTTATTTCAAAGAAGAAGCCATCAAAAATAAGTGACCCGTCTACATCTGATTCTCGCCGGTTGAGGCTGGCGGGGATCACGATAAGCATGAACTTACGGAGACAAGATGTATGAGTGAGATGCATGGCTTGAGCAGCGCCGATGACAGCCTGGACCGTTGGTTGGGCATCTTGTCGTCTATTCCATTGGGCTTGATTGTTGTACTGACATTTCTTGATGTGTTTGCCCGTTACCTCATTTCAGCACCCATCAAAGGCAGCCACGAGATCATCCAATACGCCATGGCCTTAAGTATCTTTGCCGCCTTGCCTCTGGTGACTCGACATCGCGGCCATGTCACGGTGTCGTTGATTGATAGCTCGCTGGGTGCAAGTGCGTTGCGTACCAAAGTGATCCTGTCCGATCTCTTAAGCCTGGGGGCGTTGGTATTGATGAGTTGGCGTTTGTGGATCTACGCCGGAGCGTCGATTGAGGAAAAGCAGCAGACCATCGTTCTGTCTTTGCCTCAGGGCCCTTTGGTGTATGCGTTGGCATTTTTTGCAGGTCTGACCGGTTTGTTGGTCTTGATTGACCTGCGACGCCAGTTATTCCGTACAGGAGACGCATCATGACCCTGGCCCTGATCGGATTCGTCATCCTCTTTTTGATGGCTTTTACAGGCGTGCCTCTGGGCTTTGCCATGCTGCTTGCTGGGGTGGGGGGATTTGCCTATATCCGGGGTATCGACGGTTCGCTAGCCATGCTCGGTCAAATTTTATTTGACTCCTCGGCCAATTACGGCATGTCCGTATTGCCCATGTTCGTGCTGATGGGTATCTTCGTTCACAAGGCCGAAATCAGCGAAGAACTGTACGACGCCGCGAACGCGTGGCTGGGGCACTTCAAGGGCGGATTGGCGCATGCCACGGTGGCCTCGTGCGCTTTGTTTGCTGCCATCTCGGGCAGTTCGATCGCCACTGCCGCCACCATGAGCCGTGTGGCCATTCCACCCATGCGCCGGCTAGGCTATCACGACCGCCTGTCCACCGGATCAGTGGCCTCAGCGGGTGTGCTGGGGGTGTTGATTCCTCCTTCGGTGCCGCTGGTCATCTTTGGTCTGCTGACCGAGACCGACATCCGCAAGCTTTTTATCGCCACCATCATCCCCGGCTTGATGTTGACACTATTTTTCATCATCGCGGTCTGGCTAACTGTTACCCTTAACCCGGCACTAGGCCCGCGCGGACCTCAATACACCCTCAAGCAAAAATTCATGGCCCTGAAAGGGGTCTGGTCGGTGATCGCGCTGTTCATATTCGTCATGGGTGGCTTGTATGGCGGCATCTTCACTGCAACCGAATCGGCGGGTATTGGTGCCATGGGCGCTTTCGCCTTTGCCGTCGCTCGGCGCAAGATGTCACGCAGCGTACTGCTCAGTTGCTTGATCGAGACCGGCAAAACTACGGCGATGATTTTCACCATCATCTTTGGCGCCCTAGTTTTTGCCAACTTCATCACCCTGACAGGCATGACGGTGCAACTGGTCGAGTGGATCCAACAACAGGGCTTCAATGTGTATGGGGTTCTGATTTGCATGGTCATCATCTACTTGGTGCTGGGCTGCCTGATGGAAGCCATGGGCTTGATGTTGCTGACAGTGCCGATCTTCACGACGGTGGCAGTGGGCATGGGGGTGAATCCGATCTGGTTTGGCATCTTTGTCACCGTCATGATTGAGGTGGGTATGCTGACACCGCCAGTAGGTATGAACGTGTTCACTGTCAAGACCTTGACGCCCGATGTGTCGTTGGCGACCATCTTTCAAGGGGTGATGCCATTTTTGGTGGCCAATATGGCCTTGGTGGCCTGCCTGATCATCTGGCCCGACATCGCTCTGGTGGCCCTGAAATGGTTCGCCTGATGGTGGCATAGGTCGTTAGACACTGACGGCGCCATTGCCTGGCCCCGTTTTTTTCAAGGAGAAAGTTTCCATGTTCATCCGCAATTGTTGGTATGTGGCGGCCTGGGACATTGAGGTACCCGCCGAGGGTTTTTTGAACCGCACCTTGCTCAATGAGCCGGTGCTGCTGTACCGCGACACTCAAGGGCGTGCGGTGGCGTTGGAGAATCGCTGTTGTCACCGTGGCGCCCCGCTCCACCTGGGCCGCAAGGAGGGCGACTGCGTGCGCTGCATGTACCATGGCCTGAAGTTCGATCCCAGCGGTGCCTGCGTGGAAATTCCTGGGCAAGAGCGCATTCCTGACAAGGTACGGGTGCGCCACTACCCCCTGGTCGAGCGTGACCGCCTGGTGTGGATCTGGATGGGAGACCCCGAGCGCGCTGACCCGGCTCAAATCGTTGACTATCACTGGCACGATCATCCCGAGTGGCGCATGAAGCCGGGCTATATCCATTACCAGGCCGGATATGAGTGGGTGATCGATAACTTGCTTGATTTCACTCACCTGGCTTGGGTGCACCCCAATACCTTGGGCACCGACAGCGCCTCAGGGCTCAAGCCGCAGATTGAGCGCAATACAGATGGCCTGGGCACGCTCACCATCAGCCGCTGGTATATCAACGACGACATGCCGGCCTTGCACAGCAAGGTGGCCAGCTTTCAAGGCAAGGTAGACCGTTGGCAGATCTATCAGTGGTCGCCGCCGGCCTTGTTGCGTATGGACGCTGGCTCAGCCCCAACTGGCACCGGCGCGCCCGAAGGACGGCGTGCGCCCAATGCTGTCCAGTTCCGGCACACCTCCATCCAGACCCCGGAGACCGAGACCACCTGCCATTACTGGTTTTGCCAGGCCCGCAATTTCGATCTCGACAACGCTGAACTCACCCAGTCAATCTACGACAACGTGGTAGTGGCTTTCGAGGAAGACCGCACCATGATTGAAGCGCAGCAAAAAATCGTCAGCCTGACACCCCATCGGCCCATGATCCCGATCTGGGCTGACAGCGGCTTGAGCCAGGCGCGCTGGCTGATCGACCGCGCCCTGCAAGCAGAGCAACCCTCTCACTCTCACGACGCACCATGAATTTCAAAGACAAACGGATCATCGTTACTGGCGCCGCTTCCGGCTTTGGCGCGGCTATTGCCAGGCATCTGGCTGCTGCTGGCGCGCGCGTGCTGGTGGCCGACCTCAACGCCGAAGGTGCCCAAGCCATGGCCAACAGCCTGGTCCAGCAGGGTGGTCAGGCCTTGGCTTGCGCTGTCGATGTGTCAAAGCAAAACGATGTGGCGCGCATGGCCCAGACGGCCGTTGATGCCTGGGGCGGCATCGATGTGCTGGTCAACAACGCCGGCACCACGCACAAGAACAAGCCCGCCCTCGACGTGACCGAAGACGAATTCGACCGTATCTTCCGCGTCAACGTCAAAGGCCTGTTCTGGGCTACGCAGTCGGTGCTGCCCATCATGATGCGCCAGCGCTCGGGGTGTGTGGTGAATGTGGCCTCTACCACCGGAGTGCGCCCTGGACCGGGGCTGACCTGGTACAGCGCCACCAAGGCAGCCATGATCAACGCCACCAAGGGGCTGGCGCTGGAGATGGCACCCCACGGCGTGCGGGTGAACGCAGTCAACCCCATGATCGGTGAAACGCCGATGATGACCGACTTCATGGGCATGGAAGACACGCCCGCCAACCGCGAACGTTTTTTGCAGCGCATCCCGCTGCGCCGCTTCACCCGTCCCGAGGATGTCGCGCAGGCGGTGGCTTTCCTTGCCAACGACGACTCGGCTTACCTCACCGGGGTGTGTCTGGACGTCGATGGGGGTCGCAATATTTGACCTGCTGCCCGTAGCGGCGCAGCGTGGCCATCAGGCGTTCAAACTCGGTGGGTTTGAGCGCCTCAGCGTAGGCCTTCATCAGCTCTAGCATGTCTGGTGCGGTGGCATGCAACAGTCGCCGCCCTAGCGGCGTCAGGGTAACCTGCATGGCACGGGCATCGGTGGCTGACTTGCCCTTGTCCAGCCAGCCGCGCTGCACCATGCGGTCAATCAACTTGCCGATGGTGGTGCGCTCGATCACCACCAAGTCGACAATTTGCGTCAGGCTCACCGAGTCGAGTTCATCGGTCAGTGCCAGGATGCGCCACTCGGCATGCTTGAGGCCATGCAGTTTGAGCAGGGCGTTGGCGTTGGCCTGATGCTGACGCTCGATACGCGCGAAATGCGCCATCGGCCAGTCGGAAACTCGAAACAGGGCTGCGTTCAATTCAGATCAATTCACCAGCGGGGATATCCTGCCCAAACAGGGCCTTTCCGTACACATCGTACATGCGGTCGGCATCATAAAACGAGTGGCTCGACATGACGCTGATCTCGCGGTGGAAACGCTGCAACTCCGAGCTCAGGAAAAACGCGCTGGTGCCCGCCTGATCGCACAATTCCTGCGCAGTGCGCCGAGCGGTCTTCACAACCCAGGTGCAGTCGGCGCGCACCGCGGCACGTTCGATCATCTCAAAGCGACCGCCCGTGCGGGCAGTTTGTCCAATGCGACTGGCATGGGATTTCAAGAGTGCCTCAGCAGCATTGAGCTCGGTGAAGCCGCGCGCGGTATTGGCCCGCATGTAGCCGAGGTCGGCTGCCTGTGCGCCCCCATAGGCCAAGGTGCGGCCCTTCATGCGTTGCAACACCTGGCGGGCCACGCCTTGGCCTGCGCCCAGGACCATGGCAGCCATATTGGGGTAATAAAACGACAGCATCGGAATGCGCCAGGTTGGGCCGGTGTTGACACGCAAGCCAGGGGCGCTGCCATCGAGCATGGAAGAAGCAGGCATGCTGCGGTGTGCGGGCACGAAGGCGTCGTCGAGCAGGCAATCCCAGGTGCTGCTGGCCGACAGCCCGCTGACCTGCCAGTTGTTTTGTGGCGTGGTGTCGGCGCGCGGCAAGGCAAAGCGGCGCACCTGCTTCTTCTCGCCGTCAACCACCTCGTGGGCGCTGAGCAAGATCCAGTCGCCCAGCGGGTAACCGCTGCCAAAACGCCAGTGGCCGCTGAGTCGATAGCCGCCGTCCACAGCGCGCGCTGTGCCGCCCGGAATAATGAACCCAGGAGCAAAGGAGTTCGGTCCGTTGGCCCAAAATTCATCCTGCGCTTCTTTCGGGAACAAGCCCATCTGCATGTTGTGCTGTAACAAGATGCCAATGGTCCACGAGGTGGCCAGGCAGGCCCGTCCCAATATGAGCGAGACCTCGGGGAACATCTCGTAGTCCACCTCCAGGCCACCATAGCGATGGGGTACGCCCATCTTCATGATGCCGGCATCCAGCACCTGGGCCACCGTCTCGGGGTCAATCTGGCCTTGTTTTTCGTTCTCAAATCCACGTTCACCCAAACGGGTGCATAGATCGGCGGTGCGGGTCAGTACCGACTCTTGTTCGTTGTGAAGAAAAGCATCAACGGCGGTGTTCATGGGATGTCTCCAGAGGTGGTATCCCGCAATTATGGGAAATTTCCCATAAATGTCAAGTCCCTGGAAACCCTAGCCTCTCAGGGCAACAAGATGGGCTTGATGGTGACGCCCGAGAGTGAATCGTCAATGGCCTGCTGGAAATCTGCCAGGGGATAGAAGCGCACCATACGCTCGAAAGGAAACAGGCCGCGGGCATGCAGTCGCAGCAATTGCGGGATGAAAGCCTGGGCATTGGCATCGCCTTCGACGATGCCGCGCAGGGTCTTGCCATGGAGCATCATGTCGCGCACATCGACTTGCAGGGTGGTGCCCGGGGCGGCGCCGCCGACAAAGCCGCATCGACCCAGCGGCGCCAGCACGTCCAAGGCCATGCGCAAGACCTCAGGATGGGCGGTGGTGTCCAGACTGACGTTAGCACCGCCACCACAGATGGCCTTGATCTGCTGAGCCAAATCGTCGCCGTCGGCCAGTACACCGTGCGTGGCGCCCAGGCTCTGGGCCAAATCCAGGCGCGAAGACACCCGGTCGACTGCCACGATGGTGCTTGCCCCCATGGCACGTGCTGCCATGATGGCCGCCATACCCACCGCGCCGCTACCCAACACCACCACGCTTTGGCCAGCCTCAGGCCGCAGCACGTTCAGCATCGCCCCAGCTCCGGTCTGCAAGCCGCAACCCATAGGGCCTAGCATGGGAAACAAATTGTCATCGACCTCGTCGGGTACGTGCACTACATTGGTTTCGTTCACCAGGCAATGACTGGCAAAAGATGACTGGCCAAAAAAATGGTGTCGCACGGGTTGACCGGCGCGGGCCAGGCCGGTGCTGCCATCGGGCCGTTGCCCCAGGAAGTTTCTGCCAAAAAAGTACTGGCAATAACTGGGCGCCCAATTTTGACAAGTGGGGCAGGTCTGGCAGTGGTTGTAACTGAGAAGCACCCGATCACCAGGCTTGAAGCGGCTGATGGCCGCACCCACTGCCTCAACCACCCCCGCGCCTTCGTGACCCAGCACGATAGGCTGCTCAACCGGAAAGGGCCGCTTGAGCATCGTGATGTCGGTATGGCACAGGCCAGTGGCAACCAGCCGTACCCGCATCTCATCAGGGTGGGGTTCTTCCATCTGCAAGGTTTGCAGGCGCATTGGCATGCCCGGTTGGTCGAGCACGACAGCGGTGATGTCCATAGGTGTTCCTTCTTGAATCAGGCCGCGCTGTGCATTGGTGCGGGAGCCTGCTCCTGTTTTAGTAATTCGTTGATCATGAAGCGCACGCGGCCCAATGCGGCATCGTTGCGCACCGACAGCGGCTGGATCTCAGGCGGGCAGGCTTCCCAGGACTTTTGCTGCGCTTCAATAATCCAGTTGTCCTCGGCAAAAGCTTTGGCGATACCTTGGCCTACTTGTTCAATCACACTGTTGTCGCCATGCGGAAACTGACAAGGTTGTACCCAAAAGTAATGGCTGGTTTTCTCTGTCTCGGGAGTGAGCAGCGAGAAGTGACGCAGGTGCAGACCGCCGGGGCGCTCATGGGGGGCACCCTCGGCTCCGGTGGGTACCGATCCAGCCCAGTTTTCAAACACCGAGGGCAGCCACCAGACCTGGCGGTTCCAGAAGTCAACCTTGCCTTCAAAACGCCCCGCCATGGCGTGCAAGGGTGAGGCCTCGCAGTCGCGGATTTCTCGTACCAAGCGGATGCCACGCTCAAACTGCGTGATCTGCGGGTGGGAGTTAGGAAAGGCGGCATTGGCCAGTGTGGTGCGGTGGACGTAGGTGAGGTGTGAAAAATCGAGCAGATTGTCGGCAATCAGTTGGTAGTTGGCCTTGTAGTGGATATAGCCTCGCGCCGTCGGCCAGGCGGGGTCGTCGTTCCAGTGCACATCGACGATCAACCCGGGATCGGCACGTTGTGCCTTGCCCATCCAGATCCACAGCAGGCCATGACGCTCGACCAGGGGAAAGGACTGCACGCACATCTTGGGGGGGATCACGCTTTGGCCAGGGATTTCGATACAGGCCCCTTGCGGGCTGAATTTCATGCCGTGGTAACGGCAGCGGATGCCGTCGGCCTCGACATCGCCCAGCGACAACGGGGCAAAGCGGTGACAGCAGCGGTCTTGCAGGGCAACGCAGGGGCCGCTCGGCGTGCGAAACAGGACCACCGGCTCACCCAGAATGGTACGTGCCAAGGGCCGCTCGGAGCACTCGTGGACGAAGGCGGCGACGTACCAGGCGTTGCGTACGAACATGGGATACTCCTGCAAAAAAAGTCCCTCATCATAGGCATGCCCGCGCCTTGGGGCCAATACATTCATTGAAACCTGATTCAAAAATCGAATTGCCCGGATCCGGTCGGCTCCAAAGTACCTACCCAGCTCCATGAAAATCCAGACCCTGGTAGCCTTGTTGCGCATCGAAGCCCTAGGCAGTATCCGTGCCGCGGCAGCGGCCCTTCATGTTTCGCAACCGGCGCTGACCCAGGCCATCCAGCAACTTGAAGAGGAACTGGGTGCACAGTTGCTGATTCGTTCGCCTAGCGGTATCGCCTTCACCGAATATGGCCGGTCGGTGCTGCGACATGCCCGCCTGATGGTCAGCGAGACCCAGAGGGTAAAGGAAGAAATCGCCCAGATGCGGGGCGATGGGGCTGGTCATATCCGTCTGGCGGCTTCACCCGCCATTTCTCTTTCTTTGCTGCCCCAGGCCTTGCGACCATTCACCCGCAAGTTTCCCCAGGTTCGGGTGCACTGCATCGATGGCGTCTCGCCCATGGTCCATCCAGCCTTGCGTAGCGGGGCCATCGATTTTGCGCTGACACCGGTACGGGCCGATGAACTCGAGACCGGCCTGGTGGCTGAATGGCTGTGCGAACGCGAGATTGTGGTGGCCGCCCACTGCGACAACCCCCATCACCGCGCCCGCTCGTTGGCCGAGCTGGTGCAAGCCCGATGGGTGCACGCCACCCCCAGCAATGGTCCTGGTGCGGCCATCGACGCCTTGTTCCTGAAAGCCGGTCTGGAACCTCCGACGCCGGTGATGGTTTGTGAATCGCTGCTGGCCTTGCCCGAAATCGTGCGCGACACGGACTTCGTCACGACATTGCCTGAAGCGCTATTCCAGCGCGTCAAGCAATCGCATGGCCTGCGTCAGATCGAGCTGTCTGTGCCCCTCCCAAAGCTACAAATCGCTATCTTGCGCATGGAGCACGTTCCCCTAACCCCGGTTGCCCAAGAGTTGTTGGGGTGGGTGCGCCAGGCAGCGCAAGACTAAATCCACCCGCTTCAAGCCAATTTGTGGTGCGCCCTCAAGGTTGAGATACCCCAGTCGAGGCGCTTGGGTCAGTCCCGCTTGTCATCAACGCCAATCTTTTGGCCCTATGATCGGTGCAACCTATAGGATGATTTTTTCATTGCTGGCTTTCGCAGAGGCCTCTTTGCCTCTTCGATCGGATGAGCATTTGCGCAAGGAACAAAACATGAACGACACGCTCCCTAAGTACCGTTGCCCCAATCTTTTGCTGGGAGGCGAGTGGCGTCCTGGTCGCCATGCCAAGCGATTGAAAATCCATAACCCGGCAACTGGCGAGGTACTTGATGAGCTCAGCTTGGCTGGTGTAGAAGATTTGCAGCTGGCATTGCAAACGACGCAAAGCGCCTTTGAAACTTGGCGCAAAGTGCCCGCCCATGAACGTTGTGCAAGGCTGGAGCGAGGTGTCGCTCGCCTCAGGGAAAACACTGAACGCATTGCCACTTTGCTCACACTGGAGCAAGGTAAAACCTTGGCTGAAGCCCGTGCTGAGTGTGCTATGGCTGCCGACCTGATCAAGTGGTATGCAGAGGAAGCGCGCCGTATTTATGGTCGGATCATTCCTGCCCGCATGCCCAACAGCCGCATGGATGTGTTGAAATTTCCGGTGGGCCCGGTTGCCGCTTTTTCGCCATGGAATTTTCCGCTGGTACTTTCGGCACGAAAAATTGGTGGCGCCTTGGCGGCCGGTTGTTCGATTATGGTTAAAGCTGCCGAGGAAACCCCTGCCAGTGTGGCGGCAATGGTCGACTGCTTGAATCAGGAACTCCCGCCTGGTGTGATCCAGCTGATATTTGGGGTGCCCAGCGAAGTGTCTGAGGCACTGATCCGCTCACCCATCGTGCGAAAAGTGACATTCACGGGTTCCGTGCCAGTGGGTCGCCATCTGGCTCAGCTGGCTGCCCAGAACCTCAAGCGGATCACGCTCGAATTGGGTGGACATGCGCCTGTGATCGTTTGCGCAGATGCCAACCTCGAACGTACGGTGAACTTGATGGTGCAACACAAGTTTCGAAATGCGGGACAAGCCTGTCTTGCACCGACACGTTTCTTTGTTGACAAGCGTATCTATGGCGATTTTGTCGAGGCGTTTGGCGTTGCCAGTTCTGCCTTGCGGGTGGGGTCGGGTCTGGAAGCGTCCACCCAAATGGGCCCGGTAGCCAGTGCACGCCGTCAATCGGCAGTGAAGGGCTTGATCGATCGATCGGTTGCGATGGGGGCCCGTGCAGTCACCGGCGATGCACCTGAGCAGGGTAGTTTTGTAGCGCCCACATTGCTGGCTGATGTGCCGATGGAGGCGCCCATCTTGACCGAGGAGCCATTCGGCCCGGTGGCATGTGCGATGCCATTTGATAACCTGGATGCGGCCATCTCGATGGCCAACGCCAACCCCTATGGTCTGGCGGGCTACCTATTCACCGACTCGGCCAAAGCGATCTTGTCGGTTTCTGAGCGCCTGGAAGTGGGCAGCCTGGCAATCAATGGAATGGCAGTCTCTGTGCCTGAGGCACCGTTTGGTGGGCTGAAGGACAGTGGCTATGGCAGCGAGTCTGGCATTGAGGGCATGGAAGCCTTTCTCGACACCAAGTTCACGCATTACGTGGCTTGTATTTGATCTTGTGCCATTCGAAAATTGGAAGCATTGAACCGTAAATCAATGCCAAGCCCGCTCATAAGCCAGGCCTTGACTTAGGCAATACTCGCTACGGAGGTAAGCGGCGACCGCGAGCGCGCACACTTGAGCCAATGATCAGCAAGACCGCGACGATACAAACGATGATGGCAGCAACGACTGTCAACTCAGGCTTGGGAGCCCTGATCCAGCCTAGGGCGTCTGCGATGGATTGAAATAACCAAGCTGTCAGCGGTGCGAACGCCATCATTGCTGTCAGATTCTCCGTGGTGATCTTCACCACGGACGAAAAGTTCAAATACATCATGAGCGTAAAGATCGCGCCGCCAGCCAGCCCGCCCAAGAAAAAAGTTGGTGCATGCAGCATCTGAGAAAGCGTCGGTATCAAGCCCGTACTTGGCAAAGCCCCAGCTGCCACGCCCAGTGCAGCGATCGTGGCGAGTATCAAACTGGAAATCGATGTCACCAGGATGATGAGGCCGGTCACGCGAAGTTTTTCCGCAACGGTTCGTGCGCTGCGGTTCCACGGGTGAAATTCCGCTGCAAACCCGCGCATGGTCAAGAATCCCGCAGCGAGGGTTCCGCTGACAGCCATTGGCCATCGCACGTCGGGGGATGTCCATTCGATCATGAATGAAATCGCTGCAAGAATGGCAATGCCACCGATGACCATGGGTGGGCTTGGCCGACGCTGGAAAAACAACCAGCCCACAATCATCGCGATCGGAGTGGCGATACGCAACACGACACTGCCATGAGCTGGCGGCACATAGGTGAGGGTCTGGAAATAGAACACCTCAAGAAAAATCATGCAAAGGCCAACCACCCAGCTCAGCGGGTGACACACGATTGCCAACGCATTCGGCCCGGGGCCAAGCGCCAACAACGTCATCACAGCTGAGACCAGCACAGCGTAAAGGATGAAGGCTATGGGATGCGATCCAAAGCTATGCCCAATGGCGTATAGCAGGCTCAGTGCGCCGATGCAAGTAACGCACCCTGCAGCTTCCAGCCAACCTCTTGCTGAGCTAAGCGAGGACTGGTGAATCTGGACATGAGGCCGGTTCATTTGGTGCGTTAGAAGCTGGGTTTCAGCGGGACCACGCCTAACCTCATCGTTGCAGCGCAGGCAATAACCTGGCCACGCTGCTCAGCGCCCCCAACAAGGCTAGCCCGCAGCCAAACCAGATGGAGGTTTCCAGTCCCTGTTGCGGCCAGGTGGCCAGACAAAATGCGACCAGGGCCGCCCCAATCGATTGACCCAGCAGCCTGGAGGTGGCGAGGATGCCGCTGGCGCCACCGCTGCGATGGCTGGGTGCGCTGGTCATCAGGGCAAACATATTGGGGGATTGAAAAAACCCAAACCCAATAGCGCAAATCACCAGACGCCAGCCGATATCCAGCGCACTGGCTGTATGGGGCATGGAGCCTATCAGCCATAAACCCAGCGCAAGCAAGAGCAAGCCTAGAAAACCCAACTTGCCGGGTGCGATGTGCTGGACCAGGGGAGCCGAAAGCAGGGGCATCAGGATCAGGGCGATCGGCCAGGGAGAGATCAGCCAGCCCACCTCGGCAGGACTGAAGCCCATCTGGGTGGTCAGTAAAAAAGGCAGCATCACAAATGCCAGCCCTTGCACTGAAAAAGCACAAATTGATGTAATGGCCGACAGCGAAAAAACCGGAATGGCAAAAAGATCCACCGAAAAAATAGGGGCAGTTTGGCCGGCTTCACGCTGTCTGAGCCAATAGCCGCAGACCAACCCGCCCAGCAGCACCAGGGTGGCTGATTGCCATGAGAGCAGGGCGGCACCGGCGATGGCAAAGAGAATGCTGGCAAACATGGCGGCGCACAGCACAGCTGAAACGCCATCAAAAGGGCGGACATGGCGCTGTGTGTGCGGCAGATGTTTGGCTGCCAGCAACAGTGCCAGCGTGGCGATCGGAACAGTCTGGAAATAAAGCCAGGGCCAGTGCGTGATGGACAAGACGATGGAGCTGACTGTGGGGCCCAGGGTCAGGGCCAAACTGGCGATCATGGCGTAAAGGCCGAGCCCACGCGCTAATTTGTTCGCAGGGTAAATCGCCTTTACCAGGGCTGGCACGGTGGCCGCCACGGCAGCTGCGCCAATGCCCAGGAATGCACGGCTAAGTGTCAAGCTCATCAGAGTGGTGGCAAAGCCGCAGCTCAGGCTGCCGCTGGCAAATACCATCAGTCCACCCAAAAATACCCGGCGATGACCATAAATTTCTCCCAGGGCGGCCATCGGCAGCAGCATGGCAATCACCACCAGGTAATAAGCATTGATGACCCAGATGGCTGTGGCAGGGGGCGCGCCAATGCCCACAGCAATGGCCGGTATGGCGGTGCTGGTCAACGTCATGTCGACCGTGACGACGGTCACCCCCAGCATCGCTGCCAGGACGGCAAGGGGGTTCATGCGAGTTCGGTCTTCAGTCTGCGTAACCAGGCATCTCGCGATCAAGCACGCGCATCATCGCCTCGAAAAACAGGCGGTCGCGCTCATCACGTGTATGGCGGTCATCCGGGTGCGGGGTTTGCACTTTTTTCACCACATCGTCTGACAACACATTGAGCGGCTTGCCAGTGCTCATGGCAAGCACCTGGGCGCGGCACACCCGCTCCAGCCGGTAGAGCCGACGGTAGGCTTGCGCGATGGTGTTGCCAGTGACCAGCACACCATGGTTTTTCATGAACACAGTGTGCTTGCGGCGAGGGTCTTGCCCATCAGATGCGCACAGCACACCGGCCAGACGCTCGCCTTCTTGCAGGGTGTCGGCCACGCCGGTGTAGTGGTCGTCGTAAGCGATGAAGCCATCGTAAAAAGAGGCGGTCTGGCTGGCGGGCAGCAGGCGGTTGTCTTGCAGCATATTGAGCGCCACTGCCCAAGTCTGGTGGGTATGCAGCACCACCCGTGCCCCACTGATGCGGTGAATGGGGGCGTGAATGCATTGGGCAGAAATTTCCACCACGCCCTTGCCTTGCAGGGTGTTGCCGGCCTCATCAAACACGATCATGTCGCTCGCGCGCGCCTCAGACCAGTGCAAGCCAAAAGGAAGAATCAGGAATTGGTCATCCCGACCGGGCAGGGTGACAGTGAAATGGTTGTCAATGCCCTCTTCCAGTTGGTGGAAAACAGCCAGCCGGTGCGCTGCAGCCAGCTGAATTTTGGCTTGCTCAATGGCATTGGACGCGCGCAGTGGATGGACTGACATGTCGGGTACTTTCGGTTCAGTGATGCCGGCCAAGTGTAGCGCGCCTTAGGGGTGAAGCCAGGCCGCCCCCCGCACACCAGATGAGTCGCCGTGTAGGGCAGGTACTACGGGCGTGGTGATTGGGCGGGTGAAGGTGTTCCTGCAAAGGAGTGCGGGCACACGTTGGTAAATCTCGCTCACCTGGCTCATGCCACCGCCCAGCACTATGACTTCGGGGTCGAGCAGATTGACGACATGTGCCAGTGCACGTGCCAGCCGATCCACGTAACGCTCGAAAGTTTGAAGCGCTTGCGGGTTGCCAGCCCGCATCTGCTGAATGATCAATTCAGAAGAAATGCTTTGCCCAGTGCTGCGCTCATGATCTTTGGCAAAGCCTGTGCCGCTGAGCCAGGTTTCCAGGCAACCTGTCTGGCCGCACCAACAAGGGGGAGTTTGCAACTCCTGGGCACTGGGCCAGGGCAGGGGGTTGTGGCCCCATTCACCGGCCACCGCATTCCTGCCCTGCCAGACGCGCTGTGACAAGGCAATGCCGCCACCGCAGCCGGTGCCCAGAATCACAGCAAACACCACCCGGGCATGGGCGGCAGCGCCATCCACCGATTCGCTCAAGGCCAGGCAGTTGGCATCGTTGTCGACATGAACGGGGCATTTCAGCAGCTGAGCCAGATCTTGTTGCAGTGGCTCGCCATTGAGAGCCAGGGTGCTGGCCCCTCGAACGCGCTGCGTGGTGGGGTCGATGCAACCGGGGATGCCCACCCCCAAGGCCGAGCCTGCAGGAATTTGACAGTTCTGCCGGGCCAGATTGACCAGTTCCTCGATACGGGCGAGGATGTCGGCATAATTTTCACGCGGGGTGGGCAGTCGGTGTCTGAATAAAAAAGAGTTGTCCTCAGCCAGCACCGCCACTTCGGTTTTGGTGCCACCCAGATCAATGCCGATGCGTTTACGGGTCATGGAGTATGTCGAGGGCGTCGGTGCCAGGTAAGGTCAATGTCTGGAGTGTAAAAGAGCACAGACTTGCAGGCCCGGCCCCACGAAAACTGGCCCAGAGTCTGGGGCGACTTGCTCGGGCTCAGAGCTAACTCCTCGCGCATTCATTTGCTCTTTGTAGTTCATATGATTTGCAAGAAAATTTCAAGCCAAAGCCAAGTGTTAAAAATGAATAAGAAAAAAATGCAATCGCTCAGTAAACGTAAATTTCTTGGGTATGTGTCAGCCGCTGCGGCAGTTTCAGGATTCCCGCTGAAGGGCTTTTCGAGTGACTATGGACGTGACATTGGTTTTCCTTCAGGATGGGGGCCAATGGGTAAAACGCCCAATCCATGGGCTTATGACGATTGGATCGTTGGCAATTTTTCTGGTGGCATAGAGCAACTTTTTAACAAGGTCGTCGTCAAGGCACCATCAGAAGCTACTTTTCTGGCTGATAAGCCCACTCCAATGCGATGGAGTTTGTTCAATTCTTTTCAAGACTACCAAAGAAGTAACGGCAAGATGGGAATGCTAGTTGCTCGCGCGGATTCAATTTATTTTGAAAACTATGAATTCGAGCGATCTAAATCGATGCGTTTTTATAGCAAGTCCATGGCGAAAAGCGTTTTGAGCTTGCTGACAGGTTTTGCGTTGGAACATGGTGTTCTGTCGAATCTTGAGGACACTATTGACAAGTATGATGCTCGCCTCAAAGGAAAGCCGCTGGGCGCTATCACGATAAGGCAAGCATTGAATATGTCCAGCGGTGTCGATATTTGCCATTGGCTGTGTGGCACACCAAACAACTTCGAGCGTTTTGAATTACATGGATTTCTTGGGCATCCTAAGCATCGCGGGAAAAATACAGATCAGGATGCAGTGATTATTAATTGGCCGTACGGCTTTAAGAGTCAACCAGGTACATCGTTCAACTACTCTCATGTTGATCCGCAGCTCATCAGCATGGCCATTCGAGCGGCAACAAAAATGTCTATTGCTCAATTCATGGAGATGGGACTTTGGAAAGAAATTGGAGCTGAGGCGGACGCCGTATGGTTGACCGATGCTGCTGGTGCTGAAGATGTGAGCTCCAGCCTCCTTGCCTGCATGCGTGATTGGGGGCGGCTTGGCCTACTGGTTGCTCAAAATGGCTTCATTGGAGGCCGCCAAGTGATCAGCGACAACTGGTTTCATGAATGCAGAACTTTTCGCTCCAATGAGGAATTTTTGCGCAAAGGGAAAATCGCCGGCTACGACCAAGGGTACAAGTTTTACTTTCACCACCCTAGAGATGATGGCGCCTGGCTTAGATTCGGTGGCGATCTAGGTCAATCAATCTATACAGATAGCAAAACTGGAACCTGCTTAGTCATTCTCAGTGCGTCCAATCGTGGGGGGCAAGATTACCGAGGACTTTTTGAAACATCTATTTCAACGGCATCGCGGAAATAGCCAATGGTCGATTCAAGGGTTGAATTCGGTCAGCACCTCCCCAGCCAGTGGGGGCTTGGCCACTAGACCCTGACCATTGGCCACCAGCTGGCCATTCACCCACACCCCACGCACGCCCAGCGCATCGGTGGTCAAGCGCGGCGCGCCACCGGGTAGGTCAAAGACCCGCTTCTTGGCCGAGCGGTTGACAGTGGCGGGGTCAAAAAGCATCAGGTCCGCAGCCCATCCCACTTGCAGACGACCGCGCTGCTGAATGCCCAACACTTCGGCGGGCAATGAAGTGAGCTTGCGCACCGCTTTGGCCATGGGCATGACACCCAGCTCGCGCGCCCAGTGCCCGAGCAGGTGCAGGCCAAAGCCGGCATCGTTGAAGAAGGTGAGGTGGGCGCCCGCATCGCTCAGGGAGATCAGGCTATGAGGATGGTTGAGCATGCTGCCCACCGCCTCGGTATCGCTGTTGAGAAGTTGGGCGGTGAAGACGGTCTGCAGGTCTTCGGCCAGGGCCAGGTCGAGCGCGACATCCAAGGGATTGAGGCCCTGTTCATGGGCGATGTCGGCAATGCTGCGCTGTTCCAGGCTGGCATGCTCGGGCTGGAAGGTTTCCACTACATGCACTTTGTCCCATTCGTTGTTGAAAAGACGGAAAGTGGAGGTGCTAGCCAGCTCGGCACGCACGCCGGCACGAAAGGCCGGATCTGCCAAGACCTGACGCAGTGCCTCGCCCTGAATGCCAAGCGCTGGCTTCCAGCTTTGCAGGCCTTCCACCGGGTAAGGTGATAGGAAAGTGAAATCCATGGTCAGCGGGCAGCACGACACCTGGCCAATCAGCTTTCTACCCCGCTCGTTGGCTGCAGTGATCGCTTGCAGATCCTTGAAGACAGCTTGCGGGTTGGTGCTGTTGTGCAGCAAGGCGGCAATCATCACCGGCCGGCCTGACTGGGCTGACATTTCTTCCAGAAAAGGTACTGGCATCTGACCGCCTTTGGTCACCATGTAGACGCCGCGGCCCTGCTCACCCATGGCCTTGATCAAGGCCATCATTTCTTCATCGCTGGCCAGGCGCGAGGGCATGGGCTGGCCACCTTCGCCGTTATGGGCGGGGCTGGTGCTGCTGGCAAAACCGACTGCGCCAGCAGCCATGGCTTCGCGCACTATTTTTGCCATCTGGGCAATCTCATTGGGTGTGGCGGCGCGCCGGGTGGCCTCGGCACCCATCACCCAGGTACGCACTGAAGAGTGGCCCACATAGGCTGCCACATTGACCGCACTGCCTTTGCGCTTGAGCATCTGCAGGTATTGGGGGAAAGTTTCAAATTCCCAGTCAATACCCTGGCGCAACACTTCCAGCGACATGCCCTCGACCTGGGTGAGGTTGCGCATGGTGAGGTCGCGGTCAGCTGGTTTGCATGGGGCGATGGTGAAGCCGCAGTTGCCGATGACAGCGGTGGTGACGCCCAACGCCGGGGAGGGGCGCACGCAGGGGTCCCAGGTGATTTGGGCGTCGAAGTGGGTGTGGCTGTCGATGATGCCGGGCATGAGCGCCAGACCAGTGCCGTCGATCACCTTCCGGGCTCGCAGAAAGAGCTGAGGCGCGATGGCGCTGATGCGGCCCTGGCTCACAGCCAGGTCACTGCGCTGTGGATCGTCACCCGAGCCGTCAAAGAGCAGGACATTACGAAACAGAAGATCGGCAAACTGAAACATGGCACAAAAGTGATAAAAAACCCGGAAATCAAATCAGGGAAATGAAGCCACAGGGTGAGATCGTAACGCCAAGTCTGGTGGCAAGGCGCTATCCTTTGCCCATTGATTAGATTGAATGTGCCAGGAGCCAGATATGCACTTTGTGGACACATCCCAGCTGCGCGTGGGCTATGAGGAATTGAACCCCCTGGGGCAGCAAGCGGTCATCCTGTTACACGGCTGGCCTGACAGCACGCGCACCTGGAATTCGGTGGCGCCCAGGCTGGCTCAGGCTGGCTATCGTGTGATCGTGCCCGCGCTACGGGGCTTTGCGCCCACGACCTTTTTGCACGCAGATACGCCGCGGACCGGCCAGCTCGCTGCGCTGGGCCGCGACCTGCTCGAACTCATCGATGCCCTGGGGCTGCAGCGTCCTGCACTGGTCGGACACGATTGGGGTGCACGCGCCGTGGCAATTGCCTGTGGTCTGCGCCCGGGCGTGGCCAGCCATATGGTGATGATTTCGGTGGGTTACGGCACCAATGACCCCAACCAGCCCTTGACTGTGGCGCAGTCGCGCAATTACTGGTACCACTGGTTCATGCACACGCCACGCGGGCGCGAGGCGGTGCGCAATGACAGGCGCGCTCTCTGCCAATTGATGTGGGATACCTGGGCCCCGCTGGGCTGGTATGACCCCGCAGAATTTGAGGAAACAGCCAAGGCGTTTGATACGCCAGACTGGGCCGATATCGTGATCCACTCCTACACCCAGCGTTGGAACCTCAGCCCTGGCGACCCGGCCTATGAGGAGGATGAACGCCGTCTCAACCCGGCGCCGGTGCTGTCGGTGCCCACCCTGATGCTGCACGGCGAGGCCGACGGTGTGACTTTTCCTTCCAGCTCAGCCAACAAGGAAAAATTCTTTACCGGCCCCTATCAGCGCACCCTGCTGCCAGGTGTGGGGCATTTCCCGCAGCGCGAAGCGCCCGCTGCCGTGGCACAGGCGGTGCTGGACTGGCTGGTGGCGCATTGAGCCGCACCCGATTCGGCAAGGGCGCCATTGGAAGGCGGCGAGGTGCAATAAACCGAGGTGCAATAAACTATTGGGCAGAATCCACGCCTTAGAAAGGACTGACCCATGCGAAACCATCTTCTTTTGTTCTGTGCTCTGGTTTTGAGCGCGCCCGTGATGGCACAAGAGGCCACTTGCCAGGCCGTAGCCTCCGAAAAAAAGCTGGCTGGCGCAGCTAAAAATGCGTTTCTGAAAAAGTGTGAGCAAGAAGCCACTGCCAAGTGCGAAGTGGCCGCTGCTGAGAAAAAATTGCACGGGGCTGCCAGAAATAATTTTGAGAAGAAGTGTGTCAAGGACGCCGTCGGCGAGTGAGCTTGCACTTGAGTTGAGGCGACCTATGGCTGCCTGTCACTAGCACTTGAATGCTGCCAGCGTGGCTTGGCAAAAAAAAGAATATGTTGGAAAGAATTCAACGGCCTTTGCCTGATTTTCGGCGCATTCTGTCGGATTTCGGCGGTGTCTATGCAGCCAATGCCATGGTGGCATTTCTCTTTGCCGCCAGCGGGCCGGTGGCCATCATCCTGGCCGTCGGTGCCAGAGGCGGACTGAGCGAATCCGATCTTTCCTCCTGGATCTTTGGTTCATTTTTCATCAATGGGCTGATCACAATTCTTTTTTCCCTGCTGTATCGCCAGCCGCTGGCTTTTTTTTGGACCATCCCCGGGGCGGTGCTGGTCGGGCCTGCCCTGGGGCACCTGAGTTACCCGGAAGTGATTGGGGCGTTTCACGCAACTGGCGTTTTGATGCTGCTGCTGGGTCTGTCAGGTTGGGTGAGGCGCGCCATGGCCGCGATACCGATGCCGATTGTGATGGCCATGGTGGCTGGCGTGTTTCTGCGTTTTGGAACCGGGCTGGTGCACGCCTTTCGCGACGAGATGGCGCTTGCGTTGCCGATGACGGCAGTGTTTCTTGCGCTATCGTGCGCGCCGCGCGTTGCGCGCCACCTGCCTCCGCTGATCGGGGCACTATTGGCCGGGGCGCTGGCGGTCTGGTGGCTGGGAAGTTTCAAGCCGCCCACCGGCGAGCTGTTTTCTTTTGCCAGTCCCAACCTGTACCAGCCGCAGTGGTCATGGGCGGCCATGGTCGAGCTGGTGGTGCCGATTGCCATCACTGTGCTGGTGGTGCAGAACGGGCAGGGCATGGCAGTTCTCTCAGCGGGCGGGCACCAGGCACCGATCAATGCCATCACGGTGGGCTGCGGCGCCGGCTCGGTGCTTGCCGCGATCTTTGGCACTGTCTCCACCTGCCTCACCGGGCCGGTGAATGCGGTGATTTCAGGCAGCGGCGAAAAGGACCGGCAGTACACCGCAGCCATTGCAGTTGGCTTGTTGGCGCTGGTGTTTGGCTTGCTGGCGCCGCTGATGACGCGTCTCATGCTGGGCACGCCACCCGCCTTCATTGCCACCTTGGCCGGGCTGGCCATGCTGCGTGTGCTGCAGACTGCGTTCACTACTTCATTCCGTGATCGCTTCAGCTTTGGCGCACTGATCACATTTCTGGTGACCGTGGGTGATGTGGCGATTTGGAACATAGGCGCGCCGTTCTGGGGCCTGCTGATCGGAATTGCCGTGTCATGGCTGCTCGAACGCGCAGATTTCAAGCGGCCACAGCCGTAGCAAAAATCAGCCGACTGGCTAGGGATGGTGTTCAAAACTCGCGCCGCGCGCGGCGCTGCTTTTGCGGGTTGAGCCGCAAGGCGCAAAACCCAAGGCGAGCCTGGACGGCTTGCCTGATTTTGCAACGCCGCGGATCGCCCGCAAAACCGCGCCCCTAACTAAAAAGGAGACTAGGGTTCGGCCAAAAACGGGCCCTTTGCCCACCAAACCGCTTGCGTGTGCTGCCAAGCACACGACGCTCGGTGTTGGCGATCAAATCATCCCGTTTTTGGACTCGAACGCGCATGGCGGGAGTTTTGAACACCATCCCTAGCAGCCACCTCTCACGATTGGCCAGCTGTCGCCCTGGCACTGCGCGGCGTCACACCTCGCACCCTGCTGCCATGATTGCCCAAAGCCGATGTGGATGACTGATATCAATTTCGTCATGCACGAATAGGCCTAAGATGGGGCAACACTGAACCGGTATCCAGCGCCTGA
>CAXRBE010000128.1:0-22954 GCA_964228805.1 Burkholderiaceae bacterium
GTCTGTGACCAGCACCTCGCGGCGCCAGCTCGAAGATGTCTTGCAACTGCTTGCGCTGGGCACGGTCCTGGCCTGTATTGAGCGAACTTACCCACTGGCCCAGGCATCTCAGGCGCACGCACGGCTGGCAACTGGCGAGGCACTCGGTCGCCAACTGTTGGCGCCACATGACTGAGCCTATCAAATTTACTAGGGATGGTGTTCAAAACTCCCGCCATGCGCGTTCGAGTCCAAAAACGGGATGATTTGATCGCCAACACCGCGCGTCGTGTGCCCGTAGGCACACGCAAGCGGTTTGGTGGGCCAAGGGCCCGTTTTTGGCCGAACCCCGTTGGGGGCGCGGTTTTGCGGTCGATCTGCGGCGTTGCAAAACCAGGCAAGCCGTCCAGGCTTGCCTTGGGTTTTGCGCCTTGCGGCTCAACCCGCAAAAGCAGCGCCGCGCACGGCGCGAGTTTTGAACACCATCCCTAGGGATAACCCCCGCACTGTCTGAGCCTGATTGACGCTAGCATGTGATCTTGCTGAGAGTTGGCATAGCCCACAGGGTTTGCGTGGTTCAAGATGGTTGCTGCCGAAATTTTTTTTCAATCACTGATTGCAGGTCTGCTGGTCGGGTCGGTCTATGGCCTGATGTGTGTGGGTCTGGGGCTGATTTTTGGTCTGATGCGGGTGATCAATTTCGCTCAGGGCGAATTTTTGATGCTCGGCATGTACGGCACTTTCTATGTTTTTGGGTGGTTGGGCCTGAGCGGCTTGCTGGGGCCGGTGCTCGCGTCGGTGGTCTCCTCTGCCTTCAGCTTTGCTCTGGGTTGGACGATTCACCGCTGGCTGCTTTCCAAGAGCACAGGGCGGGCGGTGGCCGGCACCGAGGGTGATGGGCACTACCAGCAACTGATTCTGACCCTGGGTGTCTCGCTGGTGCTGGCCAACGGCGCTTTGCTGGTGTTTGGCAATCTGCCCCTGTCCATCCGCACCCCTTTCGCCTCTGAAGCCTGGGAATTGGGGCCACTGGGGCCAGATGGCCTGTTGTTGTTCTTCTTCAACAAGGCCCGTGTGGTCGTGCTGCTCTCAGCAGTCTTGTTGACCATGGGCACCTATCTGTTCATTTCGCGATCCCGTCTGGGTAAAACCCTGCGCGCCGCGGCCGATAACCCTGATGCGGCCACCTATATGGGCATCGATGTTGAGCGCGCGCACCGGATTTCGTTTTCTCTCGGCGTTGCGATCACTGCTGTGGCTGGCGGGCTGGTGGCTAGCTATTACCCCTTTCAGCCCTATATCGGTCTTGAATTTGTAGTCATCATGTATGCCGGCGTGGTGCTTGGCGGCCTGGGCAGCATCATGGGTCCGTTCTGGGGTGGGCTGATCATCGGCGTCGTACAGCAGCTCTCGGCTCTGGTCTTGCCCATGCAGCTGCAAAACGGCACTATCTTTGTGCTGTTTCTGCTGGTGATCCTGTTCAGACCGCAGGGCCTGTTTGGCAAGAATGTGGAGCGGGTGTGATGGACATGCTGCGCCACAATATTTACGCGCAGATCGGGCTGTTTGCCCTGGTCTACCTGGCGTCGACTTTTTTCATTGACGACAACTACTTCCGCTTTGTCATGGCCACCGTACCGGTCTGGGCTGTGATGGGTATTTCCTGGAATGTTTTTTCCGGCTACACAGGGCTGGTGTCGTTCGGCCACGCTGCCTTCTTTGGCGTGGGCGCCTACACGGTGGTGATCCTGTCGCTGACCTTCAACATCACGCCCATGATCGGAATCCCCCTGGGTTGCCTGGGCGGACTGGTGGCCGGCGTGCTGATCGGCTACCCTACCTTCAGGCTCAAGGGCGTTTACTTCGCCTTGGCCATGCTGGCCTATCCTTTGACCCTGCTCTATCTGTTTGAGTGGATGGGATACCAGGAGCCCACCATACCGATGAAAAAGGGCAGTGAAGCCTTCTGGTACATGCAGTTTGACAACCCGTACTACAACATTGTGGTGTCGACGGTGATTCTGTGCCTGGCGATCTGGGTTTCGTACAAGATTCACGGCTCGCGCTTTGGCCTGTCACTGACCGCGATCAAGCAAAACGAGGCCGCCGCTGAAGCTGCGGGTCTGGACTCGGCCCGATGGAAGTTGCGCTCGATCATGGTCTCCGGTGCGCTGGCCGGCCTGGCTGGCGGCTGGTACGCCGCGCTGGTTCTGGTGGTTACGCCCAACTCGGTGTTTGGCATGCTGACCTCATCGCAGGCCATGATCGTGACGCTGTTTGGCGGCGTCTCCACGGTGTGGGGTCCGGTGATCGGCTCGCTGGTGCTGATTCCAACCTCGGAAATCATTCAGGCCACAGTGGGTGAAAAACTCCACGGCGTGCACGGCGTGTTGCTGGGCATTGCCATCATTCTGATGATGCTGTTTGCCCCCGATGGCATCCTGACCAGGCTCAAGGAGATGCTGTTTGGCGAGGTGCCGAGCCCCAAGCCTGCGCGGCCCGACATGCCCAGCATCCAGCAAGATCAATCTCAGAGCAGGGCGATTGGCGACGAGGTGGTGCTTGATGTCAGGGGCGTTTCGGTTTCCTTTGGCGGGCTGCAAGCGGTCTCGGATGTCTCGTTCCAGGTGCGCAAAGGCGAAGTGCTCGGCATTATTGGCCCCAACGGTGCGGGCAAGACCACGCTGTTCAATTTGCTCAATGGCTTTATCCCGGTCAGCGCTGGCGAAATTCGGTATGGCGGGACAAATCTGGTGGGGCTCAAGCCCAACCAGGTCTGTCGACTTGGTGTGGGACGGACCTTTCAGGTTGCCCGGCCGTTTTCGCGACTTTCGGTACTGGACAATGTGGTGGTGGGGGCTTACGCCAAAGACCGGGACGATGAGGTGGCCAGGGCCAATGCACGCGAGGCCTTGAGCCGCGTTGGCATGTTGGGCTACGCCGACACGCTGGCCTCGGGGCTCAACAGCCTGGAGTTGCGGCTGATGGAACTGGCCAGGGTGCTGGCCGGACGGCCCGACCTGTTGTTGATGGATGAAACCCTGGCGGGACTGGGCACCGAGGAAGTCGAGGTGATGCTCAATACCTTGGCCACGCTGGCCCATCACGGGCAGACGATCGTTATCATCGAGCACACCATGCAGGCCATGGTCCGGCTGGTCGATCGATTCATCGTGCTCAATTACGGCAGTGTGCTAGCGTCGGGTGAGCCTCAAGCGGTGATGAAAGATCCGCTGGTTATTGAGGCCTACCTGGGGAAAAAGTGGGTACAAAATGCTGAACATTGAAGGCATTCACGTCTCTTACGGCGGACTCAAAGCCCTGGTGGATGTATCGGTCAAGGTGGACGATGGCCAGTTTATTGCGATTGTCGGCCCCAACGGCGCGGGCAAAAGCACCTTGTTCAAGTCCATATCGGGTACCGTCGAAGTGCAACAGGGGCGCATTCTGTGGTTTGGTGAAGATATTTTGCGCATGAAACCCTCGGACCGCGCCCTGCTGGGCATTGCCCATGTGCCCGAGGGGCGTCAGGTCTTCAGGGAATTGACGGTTTTTGAAAACCTGGAGGTTGGTGCGCAAACCCGTAAAGCGCGTCATGACCTGGCACACAACCTTGAGCAGATCTACACCCTGTTCCCGATACTCAAAGAGCGCAGTTCACAATTGGCAGGCACTCTCTCTGGCGGTGAGCAGCAAATGCTGGCCATCGGCCGCGGGCTGATGTCAGCCCCGAAGCTATTGATGCTGGATGAGCCGTCCATGGGCCTAGCGCCCAAGATCACGGACCTCATCTTTGAGCGTATCCAAGAAATTCATCGCGAAACACGCATCGCAATCTTGCTGGTGGAGCAAAGGGTGGCCGAAGCGCTCAGCCCTTGCAACTACGGCTATGTGCTGCGGTCGGGCAAGGTGGCGATGGAAGGCACCCCAGATTCACTGACGCATGGCGATGACATGCGCGCGGCGTATCTGGGAATTTAAATGTTCGACTAGGAGATAGCACGATGAAATTTCTACACAAGAGGCACGTGTTGCAGTTGGGGCTTGCCAGCATCGCGTTGGCTCTGGGCCTGCCCGGGCATGCCCAGCAAAGAGAAGTTGAGGTGGCGCTGATCGCGCCAATGACCGGGCCCTGGGCACGATCGGGTGATCTGATGTTCAAGGGTGCCAAGATGGCAGTGGAGGACATCAACGCGGCCGGCGGCATCAAGGCCCTGGGCGGCGCCAAGATGAAACTGGTGGTGGTCGATGCGGGTGACAAGGTGGAGACGGCGCGCAATGCGGCAGAGCGCATGCTGTCGCAGAACCCCAATCTCTCCGGGGCTACCGGTGCCTGGCTGTCTTCGTTCACCCTGGCTGTCACTGAAGTGACCGAGCGCGCCCAACTGCCCATGTTGACCCTGTCCTTCTCCGGGCAGATCACTAGCCGCGGCTTCAAGTACATCTTCCAGACCTCGCCCACAGCAGACGCCATGTCCTCGGGCGGTGCACCGGCCCTGATCGACCTGGGCCGGGCCACGGGCAACAAGGTGTCCAAGGTGGCAATCGTCTCGGACAACACCGCCGCGCCCATGGGGTTCGCCAAGCCTATGCGGGAGGGCGATTTGCTGAAAAAGCTCAACCTGACCAATGTCTACGACGAGATCTACACGCCGCCCTTGTCTGACGCCAGCGGCATGGTGCAAAAACTCAGGTCGTCGCGGCCCGATGTGCTGTTCCTGGTGCTGACTCCCCTGTCGGACTACAAGATCTTCATCGACAAGATGAATGAAATGGGTCTGGGCAAGGGGCGCCTGCCTTTTGTCGGCAACAACGGGACACTGGGCTCCCCCGAATTGCTGACCATGATTGGCAAGGACAAGCTCGAGGGGCTGATGAACATTTCGGCCAACTGGGCTGGCAAGGGCCAGGAAAAACTGACGGCCAGCTTCAAGGAGCGCACCGGTGAGCCCTGGATGGCACAGGATCCGATTTCCACCTATGGCGACATACGGGTTTTTGCCCATGCCATGGAGGTGGCCAAGTCGGCCGACCGTGTGAAGGTTGCCGAGGCGATTCGCAAGATGGATCTGACTGGCGGGGCCGCCCAGTACTTCCCCGGTGGACGCCTGAAGTTCGACGAGGCTGGCCGCAATCTACACGCGCAGCTGGTGATTGCGCAGTGGCAAAACGGTGTGCCGGTGGTGGTCTACCCGACTTCAATGGCCAACGCCAAAGCGATCTGGCCGAAAAACTAAAGGCGCGTTGTCTTTAGTTCGTTGACCGTCCCTGCAGCGTGCCTGACGACAGCCAGGCACGCTTTTTTATCGAGAAAATAGCCTCATGCGTACGCAAGTCATTCAAATCATGCAACACGGCGGCCCCGAAGTTCTGGCGATTGCCGATCGCGAGCTGCCCCAGCCGGGCCCGCAAGAAGTACTGCTACGTCAGTGTTCCATCGGAGTCAACTACATCGACATCCAGCACCGAACCGGGCGCTACCCGCTACAGGATTTTCCGGTCGTGCTGGGGGTGGAGGCCGCCGGCTATGTGGAAGCCGTCGGCGCCGGGGTAAGCCATCTGAAAGCAGGCGATGCCGTGGCCTATGTGCACCTGCCCATAGGCGCCTATGCCAGGCACCGGATCATGCCGGCCGATCGGCTGGTCCCGGTGCATGTGCCGCTGGACCTGGTGATGGTGGGTGTGACCATCAACCGTGCGTTGACGGCGCAATACCTGGTCAAGGACTCCCACCCGGTGCGGGCGGGCGAGGAGATTCTGGTTCATGCCGCCACCGGCGGCGTGGGTCAGATTGTGGTGCAGTGGGCCAAGCATCTTGGTGCACGTGTGATCGGCACGGTCGGCAGCGAAGAAAAGAAGCAGGCTGCTTTTGCCCTGGGCTGCGATGAGGTTCTGCTCAATACCCAGGCCGGCTGGCATGAGCAGGCGCGCCAGGCCAGCGCAGATGGCCAGGGCGTGCATGCGGTTTACGATGGCATTGGTGCGGCCACATTTGATGAGTCGCTGCTCGCAATCAGGCCCTGCGGCAAGCTGGTGAGCTTTGGCACGCCATCAGGCCCGGTGCCCCCGTTTGACCTGTTTCGGCTCAACCGACTGGGTTCGCTGTCGGTGACGAGTCCGTCGATCTTCACATTCATCAAACAGCGTGAAGCGTTGCTGGCGCGCAGCCGTGAGGTACTGGAACTGATTTACAAGGGCGTGCTGCGCATCCCCAAGCCGACCATGTACGACTTCGCAGACGTCAGGCAGGCCCATATCGACCTTCAGAGCCGTAAAACTCAAGGCAGCGTGGGCTTGCTGGTGAGCTGAGGCCTCAGGCCTTGACTGCTGGCGCCTTGGCGCTTTGCATATGGTCGAGTGCGTCCATCAGATAGGGCTTGAGGCCCTCGTAGTTCTCGATCATGGGAAAGTGGCCCATGCCTTTCATCAGTGTGAAGCGTGAGCCTGCAATGGCTTTGGCAACAGCCTCTGTCATCTCGGGGGTGGCAGAGTAGTCGTACTCGCCAGACAACAAAGCCACTTTGCACTGCCGGGTGTCGATCTTGTGCAATTGGTCGCGAATGTCCCAGTCCATGCTGTAGAAGTGCACATCGCCGGCGTAAATGCCAGGGCCGCCTTGGGCGTAATACCACCAGTTCTCGCGCTTTGCGATTTCGGGGCTGTCTGGCGCGCACAGGCCCAGCGTATAGCTGGCACAGAGTTCCCCGCCGTGCACGGCCGGATGGTGCAGAAAATCGTTGAACCGGCCAGGCGCATAGGCTGAGGACTCCAGGCCAATGACGCCGGTGAGTTCTGCGCCATTGTCGATGGCCAGTTTGAGCACGATGGCGCCGGCCATGGAGCAGCCCATCAGAATGGGCTTTTGCAATGACAGGGCGCGCCAAAACTGCCGAATCACCTCAGCGTAGTAGACCGTGGTGAGCTGATACCGCTTGAGCCACCATTGCCCCGGGGGGGTTGACTTGCCATGGTGCGGTAGGTCAAACGCGATCACCCGGAAGCGGCTGGTGACCGATTCGTCGTTGAGCAGATGCCGCCACTGGCGGCCATCAGCACCGGCAGTGTGCATGCAAATGAGCGCGGGGCCCTGACCTGCTTCTTCGAAATAAATTCGATGCGGCACCCCATCGACCTCTAGGTTGACATATCGCCCGGTAATGGTTTCGATGTGTGCCATATCAAGCCCCCTGTCTCATCAGATTCATCATGCGCTGCAAAGCCCTGGCGTTTTGCATGGCCACCAGGCTATCGCCCTCGATAGTGAATTCAGGCACCCGCATGAGCATTGCAAAAAAATCGTTGTGTAGAGGTGGTGGTTTGGGGCTGATGAATTTTTCCCAGGTGGCCAGCGGTGCCCGAAATCCAAACACGGTGCGCGTGTCGATGCGGGGGACATGAACAATTTCGGTGATCTTTCCGGAGGTCACTCGAATGACTTTGCGGGTCTGATCGGCAATCAGAAACCAGGGTGCGTCGAACCATTGCCCAATCACGCTGAGTTCCTGGTCCTGATTCACTCTTTGGACATAGGCATCAAACCATGGGGTGGATAAAAAAGCGTGTGTCATGAGTCAACCTTTTGCTGAAGCCGACAACTGCATGGGCGGCACGTCCAGACGAACGATCCAGCCCTCGAGCTCCGGCCGGGGACTTGGGTATTTTTTCATGACCAGCGGGTCATGCCCGGGAATCACATGGTCGTGTGAACTGGCCAACCGGTAACATGTTTTATAGGCTTCCAACATGTCGAAAACATTGTAGATGATGGGGAACGGGCGTTGCCCTTCCATGTTGGCATAGAAATGGCTGGCGTCAGAGGCCAGCACCACCCATCCGCGCGCAGTGTGAACCCGTACCACTTGCAGGCCTGCGGTATGACCACCCACATGATGAACCGATAGGCCTGGCGCAACTTCTTCGGTGGCATCGTGAAATACGGCGCGATCGGTGTACACGCGCTCGACCATGGTCTGAACATCGCGCAGGGTGAATGGATAGCGCATCGACCGGTGGCACATGCAACGGCCGGTTGCATAGTGCATTTCTTTTTCCTGCAGATGAAACTTTGCTTTGGCAAAAAGGTGATGGTTGCCACAATGGTCATAGTGCATGTGCGAAATGATCACATCGCTGACCGCGTCGGGATCGATGCCCAGAGCCCTGAGCCCTTCGCTTGGGCAGCGCTTGAAATCGCGGCCCCTGGACTTGGCCTCTTCGGGCGAGAAGCCGGTATCTAGAACCCAGACCTGGCGATCATGGCGGATCACCCAGACAAAATAGTCCAGCGGCATGGGGTGATCATGGTCGTCACCACCGAGAAAGTTGTCTTTGCTCATCCGATGGTGCTCGGCATATTTGACCGCATAGATTTCGTAGTTCGGTAAAGTGCTCATGGGTTGCTCCTGGTGCTTCAGAATCAGGTTTCAAAAAGTCGGGCGATTTCGTTTTTCTTCACCTTGCCGGTGGTGGTCAGTGGAATTTGGGCTTCATCCACAAACAGAATTTTCTTCGGGCATTTATACCGCGCCAAACGCTGGACACACAGATCGCGCAGAATTTTTTCCGACAGTGTGGCCTGGGGCTTGAGCACCACCACGGCGGCCACCATGGTGTCTTCACCCTCCATCCCGTCAATGCCAACACAATACGCGGTCAGGACCTCAGGGTGAGACAACAACACTTCCTCAACCTCGACAGGTGACACATTCATGCCCGAGGTCTTGATCACCTCTTTGAGGCGGCCTTTGAAGAACAGAAAGCCCTCGGCGTCCACATGGCCGAGGTCACCGGTGCGGAAATACCCATTGGTATCAAAGGCCAGAGCGGTGGCCTGGGGATCCTTGTAATAGCCCAGGAGTACTCGGCCTTCGATGCGGATTTCTCCAATCTCTCCGACTGGCAATTCTTCATCACCCAGTGGGTTGCAAATATGGGCCAGATTGCCGGGCAAGGCCTGTCCGACCGAACGCAGCCTCAGCGTTGCGGGCAGACCCGCATCGGTCACATGGCAGTTGCCATAGGTTTCGGTCAGTCCGTAAATATTGCAGATGTCATGCAAGCCCGCGTCGATGAGCCGCTGAATCTGTTCGGGCGATCCGATGGTGGCACCGCCGCGCATTTGGCCCAATCCCAGCGCGCTGAAATTGGGTGTGGCCATGAGCGCGGTGACCATATTGGGGGTGCCGTAAAAAAGAGTGCAGCGGCTACGGTCAATAAGGGCGATCGCTTCCTGTGCGTCGAAATGTTCCTGCAACACGAGCGTGGCCCCATGGGTCATGATGTTGAACAGGGCGTTTTCGCAGCCCAGTCCCCAGAACAGCGAGACAGCCAGCCACAGGCGGTCTGAAGTGGTCACATGCTGGCGCTGGCCAATGTGCCACATATTTTCTATCATGGGGCCGTGCTGGAGCAAAACGCCCTTGGGTCGAGCGGTAGAGCCCGAGGTGTACAGGAGGTAGCACACGTCGGTGGGTTGCACGGCGCTGGCGGCCGCCTGCCATTGCGCAACCGGCGTCTGGCGCCCCCGATCCAGCAGTTCTGACCAGGACAAGGAGCCAGTCGATGCCGGATTTTCATCGGTCAGCACGATATGTCTAAGACCTGCCAGGGCTGCGGGAGCAAGGCGGCGAATTTCAGCCAGCATCAGCAGATAGTCGTATTTCAGAAAGCGTCCACTGGTCACCAGGACGCGGGTGTCAGAGTGTTCCAGCAGGTAAGCCAGCTCGTGGGCGGTGACCCATGTGTTGAGCCCGACCATGACGGCGCCGATGCTGCAAATCGCAAAATCAGCGATCAACCACTCCAGGCGATTGCCCATGAGGATGGCCACATGGTCGCCCCGGCTGACGCCCAAGGCCATCAGCCCGCGCGCGCACGCCTGTACTTCGCGCTCGAAGGCTTCATAGCTCAGGCTTTTGCTGCCTTGACAGACGAATTCGTGGCCTGATCGCAGGCGCGCCATTTCCTGCACAAGCGAGGGTAAGGTCTGACTGATGGGCTGACCGATGGACTGGCTGATGGACTGATGGACGGACTGTGACAAATGGCTTCAAATAGGTTGAAAAAAGACTCTGGTCGAATCTGTGATCGGCTCAGGCGCGCATCGGGTCAGGCCGGATTCAGGCTAGGATGATAGACAATCTTGGGCGAAATTGAAGGGTTCACCATGTTTCCTGGGGCACTGTCACATTTGCGGGTGATCGACCTGTCGCGGGTGCGCGCCGGGCCCAACTGCGTGCGGGTGCTGGCTGACTTTGGCGCACAGGTGATTCGTGTCGAGCCACCCCCTGGTGTAGACCCCAACGAAAGCATGTTCATGGGCAATCGGCACAGTGGCGACTTTCAGAACCTGAATCGCAACAAGCGCTCATTGACGCTGAATTTCAAAAAGCCCGAAGCGATCGAGGTGTTCATGCGCCTGGTCGCCCAGGCCGATGTGGTGGTTGAGAACTGGCGGCCCGATGTCAAGAACCGCCTTGGCTTGGACTATGCCTCGCTGGCGCGCGTCAATCCGCGCATCATTCTGGCCAGTATTTCAGGCTATGGACAGACCGGGCCCTATGTGAAGCGACCGAGCTTTGATCAGGTGATGCAAGGCATGGGCGGGCTGATGAGCGTCACCGGCGAGCCCAACAGCGGGCCAATGCGGGCAGGCACCGCAGTGGCCGACCTGAGCGCTGGTCTGTATGCGGCCATCGGCATTCTGGTGGCGATCAATGAGCGCGAAACCTCGGGCCAGGGGCAATGGGTGCAAAGCAACCTTCTGCACGCCCAGATTGCGATGATGGATTTTCAGGTGGCACGCTTCGTCAATGAGGGTACGGTACCAGTGCAGGAAGGAAACAATCACCCAACCTGTTCGCCCATGGGCATGTTCAGGGCCAGCGATGGCTATCTCAACTTGGGGGTGGCCGGCGATGGCCTGTGGGAGCGCTTTTGTCGGCTCATTGGCACCGAGGAATGGCTGACGGACGCCGAGTTTGCCAATGAGGCGCTGCGGGTAAAGCACCGGCCCAGGCTCAACGCCTTGGTTGAGCGGATTTTCAGCCAGCAAACGGTGGCTCACTGGGTCGCGCTGCTCAATGAGGGTGGGGTTCCTGCCGGTCCAGTCTATTCGATACCCGACATGCTCAAAGACGAACAGGTCAGGCACCTCGGTGTCTTGCATGAGTTGCCTACTCAGGCCGCAAAAACCACCAAGTATCTGACCCAGCCAGTGACGCTGTCGCGCACGCCGGCCAGTGTGCGAACGCCAGCGCCGGGCTGGGGCGAACATACGGAGGACATTCTGGGCGAATTGGCCTATTCCAAACAGGACATCGACGCGCTGCGTACAAAAGGAGTGATTGCATGAGTGGATCGATCCAGATGAATGTGGATGACAGCGTGGCCAGGCTGGTGATTGATGATCTCCAGCGGCACAACGCGATGTCGCTGGGCATGTGGCAGCAAATAAGCGACCTGATGGGGCAGGTTGAGGCTGATCCGAAGGTGCGGGTCTGCGTGATTCGCGGCGCGGGTGAGAAGGCTTTTGTGTCGGGCGCCAATATCACCGAGTTTGAGATGGTGCGCAGTTCGACCGATGCCACCGAGCGTTACAACCAGGCCGTCAAGGCGGCCCAGGCGGCGGTGTCCAATTGCAAGGTACCGGTGATTGCCGCCATTCAGGGCATTTGTTACGGCGGTGGCCTGGGTCTGGCGATGGCGTGTGACCTGCGTTATGCCACACCCGATGCACGTTTTCGTTTGCCAGCGGCCCGGCTTGGCCTTGGGTATGGGGTGGAGGGCATCGCCTCAATGCTGGAAAACATGCGTGCGAGTGCGGTGGCCGAGGCGCTTTACCGAGCCAAGGTCTATTCGGCCCAGGAAGCATTGGCGGCCGGCATGATCAATGCCATTGCGCCGGATGTGCACAATGCCGTTGATCAGATCGCCCGCGAAATTGCAGCCAACGCGCCACTGACCATCCGGGCAGGCAAGCTGGCCCTACGGGCCGCCCTGGGGCGGGGCTCGACGGCAGAGGCCAGCCAGGCGGTGGTGGCCTGTTTTGAATCGCAGGACTATCGGGAGGGGCGCAAGGCGTTTGCGCAAAAGCGCGCTCCACAATTCAAGGGAAGCTAAGGATGGTGTCCAAAAGTGATCTGGCTTGCAGTGGGCCGGGGAGGGTTGGAGGGCACGGTTGCCCCACTGTTGCACGCCCCGCCCTGTGGTTGACTATGAACAGGGTAAAGTGACAGCCAGTCTGGAGAGAGTGCTTATGAATCCGAATCCGCGCATCCCCTACCGTTTCTCGGGGCATGGGGTCAATCTGAAACCCCATCCCAAAGGGCGCATCCTGGTTCATCTGGTGGTCAATGTTGAGCACTGGGTTTTTGATGCGGCCATGCCGCGCACGCTGATCACGCCTCCCCATGGCAAGGAAACCATCCCTGATGTGCCCAATTTTTCATGGGCGGAGTACGGCATGCGTTGCGGGCTGCCCCGTATCTTGCGGGCCATCACCGAACGCGGACTGACCGCCTCGACCAGCATCAACGCCAGCGTGCTGGATGCTTATCCGCAGGCGGCCGAGGCGATGCTGAAGGCTGGTTGGGAATTCATTGGCCACGGCATGCACCAGAAAACGCTCAACTCGGCCAGCGATGAGCGCGAGCTGGTTGAACTTGCCCTGCACAAGGTGCAGTCCTTCACAGGCCATAAGCCGCGGGGCTGGCTCAGTCCGGGGCTACGCGAAACGTATGACACCCCAGACATTCTCAAGGCCTGTGGCCTGGACTATGTTTGTGACTGGGTGTTGGATGACCTGCCCGAGTGGATGAGCACCAAGCACGGCCCGTTGCTGGCCTTGCCCTACAACCTGGAAGTCAATGACTCGATCATATTTGCCATCGAAAAACAGGACTCTGAACAGATGTATGAACGTGCCATGCGCACCCTGGCGCTGTTTGAGCGTGAATCCCTGCAAACGCCGCGGGTGTTTGCGATCGGACTGCACCCGCACCTGATTGGCGTGCCGCATCGCTTTGCGACGCTGGAGCGCATCCTTGATCGGCTGATGCAGACACCTGGGGTGGGTTTTGTTCAAGGCCAGGACCTGACGGACTGGTATCAGGCGCAGGTCAAGCCAGCGCAATCAATTTAAAAAGGCTCAGGCATCATGGATTTGAATTTGGCTAAGCAACGCGTTCTCATCACCGGGAGCTCCAAGGGCATCGGGTTTGAAATTGCAAAAACCTTCGCGCAGGAGGGCGCGCTACCGATTCTGGTCTCACGCGACTCTGCTCGTTTGCAGCAGGCGGCAGCCGACATTCGAAGCAGCACGGGTGTGCCATGTGAGTACATTGCAAAGGATGTTTCTGTCACTGGTGCTGCCGAGGCCTTGCTGGAGCAGGTGGGCCAGGTCGATATTCTGGTCAATAACGCAGGGGCCATTCCTGGTGGCAATGTTTATCAGGTGGATGAGCAGACATGGCGCTCGGCGTGGGATTTGAAGGTTTTCGGCTTCATCAACATGACACGCAGTTTTTTGAAGCCGATGGAAGAGCGTGGCTACGGCGTGATTTTGAACATCATCGGTCAGGCTGGCTCGGCGCCGCGCTGGGATTACATTTGTGGCTCCACTGGCAACGCCTCGCTGATGGCCTTTACCCAGGCCGTCGGCGGCAACAGCACCAAATCCGGGGTGCGGGTATTTGGCATCAACCCGGCGCCCACTCGATCGGATCGGATGGAGGGCTTGCTGCGGCGCCAGGCCAAAATCCGGTTCGATGATGAATCGCGCTGGCATGAACTGACCGAGCAACTCGCGTTTGGGCGACTGATTGAGCCACCGGAAATTGCCCGGTTGGCCGTGTTTTGCGCCTCGCCCCTGTGCTCTTACTTGTCTGGCACGGTGATCGATGTGGATGGGGGCATGCTGTATGCCCCACCTCGCTATTAATGCAGCACCTGCTGCGCCCGCAGCATCGCAGTGACGCCCAATAGGTGCGCGTCGCTGCCCTTCGGGCCCATCATTTGAAATGATGCCGCCATGGACGAACCCTGAATGGCCAAGGGGAAGGCCAGGGCTGGGCAGGCGGTTAAATTGGCCAGGCAGCAAACCTGCGCGATTTGCGGGTCAATCGGCTCGGTCCTCAGCGGAGCCAGCGTCGGGGTAACGGGCATCAGCAACACATCGACGGACTCAAACCAGTGCGCGGCGGCCCGCCCAAGTATGCGGAGGCGTTGGGTGGCCAACTTCTGCCTGGCTGGGTCTACCGCCGCGCCGTATTCAAATGCCCGCCGTGTGGGCTCGCTCAGGCCATGCAATGGACTTTGCGGCAAGACCGACCAGGTTTTGGCACCGCCAGAGCTTGCCAGCAACAGCGCAAGTTTGCGGTCTTGCACCGGGTCCCATGGCGGCAGCGAAATCTTCACCACGCGATGCCCGCAGGCTGAAAGTAGATGCGTTAGTTGAGCCAATGCTTCCTGATGCGCCGCATCCAGGGCAAATTCTGGCGAGCCCTGAACCAAGCCCACCCGCAGCGTGCAGGGTGCCACAACCGGCACCGTTGTGCGATCGATGACCTGAAATACCGCTATCAGCTCGTCGAGCGTGCTGGCCAGCGGGCCGACGGTATCCAGCGCGTGGCACAGGGGCACCACACCGCGCAAAGAGGATGCTCGCCAGCTTGGTTTGAGCCCCCACAAACCGCAATAGGCGGCAGGAATCCGGATCGAGCCCATGGTGTCGGTGCCCAAGCTGGCATCGCACAGGCCAGCAGCCACCGCTGCAGCACTGCCCCCGCTGGAGCCGCCCGGCGATCGCTCAGCATCCAAGGGGTTAAGACACGCGCCCCACCAGGGGTTTTGCGTGCTCACGCCGTAAGCCCCTTCATCCATATTGAGTTTGCCCAGCAGAATCATGCCTGCGCGCAGCATGCGCGAAATGAGCGGCGAGATCACGCCCGGCAGCTCCAGAGGGACCGGTCCGCCTGCGTGCGTGGGCATGTGCGCGCACACCATGTTGTCCTTGACGGCGAAGAAGGCGCCATCGAGTAGTCCGCGCTCGCGCCCGAGCCGCCAGCGGCGGGCACTTGCACGGGCCTGCTGAAGTACCAGGTCGGGGTTGGTATGGACAAACAGGTGGCTGCTGCTGTTGTCCCGTGCGATGCGTTCAAGCCGCACCTCGGCTTGGCGCACCGGGTCGGATCGACTCTGGGCATACGCGTCAAATCGTTCGCGTAAACTCGAAGTCTGGGCGGTTGTGTTCAGTGTCGTCTTCAAGATCAAAACCTGTTCGCTCTGCAGTTCAATTTAATCACGAAGGAGATTTTTCATGGCCGAAGTCATCGGATTTGTGGGTCTAGGCGCGATGGGCATCCCTATGAGCGGCCGTTTGGTTGATGGCGGCCACCAGGTGCTGGGATTTGACCTCAACGCGCAGCAGGTCCGTGAATTTCAGGCGCGTGGTGGTCGGGCCGCTGCCTCGCTGCAGGAGGTGGCTGATCAGGCTGAGATCATTTTTCTCTCGCTGCCGACACCCGAAATCGTGGAAAAGGTGGTGCTGGGTGAGGGAGGGATCCATCTGGGTAAAAAAGTCAAAACAGTGGTTGACCTGTCGACCACGGGCAGTGTGATGGCAGCCTCGCTGCACCAGCGTCTGCGCGAGCACGGCAAGGAATATCTGGATTCACCGGTTTCGGGCGGGCAGGGCGGTGCCATCAAAGGGACGCTGGCGGTGATGTTTTCTGGGCCCAGGGCGCAGTATGACAAGCTCCATTCGATGCTGAGCCATTTTGGCAAGCCTTTTTACATTGGCGAGCAAGCCGGTATGGCGCAAACCATGAAGCTGGCCAACAACCTGCTGTCTGCAACCGCCATGGCCGCCACTTCGGAGGCGGTGGCCATGGGCGTCAAGGCGGGCTTGGATCCGCGCATCATGATCGACGTGATCAATGCGGGCAGCGGCATGAGCACGGCCAGCCGCGACAAGTTTCCCAAGTCGATCCTGACGCGTCAGTTTGATTACGGATTCACCACAGGTCTGATGTTCAAGGATGTGCGCCTGTGTCTGGAGGAAAGCCGTCACCTAGGAGTTTCGATGCCAGTGGCCTCGTCGGTGTTTGATGCTTGGAAAAAAACCAACGATGAGCTGGGCGCAGATAAGGATTTCACAACCATCATCCAGATGTCTGAGAAGTCCATGGGTGTGGTGGTCAAACCCAAGACCCCATGAATCGGGTCGAAGGCAAGATTGCGCTGGTATTCGGTGGTGGCCAGACGCCTGGACAGGCCTTGGGCAATGGCCGCGCCACCTGCCTGGTGCTGGCGCGCGAAGGCGCGCAGGTGATCGTGGTCGACCGTGACCTGGCCTCAGCCCAGGAGACGGCCGAAATGATCCGCGAAGCGCAGGGACATGCGCAGGCACTGCAGGCTGATCAGACGCAGGCCGAGCAGGTCAGCGCGCTGGTCCAGGAGGTTCATGCGCGTCATGGCCGCATCGATCTGCTGCACAACAATGTGGGTGCAAGTCTGGCCCTGGGCGATGCTGTCGCCTCTGACATTGAGGAGGCTGCCCTTGACCGAAGTTTTGCTGTCAACTTCAAGAGTGCCTGGCTGGCCAGCAAGGCGGTGCTGCCCTTGATGCGCGAGCAGGGCAGCGGCTCGATCATCAATATTTCATCGATCGCAGCGATTCAGGCCTACCCCTTGCTGGGCTATAAGACCACCAAGGCTGCCATGATCGCCATGACTGAAAACATGGCTGCCGCCAATGCCAGGTACGGGGTACGCATCAACACGATCCTGCCGGGCTTGATGCACACGGCCATGGCCATCGAGGCCAGGGTCAAGGCCGGGTGGGAGAGAGAAGCGGTGATTCAGGATCGCGACCGACGGGTGCCCTTGCGAGGAAAAATGGGAACGGCCTGGGATGTGGCCAACGCCGCCCTGTTCTTGCATTCAGATGAGGCGTCATTCATCACCGGTGCATCGCTGGTGGTCGATGGCGGCGAGACCGTCGCACACGGCCACTGAGCCGGTCAGTCTGGCCGAGTCAACGCGCATCCCATGGGATCAGAGCTCCTGGGTTTCGAAAGTGCCCGGCAAGATGAGCTCGATCATTTCGCAACCGTCGGAGTAATCCAGCACGGTGTGAGGAATTGAATTGGGCTGTAACCAGCAGGTGCCCTCCTCCATCCTGACTTTTTTGCCGTCGTATTCGCCAAGCAGCCAGCCCTTGAGCATGTACAAAAACTGGAACTGCACCCCATGGACATGGCGGATGGAGACAACTTTGGGGTCACATGGCCCATGCAGGCGGATGACATGGGCTTGAACAACGCCCTGAGTAGCCTTGAAGACGCCCAGGTCGCGGTAGGAGGCATAGGAGCGCAGGCCCTTTTTGAAGTCTGCTTCGCGCTGGTGTTTGGCCATGAAGACCTGAGGCGCCCAACGCGTCGTCTTGGGAACTTTCAGAACAGGCACACTGCGCGCAGCCTGGCCGCGAAGGCCAGCGCGCGCGCCGGGCGCACGCGCTGGGCTGTGTTTGCTGCTGGTGGGGAGCGACTGAGGTTTTGCCATTTTCTTCATCATCAATAGGCTCCTTGGGGCCTGAGTTCAATCAGGTCGGGACAGGCGTTGGAATTGGATTGCAAGGCGTAGACCACGGCTTGCGCCACCTCATCGGGCGAGAGCGGACTGAACTTGCGCGCGCCCAGCGCAGCCGCAACAGCCGGGTGCGTGCTGTTGGAGCGAATGTTGGTGTCGACCATGCCCGGGGCCACCTCGGTCACTTTGATGCCGTCCGATTGGAGCTCAAGCCGAAAGCCGTTGGCAAATGCTGCCAATGCATGCTTGGTGGCGCAGTATCCGATGGCCAGTTTGAAGACGGAACGAGCACCGGTCGAGGTCATGAAAACAATATGTCCCTGTTTTTGCGCAATCATCTTTTTGGCCAGGATGCGTGTCAGCTGGATGGATGCGAGGACATTGGTCTGAAACATGTCGGCAATCGCGTGGTCGTCAAGCTCCATCAGCGGCGCATAAGTGAGAATGCCCGCATTGTTGATGAAGTAATCCACGCGGGCAAGCGATGCATCTAACTTGGAAAGATACTCCGCATGGTTCAGGTCTCCTGGCATGGTTTGGATGCGACCCGGTGCAAACTCGGAGGCCAAGGCCTTGAGCGCTTCGGCGTTTCGGCCCAGCGCGATCACGCTCACCCCGAGTGCGGCGAGCTGTCGGCTGATTGCCTGGCCTATGCCTGCTGATGCCCCTGAAACAACGGCAACCTTTCCGTTCAATGAATTAGCCATGGTTCTTGTCGTAGTTTCTGCTCTGCAGCTCATGGTATTGGTTCTGCTGCCTGGCCTCGTCCAGGCGCATGCCTGAGCGGATGGCAGCTCGTACTGTGTTTTCCTTGCGAGTAATGTCCTCGGCAATGGCCAGCACCTGCGCCTGCAGGGCTTGCGGGACGACCACTACGCCATCGGCATCGCCGCGCAGCAGATCGCCTGGGTGCACGGTGACACCGCCAATCTGCACCGCAACTTGCAAGCCGGCGAGTTGGATGCGTCCCTTGCCGGTGCGCATCCAGCTGCCACGGCTGTAAATCGGGTAATTCAACTCGCTGCACAGGGCGACATCGCGGTTGATGCCATCGATCACGGTGCCGGCCATGCCACGCTGGTAGGCCATTTCGGTAAGGATATTGCCCCAGGTGGTCATGGTGTCGTGGCCGCGGTTGTCGATCACGATCACACTGCCTGGCGCCACATCGTCGATGTAGTCGCCCACATGGCCCTGTTCGCCATGGCCAGCCGGACGGTAGAGCACGGTGTAAGCATGACCAGCCATACGGAATTTTGGGTCGCAGGGCTTGATCTGGTAGCACTGGCCGGCAATGCCCAGGCGATCGAGGGCGTCACTCAGGGCGGCGCAGTCCAGGGCCAGGGCGCGCTGGACAAATTGGGTGGGAGAGTTTGAACTGCTCATAAAATGGACAGGTGCTTGGAGGGCGCAGCAATCAGGATGACTGGGCGGCCTGATTGCTCAGTCAGCACGGATGTTGGCAGTCTTGATCACCTTGGACCAGTACTGGATATCCTTGCGCACCACCGCATCGAGCTGGGCCGGTGGCATAAAGCGAATTTCAACGCCGGCAGTTTCAGCCGACTTGCGCACCGCCGGCGACTCCAGGGCCACTTTGGCCGCCTCGCTCAGCTTCTGCACTGTGGCAGCGGGCGTGCCCATTGGCGCAAACAGCGCCACCCAGGCCTCCAGCTCAAAGCCGGGAAAGCCGGCCTCGGCGGCAGTGGGCACATCGGGCATCAGCGCCAGGCGCTTCCCCGCCGCCACCGCCAGCGCGCGCATCTTGCCAGACTGAACAAAGCCACCCAGCGAAGGCGGGGTGGCCACTGTCATCTGCACATTGCCTGCCACCACGTCCAGCATGGCCGGGCCGGCGCCGCGGTAGGGAATGTGGGTGATGAAGAGATTGTTTTGTTGCTTGAACAGTTCCACCCCGATATGCGGCACCGAGCCGTTGCCCGAGGTGGCGTAGTTCAACTTGCCCGGATTGGCGCGCGCCAGGTCCACCAGTTCACGCAGGGTCTTGGCTGGCACCGAGGGATGCACCGCCAGCACATGGGGCGAGACCACCAGCATGGCGATGGGGGCGAAATCGCGCACCGGGTCCCAGCTCAGATTGGCGTACATCGAGGGGTTGCCGACATGGAACATGGAATAACCCACCAGCAGGCTGTGGCCGTCGGGCACAGCCTTGGCCACATAGCTGGCTGCGATGTTGCCGCCAGCACCGGCCCGGTTGTCGATCACCACCGGCTGGCCCAGGGTTTGTGCCATGGACGGGATGATCATGCGCGACACGCTGTCGAGGATGCCGCCTGGCGGCACTGGCACCACCAAGGTGACCGGCCGGTTGGGAAAGCTGGCCTGAGCTAGCGCTGCGCCGCCGCCAAGGGCCAGTCCAAGCGCCATGAGGATTGATCGAAATGTCATTGTGTCTCCTGGATGCAGGCTGCCATCATTCTCATCCCCTGTGGCAGAGGTCACTGAGCTGGCAGGTTCAATTGATTCTAACTTTGGCTGTGCCAGCCAGTTGCGACCCCAAAGGCGAAAAGCAAAGCATAAGCCTGAGGCGCTGATGGGAAAAACCTAACGCCACTCAACCGCCAGGGGCAAAATTATTTGGACAACACATGGCTGGTGGTGACATCAGCGATCAACTTGTCGTCAGTGCCGTAAACCACGGTGCGCACCACACTCACGGTACGGCCTTTTTTCACGAACGATGAAACCGCCCTGAACACACCATCGGTTTGATTACCAAGGAAGTTGGCGTTCAGCGAGATGGCCAAAGGAAAGCCCTTCATGCCTTCGCTGGCCTCTCCCGGCCCCAAAACAAGCACTGTTGCCGTCACGTCGGCAAACCAGAGCATGGCCCCGGCATGAACACCGCCATAAGGATTTTTGATGCCCGCAGTGACAGGCATCTCAGCCAGCACCCGCTCAGCAGAGCGTTCGGTGATGGTGAAGTCGATTGCGCCTTGGATTCGCATGATGGCTTCCGGTATTGCGATATTGAAGTGGCAGGACCTACTTGAAAAACAGGGCGGTTCGATGAATTCGGTGGTCAATGGTGCCGGGGACGGGAATCGAACCACCGACGAACCCAAGCAAATACAAGCGTTGTAGGGCATTCTAGCTCAATAAATACCTAATTTCTACCTAATTTTTCAGATGGAATTGGTTCTGTTTGAACTTGATCCCAAACCAGTTTTGCCTGACCAGTGGAGGGGGGGAGGGGAAAGAGCTCAAAAGCCATATAACGGTAGCCCCTGAGCCACACAAGAATGAAGTTTTGTAATCGGGTAAGAACGGCTTGACAGGACTAGAAAAAAGTAAAGAATTGCTCTGAGAGGGGGTACAAATGTATCGATTGATAACGTTGGCAATTTCTATTGTGTTGATCGGTTGCTCTACAACATGGAGCCATCCGACTAGAAGTCAAAACGAAACAAGCCAAGACATGTACGCCTGTCAAATGGAGGCAGTACAAAGGTATCCAAATCCTATTCCTTCAAGTTCAGCTGGCAGGACATTAGACAACCAGGTTGTAGCTATCGGTGGAGACTCTGGTGCAATGATGGGCGTGGCAATTACAAGACACAGTTATGTAAACAACTGTATGTCAGCAAAAGGTTATACAAAGTGAATTAACGTAAAAAGGGTTGAAATATGAAAGCGATTATTCTATCAATGGCCCTTAGCATAGCAGCATTCAATGTTCACGCTAAGGGTTCTACTGGACAAGCCGGAGGCTCTCATTCAGTAAGAGGTCATGTCAAAAAAGATGGAACATACATACAGCCGCATAGAGCGACAAATCCCAACAACACACAGAGAGACAACTGGTCGAGCAAGCCCAATGTAAATCCTTACACGGGCAAGCAAGGAAGTAAAGAGGCAAAGCATTAAATCAGTTCAAAAAGACAAAATTGATTAAATTCGTATAAAAAGGAAAATAAAATGAAAAATTTAAAAATTAAAACTATTTTTATATTAATAACAATTATCGGAGTAGCATTTGCAAGTGAAGAAAGGCCGAACTTAAATAAAATTAATATAGAACAATCTATAAGTATAAGAAATATAAATAATTATAAAATGGAAGACAATGACTTTAGTTTAGAAATAAATACAATTCAGGCAATATCGACTGATAGAAAAAAAATACAATCAGTATTAAGGGGTGCAAAAGAGGCAAATCTTTATGCTAGTATAGTATCTAGTGTAGTGCTGGTAATTGGAGAAGATGGCATCGGAGCTGGAGCAATAATTACAAAAGCAGGACACGTAATAACTAATATGCATGTTGTAGGTAATACAAATAAAGTAAAAGTCGCATTTGTGCCAAGAAACAGCTCAGATAAACCGAAAAAAGAAGACATAGTTACAGCAGAAGTTATAAAAGTCAATGAGATAAAAGATTTGGCATTATTAAAAATTAAAAATATGCCATCCTATGTTAGCCCAATACCATTGGCAAATGCAGCTGTTAAAGTAGGGGATGATGTTCACGCAATTGGGCATCCAAGAGGAGAACTTTGGTCATATACAAAAGGATATGTAAGTCAAATTAGAAAGGGATATGAATGGAGTGTTAGTGAAAAAGGAGTAAAACATAATGCGACTGTTATACAAACACAAACGCCGATAAATCCTGGAAACTCAGGAGGACCACTGATAAATGACGTTAAAGAATTAGTAGGAATAAATTCTTTTAAAGATACAGCTAACCCGGGATTGAATTATGCTGTTGATGTGATGGAAGTAAAAGATTTTCTAAGACAAGAAAAAAATATTTATGCACAAAGAAAATCAGATGAAAGAAAATGTGGTAAGGAACCAGTAGAAACAATTGAATCAAAAAACGAATTTCAAGGTGAGATTGTTGTTATTAGATTCGATGCTAACTGTGACGGTAAAATTGAATCAGAATTAAGGCTAGCAAAAGATAAATCGAAACCACATATATTTGCAATGGATACAAATGGCGATGGAAAATTTGACGTAGTGGTATTCGATGAAGATCAAGATGGCAAATGGGATATTACTTACTACGATTTGGATTTTGATGGAAAAATTGATGCATATGCTCTCAATACAGATGGGAAGTTGATAGCATCAAGTGATATAAAACCAATTAAAAAAGGTTGAATTATTATTTTCATGAATAAAATAAAATATTTATTGGTAATTTATATATTAATAAGTCCCATTTCAACATGGGCGCTTACGCCATTGGCTGATTATAAAAACGATATTAGTAAACTGGTGCTAAATGGAGAAATACATAAAGCAAAAGAATTAATTGAACAAAAAATCAAAGAAAATAATGAGCCTGTATATGAGAGCGAATTAATTGCAAGTAGACTAATATTGCACGAATTGGATGGTGATTATGAGGGGT
>CAXRBE010000129.1:0-4069 GCA_964228805.1 Burkholderiaceae bacterium
TGGCCGCATGGATGAAGAAATTGGGACTGGTGTGAGCGATCAGCGCCTGAGCGACGAACACTGGATGGGCCTGGCGCTGGCGCAAGCCCGCGAGGCCGCGGCAGCAGGCGAAGTGCCTGTAGGGGCGGTGGTCGTCAAAGACGGCCAGCTGATCGCCACTGGCCGCAATGCCCCGATTGCCGGCCATGACCCCACCGCCCATGCCGAAGTGATGGCCCTGCGCTTGGCGTCCAGGCTGCTGGGCAATTACCGGCTCGACGGTTGCACGCTCTATGTGACGCTGGAGCCCTGCGCCATGTGCAGCGGGGCCATGCTGCACGCTCGTTTGCACCGCGTGGTGTTTGGTGCAGCCGATCCCCGCACCGGCGTGGCGGGATCAGTGCTTGACCTGTTTTCCTATCCGCAGTTGAACCACCAGACACAGATCACCGGCGGTGTGCGGGCTCAAGAATGTGCGCAGGTGCTCAAGGATTTCTTCAAACCCCGCCGCATCAACACCAGCCCATTGCGAGAAGACGCGCTGCGCACACCCGAGATGGCCTTCAAGGACTTGCCACAGATGCCAGGCATCCCGCTCCTGTTTGATGACTTGCCCAGCCTTCAAGGGCTGCGCCTGCATGTGAACGACACCGGGCCGGCCGATGCGCTGCAGGCCACGCTCTGGGTGCATGGGCCCGACAGCTGGTCGCTGGCCTGGCGCGAAGCGTTGCAAGCAGCCCCGGCTGGTCGCCACATCGTGCCGGATCTGATGGGTTTCGGACGCAGTGACAAACCCAAAAAGGAAAGTTTTCATTTGTTGCAGACCCATGTGCAGGGGCTTGATGAACTTTGTGAAAGATTGGATCTGGAGCAGGTGGTGCTGGTGGGTGCTCCGGAGATTCAGCCCTTGCTCATTTCGCTGATGACCCAACGCCCGCAGCGGTATGTGCTCGGTACGCCACAAGCACCGACACCTCTGAGCCGAGCCTGGCGAGATGCGCCTTATCCCGATAAAGGCTACAGGGCTGGACCACGTGCCCTGGCGAAATTGCTTTAAGGGCTCGTGCGACACTCGGCGTTGTTCAAGAAAGTTCCGTCATGGCCCACATTTACGTTTTTTCCCCTTCCAGCGCGGTGCGCGACAAGGCCGCTTTCCGGCGTGGGGTCAAGCGCCTGCAAGCCCTGGGCCACGAGGTTGAAATCGACAAAGCTGCACTGGACTGCCACATGCGCTTTGCAGGTGACGATGCCACCCGCATCGCTTCCGTTGGCCGCGCAGCCGCCAGCGGCGCCGACATCGCCCTGATCTCGCGGGGCGGCTACGGCCTCACGCGCATCCTGCCGGGCTTGCCGTACAAAGCCATTGCCAAAGCCATCGACAGTGGCACGCAGTTTGTGGGCCTGAGCGACTTCACGGCGTTCAACCAGGCCGTCCTGGCCAAAACCGGCCTCATCACCTGGCAAGGACCGGCCCTGGGCGAGGATTTCGGGCCACAGACCGAGCCTGACGACATCACGCTGGCCTGCTTCGAGGACTTGGTGGCTGAGCAAGGGGAGGGCGCCGGTTGGCAACGCCCCAAGGCCGAGGCCACGCTTCAGGTCCGCGTCACAGATGCCGTGCTCTGGGGCGGCAACCTGTCTGTGCTGGTGTCCCTGCTGGGCACGCCGTATTTCCCGCCTATCGACAAGGGCGTGCTCTTCCTCGAAGACGTTGGCGAGCACCCCTACCGCATAGAGCGCATGCTTACCCAGCTTTTGCATGCGGGTGTACTGGCTCGCCAGAAAGCTGTGGTGCTGGGCCAGTTCACCAACTTCAAGCTGGTGCCGACGCACGACAAGGGTTTCAAGTTGTCCACCGTGGTGGGCTGGCTGCGCAGCCAGATCAAGCCTCCCGTAGTGACCGGCTTGCCGTTTGGCCATGTGCCGACCAAGGTGCTGTTGCCTGTGGGCGCCAAGGTGGATCTTGTCACTGAAGAGCGAGACGCACTCATGGTCTGGGGTCATATTTGATCTGTATGTCCCAGGACTCTTGCGCGACACGGCAGCAGGTTGGCAACATCCATCGGGCGAACGCGTTCTGGTGATGCAGCTGGTGCTGGCGCCCATCCTGGTCCACAGGCAGCTTCCCATCAAGTGACTCAAGTCCCGCAACTGCATCACGCGCCAGTCGCGACAATGGGCAACCTTGATTTAATTTAATTTAACTTAACATAATACATATCGTATATATCTATTCGTGTCAGATGCGAACGGACTCGCTTGAAACACGCGGTACGCCAATACTGATCAGCGCTGCAGAACCTGGCGAATCAGGCGCACAGAATCGTCCCGGCCCGCCTTGACCGCAAAATCCTCTGCACTCAAATCCAGGTCATTGCGTGGATAAGCTTCCGCACCGGATTCCAGGAGCAGTTTGACCATGTCACTGCTGCTGTACATGGCCGCCATCATCAGCGGCGTCGTGCCATTGGGCGATTCGGCATTCACATCTGCATGCGCACCAATCAGGAATGCGGCAATGCGCACATGCCCGCCGGTGGCAGCGTAATGCAGCGGCGTCCAACCGGACTTATTGACGGCAGCGCCTTTGGAGACCAGTTTGACGACGAGTGCGTCCTGACCGCGCAGTGCCGCCAACATCAGCGGCGACTCATCGAGTGGGCTGCGCACCTCGGCACGGATCTGTGGATGATCGGCCAAGACCTCAGCCGCCCTGTACGACTGCTCCTGCAATGCCCTCATCAGTGCCGGTGTGCCTTGCTGGTCGACGGTGTTGGGGTCAAAACCGCGCTGCAGCAAAGCCTGCAGGGTGTTCGGGTTGTCCAGGCGGATGGCATTGAAAAAGTCGTCCCAGGAACCACCCCAAGAAAGACCAGCCAGAGCGAAAAATCCAATGCCGACAAAGGTTTTTTTTAACTTCTTCATGTTGTATGAGAAATCACATGAGGACAAAGAAAAGGCCATATAAATCAATGTCCTGAGAAAATCTCTTAAGGTTCAGGATGAAATTTGAACAACAGCGGTTCTGGCAAACAGGCGGTGGAAATTTGCGCTCGTGAGCGCACCGATCTGCTCAGGCGTACTGCCCCGCAGGTCGGCCAGCTGCTCGGCCACGAAGGGCACGTAAGAAGGGTTGTTGGTCTTGCCGCGGTAAGGCACCGGTGCCAGATATGGGCTGTCGGTCTCAATAAGGAAACGGTCATCGGGCACAAATCTGGCCACTTCACGCAGGTCGGCCGCGCTCTTGAAGGTCAGGATGCCCGAAAACGAGATGTAGAAACCCAGGTCCAGCGCGGCGCGGGCCACCTCCATGCTTTCGGTGAAGCAGTGGAACACGCCACCCGCCGAGCCCGGTCCGCCCTGCTCACCCTCTTCTTTCAGAATCGCAATGGTGTCGTCGGACGCCGAGCGCGTGTGGATCACCAGCGGCAGCTGCACCTGCCTGGCAGCACGGATGTGGGTGCGAAAGCGCTCGCGTTGCCATTCCAGATCGGCCACGGTGCGGCCGCCCTTGCGCTCGTCCATCTGGTAGTAGTCCAGCCCGGTCTCGCCAATCGCGATCACTTTGGGGTCGGCTGCGCCATCGACCAGCTCCTGCAGGCTGGGCTCGTGCACGCCTTCATTGTCGGGGTGCACGCCCACCGTGGCCCAGAGGTGCGGGTATTGCGCGGCCAGCCCCTTGACGGCGCCAAACTCTTCCATGGTGGTGCAAATGACCACGGCCTGGTGCACCTGCGCGGCCTGCATGGCGCTCAGGATTTCAGGCAGCTGGCTGGCCAGTTCGGGAAAGTTCAGGTGGCAGTGGGAATCGATGTACATAAATGGGGATCAGGCTCAGGCAGCGTCACGGGCATTGAGGACCTGCTGGGCGTCGTTGGCCAGGGCTTCCAGCATGAGTCCGGCGTTGAAGGGGTGTTCGGCCGTGCGCGCCGACTGCATCAGGCGCTTGAACCAGTCGGTCAGTGCCATCACCGAAGCATGGCAGTCGGCCAGCTGTGTGGCCATGAAAAACCTCGGCTCGGCGCCGCTGCCGCGCAGCACCAGGTCGTGGCAGAGCTTTTGCAGCGCGTCAATCGCCTGCGCGGGCGTC
>CAXRBE010000130.1:0-4280 GCA_964228805.1 Burkholderiaceae bacterium
AGTGCATTTGTTGCTAAGGTTGACGTTAGACGATGAAGTTAAAGTTAAATTTTGATGAGTTGTCGACCGTATAGGAGTTGTTTCCAAAGTCAATCGCTGTATGGCTGCGATTGCCAGCATCATCCGTCAAGTCCAAATAAACGGTTTGACCAGTATTCTTGCTGACAGTTTCCGTTTGATTGTTAGACAACAAGGGCGAACCATTCTTAAAGGCAAAGCCTTTGATTGAAACAGACCCATCTTTCAGGATTTCGCCTGAATATGTTGTACCCCCCACTTGTAGTGTGAATATTGCATGCTCAGTAATTTTGGTGTTTGGTTCTGGCTTGAAGTTGATTTCTAGAATATTTCCGCCAGATGCCATTCCTGGGTCAGCCCATCCATAAAGGGTGTCTGCATGTGTGTCTATTTTTGCAGTGTCTTTGACTTCCACATCTGTAGCCGCATTGCCCGCAGAGTCCACGTAGTTCGCTGTAACGGTTTGCAGCTTGCCTTCGGCGGGGATGGCAAATGTCACGTCAAAGCCCTTGTTGGCAATATCGTCTGCACTCAATACGCGAGTGATGGGCAACAGGGCCGTGCCATCGTTGTCGGCAAAGACGATGATTTTGTCGCCCACAACTGCATTGTCGTTGAAGCTGATGTGGCTGGTTAAAACATTGTCACTGGGTTTTTCTGCAGCATTGATATAACCATCATTGTTGGTGTTGTCTGGTCCGCCGCTGTCGTTGGTAATTTCAATCTTTAAATCTACGCCCTTATTTGTGGGGGCGGTGACATCGAGCCTGGCATGGTCAGTGGATTTTGTATCAATGGCAGCATTGCCTGCTGCGTCAACATAGTTCGCTGAAACCACTTGCGTTGTCCCATCAGCAGGTTTGTCAAATGCCACGTCAAAACCATTCTGGATGTCGCTGGCTGTCAGTATGTGTTCGATGCTTGTTGGTGTGCCTCCATTGTTGGTGGCCGTGATCAAGACTTTGTCACCCAACAGTGCTGTGCCGTTCACGGTGATGTGGCTGATGAACTTGGTGGCATTTCCCAACTCGGCGGTATTGACCACGCCACTGTTGTCCGCATCGGTGGCGATGGCGATGGTCAGGCCCACATCGGCATTGGTTGGCCTATCCAAGTCAACGCCATAGTTCTGAAGCGCGTTGGCAGAGGTGCCCAGAACGGCATCGACGGTGGTGTCCTGGTCTGCAACCAATTCAGCTGCCGGAACCGGGATGCTGAATGTGCCGTCGGACTTGGGTGTGCCCGAGTACGTTTTGCCGTTGATGGTCAGGGTGACGGTGTCCGAGGTGGAGAAGGCACCTGTGGCTTTGCCGGTGACATTGATGTTGCCATTGGCTTCAGCCGCATTGATAAAGTTGTCGGTAGTGATGGGGTCAATGGACAGTGTGGTCTGTTTGCCCGCGTTGGTGGTGGTTTCCACTGCATAGTCTTGCGCTGCGTTGGCCGTATCGCCCCCGGTGCCGGTCACTTTGGCCTCGATCCGGGTGTCTTTGTCTGCCGCCAGATCGGCAGCGGCCACATCAATCTTGAAACTGCCATCGCTTGCGGTGGTGCCGGTATAGGACTTGCCGTTGACATAAACCGTCACGATGTCGTTGGCTGCAAAGTAGCCGGTGACTTTACCAGTCAGGGAAATGCTGCCTGTGTTCTCGGCTGCCGAGAGAATGTTGTCGCCAGTGACTGGATTCAGTGAGATGGCTGTTTTTTTGCCCGTGTTGTCTAACGGGTTAGGGTCTGGAGCTGTGGTGCCGCCGCTGCCACCACCGCTGGTGCCACCATCGCCGCCGCCTCCGCCCCCTCCTGCGAGCGCCGCTGCACCCACCACACCCGCACCCAGCAGCAACGGGCTGAAACCCGCTACCAGCGGTGCAGCCAGCAGACCGACAGCAGCGCCACTGGCGGCAAGCTCCTGACCACCCAGGGCCATGCCGTAAGCGTTGCCGGTGTCGCCGAGTTGGCTCACGACCGCACTTGGTGCGGCGCTTTCAGGGATGTACTCGTACAGCACTCCTTGTTCAGTGCGGCCCACCAGCGTGGGCAGGTTGTCGGTGTGGGCCTGGTAGAAATTTTCGATGACTGCGCCTGGCTCGGTATCCCCATCGAAAAAGATCTGAAGGTTTTTGCCTTTACGCATTGCCCGGATGTTGTCGGGCGCTGCCTTGGTGGCGGAGTCGATCAGTTCGTAGCGTGCGCCTGCGGCGGCAGGCACTTTGACCGGGGCTTTGCCGACGGCAGGGGAGACGTCGATGACTTGCTGCTCGCCTTTGATGGCGTTGGTCTTGAGCTGGTAGGTCTTTTTCATGGTGTGCTCCGTTGGTGGTTGGGCAAATGGGGTCACTTGCGCGTGCCGGTGATGGAGATCACGACGCGGCGGTTAGGGGCATGGCAGGCTTTGTTTTCGGGGGTGGGCTTGTTCTTGCAGCCGATCTTGGCCAGGTCTGCGGCACCGCGGCCCTCTGTGCTGTAGCCGCGCATCGGGTGCAGGCCGTATTGGTCCAGAAGCCGTGCGACGGTGCTGGCACGTTCTTTCGACAATCGGCTATTGAGCTGGGTGGGGCCAATGGCATCTGTGTATCCCGTCACGCGAATGCGGTCGATGCGGCTGTATTCGCTCAGCACTTGCCGAGACAAGGTCTCGATGGCTTCTTCGCCTTCGGGGCGAAGGGTGGATTTACCAAACGTGAAGAGGGCGTCCGCAGCCAAAGTGAAGTCCCTTTTGGGCTGTGGCTTGGGCGTCTCGGGTGCAGGGGTTGCCGCTGCGCATGCCTGCACTTCAGGTGCGCGAGACACGGTGTGTTGCTGGCGACGGGTACGACGGATCTCGGCCAGTGCCTGAGACTCCGCAGTGGATTGGACCTGAGGCACAGACCCCGTGCTTTCTAGGATGCGCAGATAGACCACGCGACCCGCTTGTGCATCCAGTGGCATGCCGGGCAGGGTTTTGCCAAGGTGCAGCTGGCTCGCATCGTCCAGTGCGGACTGAACCGTCAGACGTCCAGGGTTCAGACAGAACTCCGTGTATCCGCCGCGCAGCAAGGATGTGTGATATCGGCCGTTGAGGTACAGGTTGATGGGTGCCGGACTGAGTGATTGCGCTGCGCGGTAGGCATAAACGCGAGCCTGCGCATTTGGGGCAGGTTCAGGTTGGCTGAACGGCGATCCAAATGGTTCGATGCGGGCTTCCTGGCTCATGACAAGCCCCGAGGCCAGGCCAAGACAGAACATCAAGGCCCGTGTGCCATTGAAGACGGACAGGTGGCAACGTGAAACAAAGGATTTCATGCCTGTTGTGCTTTCAATTTAAAGTAAATTCTTAAGTACTCTAAAATAATACAATGAAACTACTTTAATAAATGCTTTTCTGAAAAATTCAGATCAGACGATGCATGAGACGCAGGCCGATGCAACGGGCATCCAGTCTGACTCTGCGGGTGCGTACCTCATGACCTTTCTCTTGACTTGTTTTCGTTGCCTGAAGCGGCATACCCGATCTGCCATGATGGTTTGCGTGCTGATCGGTTGCAGCCTGGGCTGCAGCGCGCAGACGGGGCTGCAGACGCTGCTTGCCAAAGCGCTGTCACAGCACCCGACGGTGGTGCAGGCACGCAACCAGGCCAAGGCTTCGGGCTTGGAGCGCACTTCAGCGCAGTGGTCACGGTTTCCGACCCTGAGTTCGGAGCTGCGTTCAGAAACCGGCCCTGCTCAGAACATCACCCGTCTGGAGCAGCCGCTGTGGACGGGGGGCAAGGTTTCCGGGCAGATACAGGCTGCGCAAGCCAACGAGCGTGCGGCCTTGGCGCAGGTGGAGGAGGCCGAACTGAATGTTCTCACCCAGGTGTCCACCGCTTTTTTTGAGGTGTTGCGGCAGGAGGCTCGTCTCGATGGCGCAATGCAGAACGTGGCCGAGCACGAGCGTCTGCTGGCCCTGATTGCTCGCCGTGTACAGGCCGAGATCAGCCCGCCAGCCGACGAGACCCTGGCTCGAGCCCGACTGCAGCAGGCGGTGAGCGAGCGCATTCAGATCACGCGCCTGCGCAATGCGGCGCGCGTCACATTGCAGCAATGGGCAGGTGAGGCCGTGGGGCCGATTGCTGCGCCCAAAGCCATTGTCTTCACACGTCCTGCGTCTGAAGCGCACATGCTCGAACGCGCACTGGAGACTTCTCCCGCGTTGCGTCGGCTGCATGCCCAGATCCAGGCCGCCGAGGCTCAGATCGCAGTGAGTCAGGCGCAGGCCATGCCCAATCTGGTGGCGGGCTATC
>CAXRBE010000131.1:0-3196 GCA_964228805.1 Burkholderiaceae bacterium
ATGCGCATCAACAACCAGCGCGGTCAGGAAGTCACCGAAGAAGAAATCACCGCCAGCCTGGCCGAAGGCGTGTCCGCCGGCCTGATCGAAGAGCACGAGCACCAGATGGTGCGCAACGTGTTCCATCTGGACGATCGGCCACTGACCTCGATGATGACGCCGCGCGGCGACATCGTCTGGCTCGACGCCAGCCTTTCCCCCACACAAGCGCTGGCGCACATCCACGCCTTGCCGCCACAGCAACAGCATTCGTGGTACCCCGTCTGCCGCGACGGACTGGTCCATGTGCAAGGGGTCATTGGCCTGGCGCAGCTGCTGACCCTGCCCGCAGGCGAGGAGCGTGCGATTGAGCACTTTGCGAGGCCGGCCGACTTTGTGCCCGAAACCCAGACCGGCATGGAACTCCTGGAGCGCCTGCGCGACCAGAGCAGCCGCATGCTGTTCGTGGTCGACGAGTATGGCGATGTGCAAGGCCTGGTCACCCCGCTGGACCTGTTGCAGGCCATCACCGGAGAGCTCAAACCCGAAACCCAGACCGAAGCCTGGGCAACCCTGCGCGAGGACGGCACCTGGCTGCTCGATGGTCTGATGCCCGTGAGCGAACTCAAGGCCCGGCTCGAACTCAGCGAGCTGCCGGCCGAAGACCGCGGCCGCTACAACACCCTGGCGGGCCTGCTGCTGTTTGTGCTGGGTCGCCTGCCCCAGACCGGAGAAAAGGTCCGGCTGGAAAGCTGGGAGTTTGAAATTGTCGACCTCGATGGGCGCCGCATTGACAAAGTGCTGGCGGCGATTCCCGGTCATGGATCCGAAAAACCGCTTTGATCGGTTTTCTATTTCAGATATATGAAAATATAAAAAACATGATCAGAAACATTCATCAAAAAATTATTTGAAATGCCTTGGGTATTTTCTGATATATTCGCTTTCGCTTGATTCACAGGAGCGATATTTTCATGTCCCAATCCCTCAAAGACCTGCTGCAACAGCGCGAAGCCCTCGAAAAAGCCATCGCTGAAGCCCGCCAGAATGAAATTTCTGCCGCTGTCACCAAAGTCCGCGAAATCGTGGCCGAATATGGCCTGACTGTGCAGGACGTTTTTCCTGGCCGCGCTGGCAAATCCACCTCTGCCAAAACCACTGGAAACAAAGTCGCCGCCAAATACCGCGACCCGGTCACTGGCCAGACCTGGACCGGCCGCGGCAAGGCCCCCAAATGGATCGAAGGCAAAGACCGCGCGCAGTTCGCAATCGCCTGATCACCGGGCAGCACACTGATCCCAACCCCGCTCAGGCGGGGTTTGTTTTTTGGGTCACAATACGGGTCAGATTCTGTTTGCCATTCGCCCTGAGCAGCTTGATTCCGTTTTCCGTTCGCCCTGAGCTTGTCGAAGGGTTGCCCACGGCTTCGACAAGCGCAGCCCGAACGGTGGTCGAGCACAGCCCGAACGGTGATCGGGCTCAGTCCGAAAGATAGATAAAGCCCGGGCCGAACGGCAGATTTCCCAGCTTGTCGATATTCATGTCCCCGCAAGAAGAAACAAACCTCAACAATTGGTATCTGGCCTACACCAAACCCCGCCAGGAAGAAATCGCCCGGGTCAACCTCGAGCAGCAGGGATTCGAATCTTATTTGCCGCTCTACAAGAAATTCAAAAAGACCGAGCAGGGGCCTGTCAGTGTTTTCGAACCGATGTTTCCCCGGTACATCTTTTTCCGTCCAGGCAAACCCGGGCAAAGCATTTCGGTGGTCCGCAGCACCAAAGGCATCACCACCATCGTGCGCTTTGGTTTTGAACCCGCGGTGATCGGCGAGGAACTGCTGCGCCGCATCCGTCAGCTCGAAGAAGACCGCAACCAGGCCACCCTGCTGGAGCTGAGCAACCTCAAGCCCGGTCAGACGGTGCGTCTCAAGCACAGCGCACTGGGTGGTGTGGAAGGGCTGATCCAGAGCGTTTCAAGCAAACGCGTGGCCGTTCTGCTCGAGATCCTGGGCCGTCCGGCCGTTGTCCAGCTCGAACACCACCAGGTCGAAGTCAAGGACGAGTGACGCTGGATTCCCCGGTCAAGCCCAAGCTTTAATCCTGCCCCTCGGTCAGCGTATCGAGCTGGAACTGGCCGCTCTTGTGCCAGAGCCACACATCGGTGTAGGTCACCTTGGCCATGTGCTGTGGGGCAGGGTAGGGCGCCGCCGCGCGCACCATCTTTTCAATCTCGGCCATCACCTCGGGCGCGTGTTTGGGGGCGCGCTGCCAGTGGATCGCCTGCACCTGGCCGCGGCGGTCGATGTCCACGTTGAGCACGCCCACGGCATAGAGCATGGGCGGCAGGCGGCCTTTGTAGATCTTGCCCGGCTGCAGGGCATACAGGTGGCTGGCCGCGTCGCGGCGGTAATCCCTGGGGGTGCGCGCCAGCGAAACGGCAGCAGAGGGCGCTGCGACAGCAGGTGCAGGGACGGCCTGCGAAGAAGAGGGCGGTGCAGGTGGCGTGCTGCAGCCTTGCAAAACGGCCAGCACGGCCAAAGCCAAAGCGCCGGCCCACGCGCCAGGCATCCACGTCAGACCAGACAATCGGTTCAAGGCTCTCATCGCGTGCATACTCCGCAAACCCGATCCGTGAATTGTGGCACCTTCGCCCGCCGCTCACGCCACCCTTTGTCACCTCTTGCAACAGGAAGCCCCTTGATCTCGCTGCGCACCGCCCTGCAACACCTCGCCCAGGCACCGGCCGTTCTCGTCACCGTGCTCGACGTGAAAGGCTCCGTCCCGCGCGGCAGTGGCACCCGCATGCTCGTCTTTGCCGACCGTTTTGCGGCCACCATTGGCGGTGGCCACCTCGAATACCAGGCCATCGCGCATGCCCGTCGACTCCTGACCGGCGAGGCGCAGGAGCTGCGGATCCGCCACGTGCTGGGCCCCAGCCTGGGCCAATGCTGCGGTGGCGCGGTCGAGCTGGGCTTTGAGCAAGTGGGCGCTGCCGATGTCCAGCGGGTCAGTGAACTGCTCAGCCCTGCGCGCCAGCCCCTGGCCCTGTTTGGTGGTGGCCATGTGGGGCGCGCCCTCGTCCACACCCTGGCGCCTCTGCCTTTTGCCCTGCGCTGGATCGACAGCCGCGACGAAATTTTCCCGACCGACGTGCCCGAAGGCGTCGAATGTGAGCACTCCAGCCCGGTGCAAGCCGCCGTGGCCGATCTGGCCCC
>CAXRBE010000132.1:0-45817 GCA_964228805.1 Burkholderiaceae bacterium
GCAAGCCGCCCGGCCAGGCGACCAGTTGCTCTGCATGAGCAACGGCGGCTTTGGCGGGGTGCACCAGAAGTTGTTGGATGCCCTCAAAACTAGCGTTTTCGCCGCGCCTTGACGGCGCTGGACAGGACTTCCAGCGCTTGCAGCGAATCGTCCCAGCCCAGGCAGGGGTCGGTGATGCTCTTGCCGTATTCGAGCTTGTTCTGGTCGTCCTTGCCTGGGGTGAATTTCTGGGCACCGGCTTGTAGGTGACTCTCCACCATGACGCCAAATATCTTGCGTGAGCCACCACTGATCTGGCCGGCAATATCGCGCGCCACATCGAGCTGGCGCTCATGCTGCTTGCTGCAATTGGCATGACTGCAATCGATCATCAGGCTGGCTGGCAGCTTGGCTGCTTCCAGGTCCTTGCAGGCGGCTTCCACGCTGGCCGCGTCGTAGTTGGGTTGTTTGCCCCCGCGCAGAATGACATGGCAATCCTTGTTGCCATTGGTCTGCACAATCGCCACCTGGCCGTGTTTGTGCACCGAGAGGAAGTTATGGCCGCGCGCGGCCGCCTGGATGGCATCGGTCGCGATCCGGATATTGCCGTCGGTGCCGTTCTTGAAGCCGATGGGTGCACTGATGCCCGAAGCCAGCTCCCGATGGACCTGGCTTTCGGTGGTACGCGCGCCGATCGCGCCCCATGAGATTAGGTCACCAATGTATTGCGGCGAGATGACATCGAGGAACTCACTGGCTGCGGGCAGGCCTTGGCGGTTGATCTCGATCAGCAGCTGGCGCGCAATGCGCAGGCCCTCATCGATGCGGAAGCTCTCGTCCAGGTAGGGGTCGTTGATCAGCCCTTTCCAGCCCACGGTGGTGCGCGGCTTCTCGAAATAGACGCGCATCACGATCTCCAGCGTGTCGGCGAATTTGTCGCGCTGCTGCTTCAGGCGCCGGGCATACTCCAGCGCCGCAGCCGGGTCGTGGATCGAACAGGGGCCGATCACCACCAGCAGACGATCGTCCTTGCCATGCATGATCTCGTGGATGGTGCGGCGGGTGTTCGCAATCAGGCCTTCCACCGGTGTGCCACGGATGGGAAAGAAGCGGATCAGGTGCTCGGGCGGCGGCAACACGGTGATGTCCTTGATGCGCTGGTCGTCGGTCCGGCTGGTCTTGTCGGCGGTATGGCCATACCAGCCCTCCGTGCCCGCTTGTTGGGGTTTTGCACTCATCATGTGGCTCCTGAAATTCGATTCAATGTCCGGTTTCGTACCGGACCGCTAAAAAAAAACCGCCGGTTAGCCGGCGGTTGGGTGGGTTTCGTCACGTTTGTCTGCGTACGTTCAGAACTCTCTCCCGCCGGTGGCGTGTGAGAACCAAAAATAACCAAAAAAATAAAAACGGGACCGAACCATGGCAGGCAATATAGCACAGAACGCCAGGGCCCCCGACAGCGCAGGCAGACTCAGGAGATGGCGTCGATCAGGCCGTGCCGCCCACCGTGAGCCCGTCGATGCGCAAGGTGGGCTGACCCACGCCCACTGGCACGCTCTGGCCTTCCTTGCCGCAAGTGCCCACGCCGCTGTCCAGGGTCATGTCGTTGCCGATCATGGTCACCCGCGTCAGCGCATCTGGCCCATTGCCCACCAGGGTGGCGCCCTTGACCGGATACTGGATCTTGCCGTTTTCCACCCAGTAGGCCTCGCTGGCGGAAAAGACAAACTTGCCCGAAGTGATGTCGACCTGGCCACCGCCAAAGTTGGTGGCATACAGGCCCTTGCGCATGCTGGCCACGATTTCCTCGGGCTTTTTGTCGCCGCCCAGCATATAGGTGTTGGTCATGCGCGGCATCGGCACATGGGCATAGCTCTCGCGGCGGCCGTTGCCAGTGGGGCGCACCTTCATCAGTCGGGCGTTCATGGCATCCTGCATATAGCCCTTGAGGATGCCGTCCTCGATCAGCACATTGCTCTGGCTGGCCTGGCCTTCATCGTCAATATTGAGCGAGCCACGCCGATCAGCCAGGGTGCCATCGTCCAGCACAGTCACGCCCTTGGCGGCCACCCGCTGGCCCATGCGGCCGGAGAATGCGCTTGAGCCCTTGCGGTTGAAGTCGCCCTCCAGGCCGTGGCCGATCGCCTCGTGCAGCAGCACGCCAGGCCACCCCGGACCCAGCACCACGGTCATCTCGCCAGCCGGTGCCGGACGGGCCTCCAGGTTGGTCAGGGCCGCGCTGACCGCCTGGTCCACATAGTGACGAATCATGGCCCCATCAAAATAAGCCAGGCCAAAACGACCGCCACCGCCAGAGGAGCCCATCTCGCGTCGGCCAGCCTGTTCGGCAATCACCGACACGCTCAGGCGCACCAAGGGGCGCACATCGGCAGCCAGTGTGCCATCGGCACGCGCCACAAGCACCACATCGTACTCACCCGCCAGCCCAGCCATGACTTGCACCACACGCGGATCGCGGGCCCTTGCCAGCTGCTCTACCTGTTCCAGCAGCCTGACCTTGGCCGTGCTGTCCAGGGTGGCAATCGGGTCCAGGCCGGGGTAGAGCGAGCGCGCCGGGGCCACGCGATGGGCCACCGCCCTGACCCGGCGTGACTGGCCGGCGTCCGAAATGGTGCGCACTGTGTGCGCCGCATCCAGCAGGGAAGCCAGAGAAATATCGTCTGAATAAGCGAAGGCGGTTTTTTCCCCGCTCACCGCACGCACGCCCACGCCCTGATCGATCGAAAAAGAGCCGGTCTTGACAATGCCCTCCTCCAGGCTCCAGCCCTCGCTGCGGGTGTACTGGAAATACAGGTCGGCGTCATCCACCCGGTGGGCGCGGATTTCGGCCAGGGCCTGGAGCAAGTGCGATTCATCCAGGCCAAACGGAGTAAGCAACAAATCCCTGGCTATGGCCAGGCGCTCCAGGGTGGGTTCACGGGAAATCATGTTGGCATTGTAGGTGGGCTCTCAAGCCAGCGCAGTAGCGCCGCATCGTCCAGCTGATCAAACCCGGCGGCACTGGCCTGGGCAAATGCATGGCTGGCTGCTGCGCCGAGGGGCCCGACAAAACCCAGCGCCGCTGCCGCCTCGACCGCCAGGCGGGTGTCTTTGCCCAGCAGGCTCATGTGCGCGCGTGGTGCCCAGTCCGCCGCCAGAGCGCGTGGCATGCGGTCGCTGCCGATCCAGCTCTGACCGCTGGACTGCTCGATCACCTCCAGGGTGCGTGCCCCATCCAGCCCCATGCGCCGCGCCAGCGCCAGCACCTCGGCCGCTGCCACCAGATTGATGCCAGCGGCCAGGTTGTTGACCAGCTTGGTGCGTGCTCCATCACCCACCCGCGTCCCGATATGAAACACCCGATTGGACAGAGCCCCGATCAGGGCCTGGTGATGCCTGAACACTGCGTCTTCGCCCGCCACCATCAGGCTCATGCTGCCGTCGCGCGCACGCGCTGGACCGCCTGACATAGGGGCATCCAGCACTGCCAGCTGATGTTGACGCAGCCGCCCGGCCAGGGCCTCGGTATCGGCTGGCGCAATGGTCGGGCACAGCAGCACCAGATGGTCAGGCTGCATGGCCAAGGCAGCGCCCTGCTGGCCAAACAGCACCTCCTCAGATTGCTGCGCATCAACCACGCAGACAATCAACGCCTGTGCGGCAGCAGCCGCCTGCGCCGGGCTGGCATGGCCCACCGCGCCCTGGGCCTGCAAGACCTTGACCTTGTCGGCCACCAGGTCACACACATGCACTGGCCAGCCACGCGAGAGCAAGTTGGCTGCCATCGCGCCACCCATATTGCCCACCCCAATGACGGCCACCGGGTAAGTCATGACTGGACCAGGCGCCTGGCTTTGGCGATCGACATCAGAATGCCCAGCGCCATGCCCAGGGTCACCATCGCGGTACCGCCATAGCTAATGAAAGGCAGCGGCACGCCCACCACCGGCAATATGCCGCTGACCATGCCCATATTGACGAAGGCATAGGCGAAAAAGATCATGGCCATGCTGCCTGCGAGCAGGCGCATGAAGAGTGTGGGCGCCTCAAGCGCAATATCGAGGGCTCGCAGGATCAGAAAGACAAAGGCACCGATCAGCAGCAGATTGCCAAGCAGGCCGAACTCCTCAGAAAAGGCGGCAAAGATGAAGTCGGTGGTGCGCTCGGGAATGAATTCCAGGTGGGTCTGGGTACCCTGCATGAAACCCTTGCCGAACAGGCCACCCGAGCCGATCGCGATCATGCCCTGCAGGATGTGAAAGCCCTTGCCCAGCGGATCGCGGCCGGGATCGAGCAGGGTGCAGATGCGCTGTTGCTGGTAATCATGCAGGACGCCCCATTTCACTCCAGCGGCACACAGCTGGGGCTCCAACATGATCAGCAGCACAATACCGAGCAATCCCAGCAGCACTGGTGGAACAATCATTTTCCAGCTCAGGCCGGCAAAGAAGATTACCGACAAGCCAGCCGCCAGCACCAGCAAGGCGGTGCCCAGATCGGGCTGCCTGACGATCAGGCCGACCGGGATGACCAGCAGCACAGCAGCCACCAGGAAGTCCAGCGCTCGAAGCTGGCCCTCGCGTTTCTGAAACCACCAGGCCAGCATCAGCGGCATGGCGATTTTTAGAATCTCGCTGGGCTGGATCACAATGCCCAGGTTGATCCAGCGCCGGGCTCCTTTTTTGGTGATGCCGAAAATCGCCACTGCAATCAGCAAGCCAACACCCAGCACATACAAGGGCACCGCCAGGGCCATCAGGCGCTGGGGTGGCACCTGGGCCAGCACAAACATGATGAAGCCTGCAATCAGCATATTGCGCCCATGGTCCACGAAGCGGGTACCGTGGTCATAGCCCGAGGAATACATGGCCAGCAAGCCGGCGCCTGCGAGCATGAAAACCACAAAAGCCAGCGGCCCATCAAAGCCCTGGAAGATCGGCATGATGCGCTGTCGCAGGGAAGGTTTCTGGAAAACAACCGCCATGCATGGGATTATCCCGTGCCCGCGTCCCGCTTGCAGAATGCCAGGCCGGCTGCGCCCGCTGCCACTGGGCAGGCCAAGCGCTACTATGCAGGTCATCGTCTGCACATGCCATGGCTAGCACCCACCTGTTGTATCTGCACGGATTTCGCTCATCCCCGCAATCGACCAAGGCACAACTGGTACGCCAGCGCCTGGCGCACCTGCACCCGCGGCTGAACTTCTGGTGCCCGCAGCTGCCAGCCTCCCCGCGTGCCGCCATCGAGCTGGTGATGAGCGGCATCGCCAGCTGGCCGCGCCAGGAAATGGCGGTCATGGGCTCTTCTTTGGGGGGCTTCTACGCCACTTGGGTGGCCGAGCACACCGGCTGTCGTGCCGCCCTGCTCAATCCAGCGATCGACCCGGCGCGCGATCTGGCCAGGCATGTAGGCCCACAAGCTGCCTGGCACGAGCCGCAGGAATCCTTTTATTTCCATCCGGACTATGTGAGCGAATTGCGCGCACTGACCATATCGGGCCTGAGCCGGCCGCAACGCTATTACGCCCTGATTGCCAAGGGCGACGAAGTGCTGGACTGGCGCGAGATGCTTGGCCGTTACCCTGGGGCCCAGATCCGCTTGCTCGAAGGCAGCGACCACGCCATCCATGACTTTGCCGACTACCTCGACGAGGTGCTGGGCTTTCTCGATGTGGCTGCCTGATCCAGGGATGGTGGGACAATCCACCCCATGTATGCCTTGTTTGAAGATGCCGGCAAGTTTCGGGCCGGACGGGTGCTTGCCACTGCTGAAGCGTCCTCCCAAATCGAGTTGGAGTCGGGCAAGCGGGTCAAGGTCAAGGCGGCCAACATCCTGCTCACCTTCGAGCAGCCGGAGCCGGCCTCGCTCCTGTCATCGGCCCAGGGCCTGAGCCAGGGTATCGAGCTGGACCTGGCCTGGGAGTTCGCTCCGCCGGATGAATTCGGCTTTGACCAGTTGGCCAGCTTGTACTTCGGCGAGCGGCCGAGCCTGGAGCAACGAGTGGCTGCGCTGCTGCGCCTGCACGAGGCGCCACACTACTTCCGTCGCGCCGGCAAGGGTCGCTTTCGCAAGGCCGCCTCCGAGATCGTGCAGCAGGCACTGGCAGCGATCGAGAAGAAACGCCTGCTCCAGTTGCAGATCCAGGACTGGGCCAGTGCGCTGGCGCTGGGCGAGTGCCCGCAAGCCATCCGCGATCAGCTCTACAAGATCCTGTTCAAACCCGACAAGAATGCTGCCGAGTACAAGGCCGTGGTGGAGGCTGCGCGCGCCAGCCACACTGCGCCGCTGGAGCTGCTGCAGAAAGCCGGCGCCATCGACTCTCCATACCAGTTTCATTGGCGTCGCTTCCTGTTTGAAAATTTTCCCAAGGGCTATGCCTTTGCCTCATTGCAGGCGCCCGACATCCGCGATGACCTGCCCCTGGCCACCGCCCAGGCCTTCTCGATCGATGACTCAGCCACCACCGAAATCGATGACGCGCTGTCGGTGCAGGGGCTGGGGCAAGGCACAGTAACCGTAGGCATCCATATTGCCGCTCCCGGACTGGCCGTGCAGCGCGGCGACCGGATCGATGCAGTGGCCCGGGAGCGACTGTCCACCGTCTACATGCCGGGCTACAAAATCACCATGCTGCCCGACGACGTGGTGCAGCGCTACACCTTGCAGCAAGGACGCGAATGCCCCACGGTCTCACTCTATCTGGCGCTGGATGAGGCCACGCTGGAGCTGCGCGCCCACGAAACAAGGCTGGAGCGCGTGCTGATCGAGCACAACCTGCGCCATGACCAGCTCGACCAGGTGGTCACCGAAGACTGGCTGCATGCACCCGCGCAGGCTCCGCAAGCAGACCCGCCCAGCCCACTGGGGCCGGACTTGCGGGCAAGACTGGCCTTTTTGCATCGCTGGGCCAAACACCTGAAGGCACAGCGCGAGCAGGTGCGTGGCAAGCCGGAGACCTTCCATCGCCCCGACTACACCTTTCGCCTGATCGGCAATGGGGACAGCGAGCCCACTGGCTTGGAGCAGGTGCAGATCGGCACACGCCAGCGCGGCGCGCCGATGGACCTGATGGTGGCCGAGGCCATGATTCTGGCCAACAGCACCTGGGGCCAATGGCTGGCCGACTGCGGCGTACCCGCGATCTACCGCAGCCAGGCCAGCCTGGCTGCAGGCGTCAAGGTTCGCATGGGCACCAAGGCCTTGCCCCATGCCGGCATCGGCGTCAAGAGCTACGCCTGGAGCACCTCACCGCTGCGACGCTACACCGACCTGGTCAACCAATGGCAGATCATTGCCTGCGCCCGTCATGGCAAAACCGCGGCCCTGGCTGCACCGTTTCGGCCCAAAGATGCCGATCTGTTTTCCATCGTTTCAGGTTTTGAGGCCTCCCACAGCGCCTACAACAGCTACCAGGCAGCCATCGAGCGATTCTGGACGCTGAAATATCTGCAACAAAATCAAATCGGTGAACTGGTGGCCACGGTGTTCAAGGACAATTTGGCCCGCGCCGATGAGCTGCCGCTGGTATTGCCGGTGCTGGGGTCGCAGGACCTGCCCCGTGGCGCCAGGGTGCGCGTGCGTCTGGGCGCGATTGATGAGCTGGCGCTGGATGTCAAGGGCAGCCTGATCGAACGGCTGGACACCCTGCCGCAGTCGGTGGTCGAGGAGGAAGCGGAAGAGTCCGAGGCCGAGCCGTTGGCGGCCGGGCCGCTGGAAATTGCAGTCGATATGGCAGAGGCCGATGCAGCAGGCGGTGATAATCAGGCGTCGTGAACCTGCGCCGTCTCAGTACGCTACAGCTTGCCCTCGGCCTGTCGCTGGTCGTGCATGCGCTTGTGCTGAGCGTGCGCTTTGTCGATCCGCTGGCCATGCAGCGCCTTTTCAAGGACACCCCGCTTGATGTGATCCTGGTCAATGCCCGTAGCCAGGAACGTCCCGAGCAGGCGCGCGCCATTGCCCAAGCCAATCTGGCTGGCGGCGGCGATGCCGCCGCGCGACGCAGCACCAGCCCGCTGCCCTACGCCATGCAGGAGGAGCAGGGAGATGCGGCCGAAACCCTGGCCCGCAAAAGAGCCCAGCAGTTGAAGGAGCAGCAAACCCTGCTGCTGGCGCAGTTGCGCCAGCAGATGGCCATGCAGCCCAGACGTGAGTCCCCCAGCCCCCCACCAAGCCCCGAGGAACAGGTGCGCGAGGAAAAGCGGCGTCAGCTGGTACGGCTGCTGGCTGAACTGGAGAGACGGATCGAACAGGACAGTGGTCGGCCCCGCAAACGCTATATCGGCCCTTCAACCCGGGAAGAAGACTATGCGCTCTACTATGACCGACTGCGCCGCAGTATCGAGGACAAGGGCACCGAACATTTTCCCGAGGTAGATGGCAAAAAAATTTATGGTGAGCTGACCATGATGGTCACCGTCAATTCCGATGGCCGCCTGCTGGGCACTGAGGTGGTGGCCAGCTCGGGCAATCCGCAACTGGACCTGCGGGCTGAGGCAATCGCTCGCAGCGCCGCCCCATTTGGCCGATTTTCCTCAGCCATGCGCAGCAAGGCTGACCAGATCGTCGTGGTGTCGCGCTTTCGCTTCACCCGCGATGAAACCCTGGAAACCCGTGTCGGCAATTTTGCGGACCGGCCCTGAATGGCCATGAAAGCCCTGCTTCGCTGGCTCGTGCTGCTGCTGGCTGCCCTGCTGGCGCTGCAGCTGTTCTTTCTGGCCCGCATCGCGCTGATGGCACTGGTCAACCCCCACTCATCAGCCTTTGAGCGCTCCGAAGCCTGGCGCATCTACCACGACAAGGGCCGTCTGCCCTGGCGCCAGCAGTGGGCCGACTACCGACAGATCTCGGACCACCTCAAGCGCGCCGTAATCGCCTCGGAAGATGATGCCTTCAGCTATCACGATGGCGTGGACTGGGAGGCCATGGAGAAAGCCTGGCAGAAAAACACCCAGGCCCAGGTTCAGGCATCCAGGCGCGCCGCCAACGGCAACAGCACCAACCGGCCGCTCAAGCTCGTGGGCGGCTCCACCATCACCCAGCAGTTGGCAAAAAACCTATTTCTCTCGGGTGAACGCACCCTGTTGCGCAAGGGGCAAGAGTTTGTCCTGACTGTTTTGCTGGAGCTGCTGCTGGACAAGCGTCGCATTCTGGAGCTCTACCTCAACCATGTGGAATGGGGCGAAGGGGTCTTTGGCGCCGAAGCCGCCGCGCGCCACTACTTCCGCAAGTCGGCGGCGCAACTCTCGCCCTGGGAGGCGGCGCGGCTGGCGGTCATGCTGCCACGCCCACGCTATTTTGAAAAATTGCCCGAATCGGCCTATCTGACCGAGCGCACCGCCGTCATCGCCGCGCGCCTATGGCACGCGGAACTGCCATGAGCATGCGCATCCTTGGCATAGACCCCGGCCTGCGCACCACCGGTTTCGGTTTGATTGATGTGCAGGGCCAGCGCCTTGGCTATGTGGCCAGCGGCACCATCAGCACCAGCAGCCAGGCGCAGGGCGACCTGCCTGCGCGACTGAAGGTGCTGTTTGAAGGAGTGCAGGAAGTGGTGCAGCGCTACCAGCCCACCCAGGCAGCCGCGGAAATTGTGTTTGTCAACGTCAACCCACAGTCCACACTGCTTTTGGGCCAAGCGCGCGGCGCCTGTATCAGTGCGCTGGTCAGCAGCGGGCTGACGGTAGCCGAGTACACAGCCCTGCAGATGAAGCAGGCGGTGGTCGGCCATGGCCGCGCGCACAAGACCCAGGTGCAGGAGATGGTCAGACGCCTGCTCAAGCTGCCCGGCCTGCCTGGGCCAGACGCCGCCGATGCCCTGGGCCTGGCCATCACCCACGCCCATGCCGGACAATCCATGCAGCGGCTGGCGCAAGCCACCCCATTGACGCGCAAGAGCAGCGGCATGTACCGCGGCGGCCGCAGCCACTAGCCTTGCCATCCGGCAGGCCACTGGGGCATTCAGGCGATGCGTTCGAGAATCAGCACGGCAAAGAAGCCGGCGGCCGCTATCAGGGTCCACTTGAGTGTCAGCAAGCCCCAGCGTCGATAGCGCGGCTGGCCGGTGCCGGCGTAAAAGGTAAAACAAACTGCCGCACCCAGAAGCAGCAGCAGGATCAGCCAGCGAAACAGCAGCATGGTGTGCCCCGATGCCAGTCACCAGGCCCGGGTCGGCTGGACAAAGCCGCGGGGGGCGAGTTGCTCGTTCTCAAAGGTGACGATTTCCCAGGCATCACTGCGCGCCAGCAGTTCACGCAGCAGCTTGTTGTTGAGGGCATGGCCTGAGCGGAATGCGCTGTAGGCCGCCAACAGCGGTTTGCCCAGGATGTAGAGGTCGCCCATAGCATCCAGGATCTTGTGTTTGACAAATTCGTCGTCGTAGCGCAAGCCGCCGGCATTGAGCACCTTGTAATCGTCCATCACGATCGCATTGTCCAGGCCTCCGCCCAGAGCCAGGCCGTTGGCACGCATCATTTCCACATCGCGGGTGAAGCCGAAGGTGCGTGCGCGCGCAATGTCGCGCGCGTAGTGGTTCACGCTCATGTCAAATTCCACCCGCTGGCCGGTGCTGTCCACCGCCGGATGGTCAAACTCGATCTCGAATTTGAGCTTGTAGCCATGGAAGGGCTCTAGCCGCGCCCATTTTGCGCTCGCGCCCTGGCCTTCATGCACCTCGATTGGCTTACTCATTCGAATGAAGCGGCGCGGCGCATTCTGCACCTCGATGCCCGCGCTCTGCAGAAGAAAGACGAAGGAGGCCGCCGAGCCGTCCAGAATGGGAACCTCCTCGGCCGTGATATCCACATACAGATTGTCGATGCCCAGGCCGGCGCAGGCCGACATCAGATGTTCGACCGTGTGCACCTTGGCATTGCCATGGGAGAGGGTGGAAGCCAGCCGGGTGTCGCTGACCGCCGTGGCAGAGACCGGGATCTCGACCGGCTGGGGCAGGTCGATGCGCCGAAACACAATGCCGCGGTCGGGCGCCGCCGGACGCAGCGTGATCTCGACACGCTGGCCACTGTGCAGGCCTACGCCAACAGCGCGGGTCAGGGACTTGAGGGTTCTTTGTTGAAGCACTATCGAATTGTATGAGGGCACCCGGCCTGCACGCCTGGGCCCGCCACAGAACTTTGACAAGGCGGGGCCTGGGCTAAGGACCGGTGGCCGTCGGTCCTGACCCCTCAGTCTGCCTGCTTGCGCAGAAAGGCCGGTATCTCGAAGTCTTCCATGCCGCCTGAGGACAGGGCATCGACCCGGGCCGCAGCCGTGGTGCGGTTGCGCCATACCGCCGGGCCCTGCATCGAGCCATAGTCGGGCTGGGCCAGTCCGCTTGCGGGCTGCGCACCAGCATGATGGTTGCTGACTGGGCTTGAAGCCGGCACCTGGAACGGCGCATTGTCGGTGCCGGTGCGCAACACCTGCAGCGGTGGCGCCGCGCGGCGGACTCCATTGCGCGACAGGCCGGTGGCGACCACGGTGACCCGGATCTCCTCACCCAGATCATCGTCGTAGGCGGTGCCGTAAATAACATGTGCTTCCGGCGAGGCAAAGTTGCGGATGGTGGTCATGGCGGTCTTGGACTCAGACAGCTTGAGCGAGCCCTTGGCGGCCGTGATCAGCACCAGCACCCCCTTGGCGCCAGACAGGTCGATGCCCTCGAGCAGTGGACAGGCCACCGCCTGCTCGGCGGCAATGCGCGCCCGGTCGGGGCCGCTGGCCAGCGCGGTGCCCATCATCGCCTTGCCCGGCTCACCCATCACGGTGCGCACATCTTCAAAGTCGACATTCACATGGCCTGGCACATTGATGATTTCCGCAATCCCGCCCACTGCATTTTTCAAGACATCGTTGGCATGGGCAAAGGCTTCGTCCTGGGTCACATCGTCGCCCAGCACTTCCAGCAGTTTTTCATTGAGCACCACAATCAGGGAGTCGACATTGGCCTCCAGTTCGGCCAGTCCGGCATCGGCATTGGTCATGCGCCGACCGCCCTCCCAGTCAAAGGGCTTGGTCACCACGCCCACGGTCAGGATACCCATGTCCTTGGCTACACGCGCAATCACCGGCGCGGCGCCGGTACCGGTGCCGCCCCCCATGCCTGCGGTGATGAAGAGCATATGCGCGCCATGAATCGCCTCGCGGATATCATCCTCGGCCAATTCGGCCGCCTCGCGGCCTTTTTCGGGCTTGCTGCCGGCGCCCAGCCCGCTGTTGCCAAGCTGGATGTTCTTGTGGGCACTGCTGCGGGCCAGGGCCTGGGCATCGGTGTTGGCACAGATGAACTCCACGCCCTGCACCTCGCGCATGATCATGTGCTCGACCGCGTTGCCTCCACCACCTCCCACCCCGATCACCTTGATCAGGGTTCCCAGGCTGAAGGTTTCATCTTCAATCATTTCGATAGGCATTTTGTGCTCCTTGATGCTTGCAGTTGCCACTAAACAGATTTGTTGTTTCTTGATCCGGGCTGGGTTTCATGAGGGCGGCCCCAGACAGTGCCAGCAGGCGTGTGGAGAACTTCGAGCCAGCCAGAGTTTGTTCAACATCAGAAATTACCCACAAACCAATCCTTGACGCGGCCAAAGGCCGACTTCATCGAGCCATGCTTGCCCGACACCTTGAGCCCTCGCATACGTGCCAGCCTGGCTTCCTCGAGCAGGCCCATCACCGTGGCCGCGCGCGGCTGGGCCACCATGTCGGCCAGGGCGCCGGAATAGTTGGGTATGCCACGGCGGACCGGCTTGAGAAAGATGTCCTCGCCCAACTCGACCATGCCCGGCATGACCGCACTGCCGCCAGTGAGCACAATGCCCGAGGAGAGCACCTCTTCGCAGCCCGATTCGCGCAGCACCTGATGCACCAGTGAGAAAATTTCCTCCACCCGCGGCTCGATCACTCCGGCCAATGCCTGGCGGCTGAGCATGCGCGGACCGCGGTCGCCCAGGCCAGGCACCTCCACTTGTTGCTCGGGATCGGCCAGCAGCTGTTTGGCGTAGCCGCTCTCCACCTTGATGTCCTCGGCGTCCTTGGTCGGGGTGCGCAGGGCCATGGCCACGTCGCTGGTGATCAGATCGCCGGCAATTGGAATGACGGCGGTATGGCGAATGGCGCCACCGGTGAACACCGCCACATCGGTGGTGCCCGCGCCAATGTCCACCAGCGCCACGCCCAGCTCTTTCTCATCCTCGGTCAACACGGACAGGCTGGAGGCCAGCGGATTGAGCATCAACTGCTCCACCTCCAGGCCGCAACGACGCACACACTTGATGATGTTTTCGGCTGCGCTTTGGGCACCGGTGACGATGTGTACCCTGGCTTCCAGGCGGATACCGCTCATGCCGATCGGCTCGCGCACATCCTGTCCATCGATGATGAATTCCTGCGGCTCCACCAGCAGCAGACGCTGGTCAGACGGAATATTGATCGCCTTGGCCGTTTCCACCACCCGCACCACATCGGCCGCGCTGACCTCCTTGTCCTTCACCGCCACCATGCCGCTGGAATTGAGGCCACGGATATGGCTGCCAGTGATGCCGGTGTAGACCCGGGTGATCTTGCAATCGGCCATCAGCTCGGCCTCTTTCAGGGCCAGCTGGATGCTTTGCACTGTGGCATCGATGTTCACCACCACGCCTCGCTTCAAGCCATTGCCAGGGGCCACTCCCAGGCCGGCGAGTTTGAGCGCACCGTCCGGCATCACCTCAGCCACCACTGCCATGACCTTGGCGGTGCCGATATCCAGCCCCACGATCAAGTCTTTGTATTCTTTTGCCATAAGCGTTCCCGCTGTTCGTATTGGTCCTGTGTTTCCTATTTCCTGTTTGGAGGCGCAGCCGGCACCAGCGTGCTGACCCCACGCAGCCGCAGCGCATAACCGTCTTCGTGGCGCAGGTCCGCAGACTCCAGGGCCGAAGGTGTTCGTCCGTAGCGCGATGCCACCTGGGTCAGGGTCTGGGCAAATTGCCAGCTGCGCTCCACCACCTCCTCACCCTGGCCGGAGCCCAGCATGATCTGAGCGCCGTTGTCCAGGCGCATATGCCAGACACCACGGCCGCTGAGGGTGAGTTCCTCAATCGACAGGGAAAGAAGTCGCTCAAACTGCGGACGCAAGGTCTGGTAGACCAGCAGGATCTGGCGTGACTGGCTGAGCGGCCCGCTCAGGCGTGGCAGCTTTTCCTGCTCGATTTCGCCCAGGTTGGCCTCGAACACTTCGCCCTGCATATTGAGCAACTTGAGTTCGCCCTCCTCGCCCCAGTAAGCGGCCACCCGCTGTTCCTGCAGCGTGACCTTGAGCCGATTCGGAAAGGCGCGCTGGACCACTGCCTGGCGGACCCAGGGCATCGCCTCAAAGGCGCTGCGGGCTGCCTCCAGGTCAATGGTGAAGAAAGTGCCAGCCAGATGTGGGCCCACATTGGCACGCAGGGTCAACGCATTGTTGTGCTCGATATCACCCATCACCGTGACGCCGCGGATGGCGAAAAACGGATGCCTCAGGATCAGGTGGGCCAGGGCGCTCAAAGCCATGACGACAAAGATCAGAAACAACAGGCTGCTCACCATGCGCATGAAGCGGATATCGAAGGGCACGGGCACTGGGCTTCTCATGCAGGCTCCCGCGGGTGATCGAGAGTGGCTGCCTGCAACAGGCGCACACAGAGTTCTTCGTAGCTGATGCCATCGGCACGTGCCGACATTGGCACCAGCGAATGACCGGTCATGCCCGGCGCGGTGTTGATTTCCAGCAACCAGGGCTGGCGGGTGGCCGCATCGACCATCACATCGGCGCGGGCCCAGCCGCGGCAACCCAGCACCTGGTAGGCCTGCAGCACCAGGTGTTGCAGCCGCTCCTCCTCGGCCGCAGGCAAACCGCTGGGCACCAGGTATTTCACCTCGTCGGTGAAATACTTGTTCTGGTAGTCGTAGTTGCCCCCGGGCGCCACAATGCGGATCACTGGCAGTGCGCGCGCTTGCTCACCCGAGCCCAATACCGGCACAGTGAGCTCCTCGCCGCTGATGAACTGTTCACACAGCACTTGTTCATCTTCCCTGGCGGCGGCCAGATAGGCTGCCTCGCACTGACCGGGCTCACTCACCTTGCTCAGGCCGATGGAGGAACCTTCGCGCGCAGGCTTCACGATCATGGGCCGGCCCAGCGCGGCCAGGGCGTCGCGCGTGGCTGCCGCGCTGTCCACCTGGCGCCAGGCTGGCGTGGGCAGCCCCTCGGCCTGCCAGATACGCTTGGTCATCACCTTGTCGATCGCCATGGCCGAGGCCAGCACGCCCGAGCCGGTGTAGGGAATGCGCAGCAGTTCAAGTGCGCCCTGCACCGTTCCGTCCTCGCCAAAACGTCCATGCAGTGCGATGAAGCAGCGCTCAAAGCCCTCATGACTGAGATCGCACAAGTCGCGTTCGGCCGGGTCAAAGGCGTGGGCATCCACACCATGCGATCGCAGCGCCTGCAGCACGCCCGTGCCCGACAGGATGGAAATTTCGCGCTCTGCCGACCGCCCACCCATGAGCACCGCCACCGTGCCCAGCACCCGCGCTTGAGAGTCCACGCCGGGCTGACTGGGCATTGTCGTGGGCATGGCCGTGGGCTTGGCGTTCATTGCTTGGCTGCCCCTTGCAACTGAAGCACCTTGGCCGCCACCACACCGATTGAACCGGCCCCCATGCACAGCAGCACATCACCATCGCGGGCGTTGTCCACAATGGCCTGCGGCATGTTGGCGATGTCATCGACAAAAACCGGCTCCACCTTGCCTGCCACGCGTAAGGCACGCGCCAGACTGCGGCCATCGGCAGCCACGATCGGCTCCTCGCCAGCCGGGTAGACCTCGGCCAGCAGCACGGCATCGGCCTCGCCGATGACCTTGACGAAGTCTTCGAAGCAATCGCGGGTGCGGGTGAAGCGGTGCGGCTGGAAAGCCAGCAGCAGGCGGCGCTGCGGAAAGGCGCCACGCGCCGCCTCCAGGGTGGCGGCCATCTCCACCGGATGATGGCCATAGTCATCAATCAGCGTGAAGGCACCACCGTGCTTGGCGGCCACCTCGCCATAGCGCTGAAAGCGCCGGCCCACACCCTTGAACTCGGCCAGCGCCCGCAGCAGGTCGGTATCGGCGATGTCGAGCTCGGCCGCCACGGCGATTGCCGATAGGGCGTTGAGCACGTTATGGCGACCCGGCAGGTTGAGCACCACCTCCAGATCAGGCAGCACCACACCATTGCGCCGCTGCACCGTGAAATGCATCTGTCCGGCCACGGCCCGCACATTGAGTGCGCGCACCTGGGCATCCTCGGCAAAGCCGTAACTGGTCACCGGACACGAGACTTCGGTCACGATCTCGCGCACCGCCTCATTGTCAATGCACAGGATGGCGCTGCCATAAAAAGGCATCCGATGGACAAAATCCACAAAGGCCTGCTTGAGGCGATTGAAGTCGTGCCCGTAGGTCTCCATGTGGTCGGCGTCGATGTTGGTGACAATCGCCAGCACCGGCAGCAGGTTGAGGAAGGAGGCGTCGCTTTCATCGGCCTCAACCACGATGTACTCTCCGCTGCCCAGGCGGGCATTGGCACCAGCGCTGTTGAGCCGCCCGCCGATGACAAAAGTCGGGTCCAGCCCGGCCTCGGCCAGCACGCTGGCCACCAGGCTGGTGGTGGTGGTCTTGCCGTGCGTGCCGGCGATGGCGATGCCTTTTTTCAGTCGCATCAGCTCGGCCAGCATGATGGCCCGCGGCACCACCGGAATCCGCATGGCGCGCGCAGCGAGCACCTCCGGGTTGTCGGCCTGCACTGCGGTGGAGGTCACCACTGCATCGGCACCCTCGACATGTCCCACCGCATGACCGACATGGGTGCGAATCCCCAAGGATGCGAGGCGACGCAGGCTGGCGCTGTCAGCCAGATCCGAGCCGCTGATCACATAGCCCAGGTTGTGCAGTACCTCGGCAATGCCGGACATGCCCGAGCCGCCCAGGCCAACGAAGTGGATGTGCTTGATCGCGTGTTTCATCGCGCCAGTTCCTCGCAGGCATCGACCAGGGCCTGGGTGGCCTCGGTTTTTTTCAGCTGGTGGGCGCGCTGCGCCCAGTCCAGCAGGGTGGCGCGATTCAGACCTTGCAGCAGCCCGGCCAGATGCTCGGCGGTCAGCGCGCGCTGATCGAGCAAGATGCCAGCGCCCCGGTCTGTCAGGTAACGTGCATTGTGGGTCTGGTGATCGTCCACCGCAAAGGGAAAGGGCACGAACAGGGCAGCGGCGCCAACCGCTGCGATTTCAGTCACGGTGCTGGCACCGGCGCGACAGATGACCAGATCGGCCTGGGCAAACACCTGCGCGGTGTCCTCGATGAAGGGCGTCAGCTCAGCGTGTACTCCGGCGGATGCATAGGCCGTCTGCAGGGCCTGCAGCTGCCTGGCGCCGCTTTGATGGAGCACCAGGGGCCGCTGGTCCGCGGGAATCAGCGCCAGCGCTTGTGGCACGGTGTCGTTGAGTGCCCGTGCACCCAGGCTGCCGCCCACCACCAGCAAACGCAGTGGGCCACTGCGCTGGGCAAAACGCAGTTCGGGCGCCGCCTGCTGCAGGAAGGCACTGCGCAGCGGGTTGCCCACCCACTGCCCCTTGGCCAGCACCTCGGGAAAGGCGGTGTACACACGGTCGGCCACACCGGCCAACACCTTGTTGGCCATGCCGGCCACCGAGTTCTGCTCGTGCAGCACCAGCGGCTTGCCCAGCAATACACTCATCATGCCGCCGGGAAAGGTGATGTAGCCGCCCAGCCCCACCACCACCTGAGGGCCGACCCGGCGCACCACTGCCAGACTTTGCCAAAAGGCCTTGAGCAGACGCAGGGGCAGCAGCGCCAGCGTCATCAATCCCTTGCCGCGCACACCCATAAAGTCGATGTGCTCAAAGGCGAAGCCGCGCGCTGGCACCAGCTCACCTTCCATGCCCTTGGCATTGCCCAGCCAGTGCACCCGCCAGCCGCAGCCGCGCAAAGCCTCGGCCAGTGCCAGACCGGGGAATATATGGCCACCGGTTCCGCCGGCCATGATCAGGGCGGATTTGCTCATGCGCGCCCCCCTTGCATCAGCAGCCGGTTCTCATAGTCGATGCGCAGGACAACAGCCAGGGCAAGCAAGTTCATCAGGATGGCCGAACCGCCATAGCTCATCAGGGGTAGGGTCAGGCCCTTGGTTGGCAAGGCGCCCAGGTTGACACCCATGTTGATGAAGGCCTGAAAACCGATCCAGATTCCCACGCCCTGAGCCACCAGGCCGGCAAATACCCGGTCCATGGCAATCGCCTGGCGGCCGATATGCATGATGCGCCGCACCATCCAAAGGAACAGGCCGATCACAGTCAGCACGCCCACCAGTCCGAATTCCTCTCCAATCACTGCCAGCAGGAAATCCGTGTGCGCCTCCGGTAGCCAATGCAGTTTTTCCACGCTGCCACCCAGACCCACCCCGAAAATCTGCCCGCGGCCAACAGCGATCAGCGCGTGCGAGAGCTGGTAGCCCTTGCCCAGGGCGTGTTTTTCGTCCCAGGGGTTGAGGTAGGCAAAGATGCGCTCGCGCCGCCACTCGCTCAAGGCAATCATCAGTACAAAAGCCACCAGCAGGATCGATGCGATCAGAAAGAACATGCGGGCGTTGACTCCGCCAAGGAACAGGATGCCCATGGCGATGACTGCAATCACCATGAAGGCGCCCATATCGGGCTCAGCCAGCAGCAGCATGCCCACCACCGCAACGGCCACGCCCATGGGCAGCACCGCACGGAAAAAACGTTCCTTGACCTCCATCTTGCGCACCATGTAATCGGCCGCATAGAGCAGGACGGCAAACTTGGCCAACTCGGAAGGCTGAAAATTCATCACCCCCAGCGCGATCCAGCGCCGCGCTCCATTGACACCCTTGCCGACAAAGGGAATCAGCACCACGATCAGCAGCACCAGGGAGGCGACAAACAACCAGGGCGCCGCCTTTTCCCAGGTCTGCATCGGCACCTGAAAGGCAATCAGGGCCACCACAAACGCCACCGCCAGTGAAAACATATGGCGCATCAGGAAATGGGTGTGCAGATAGCGGGAGAATTTCGGGTTGTCTGGCATCGCAATGGAGGCCGAATAGACCATCACCAGCCCCCAGGCCAGCAGGGCCACCGCCACCCAGATCAGCGGCTGGTCGATGCCCGACAGCCGCACCGGCCGCCCGGCGCCCTCCTGCCAGGCAGGCTGGCCCAGACGCACCGGCAAGGCCTCGGTGGCGGCGGCCTTGCCTCCGAACCAATGCGACAGGTTCAGTGACAGCAGGCTCATGCCCCGGCCTCCAACACCACCCCGGCTTGCTGCGCCAGTGCCTGTACTGCCGCCACAAACACCCGGGCACGGTGTTCATAGTTGTCAAACATGTCAAAACTGGCGCAAGCTGGCGAGAGTAGAACCGCGTCGCCCGGACGGGCCAGCCCGGCTGCCTCGCGCACCGCATCGGGCAGGCTGTCGGCCTGCAGCACTGGCACACCCCCCTGCGCCAGGGCGGCACGTATCAGGTGGGCATCACGGCCGATCAGAACCACGGCGCGCGCATGCTGCGCTACTGGCGCTGCCAGTGGAGAAAAATCCTGCCCCTTGCCATCGCCACCCAGTATCGCCACCACCTTGCGCTCGGCGCCCAGGCCGTTGAGGGCAGCCACTGTGGCGCCCACATTGGTGCCCTTGCTGTCGTCGAAATACTCCACCTCCTGGATCACACCGACCGGCTCGACCCGGTGCGGCTCACCCTGGTACTCGCGCAAACCGTACAGCAGCGGCGCCAGCGCACATCCGGCTGCCTGTGCCAGGGCGATGGCGGCCAGCGCGTTGGTGGCATTGTGGCGGCCTCGGATGCGCAGGGCACCAGCTGGCATCAGCCGCTGGATAAACAACTCCTGCGCTTCAGGTCGGCGGCGCTTGAGCGTGGGATCTGCAGGCTGGGCCCTGACCAGCCAGGCCATGCCATGGTTGAGTTCCAGGCCGTAATCGCCTGCGCGCTGCGGCATGTCGGCGCCAAAGCTCAAATATTCACGCTCCCTGGTCCTCTGAGGCTTGCTGCGCGTAGTGGCCAGGTTCTCGGCGGTGAAATGGGTGGCCTCAGTGCCCGATGTGGCAGCGGCGGCTGTTTTTCTCGCAGGCACCTTGACTGCCGGGTTCAGCATCGCCATTACCTGAGGGTCGTCGCGATTGAGGATCATCAGGCCCTGCTGGCCAAAGATGCGCGCCTTGGCCGCGGCATAGCCCTGCATGTCGCCATGCCAGTCCAGGTGATCTTGCGTCAGGTTGAGCACCGTCGCCGCCAACGGCTCAAAACCTTGCACCCCTTCGAGCTGAAAGCTTGAGAGCTCGAGCACCCAGACCTCTGGCAGCGCTTGGGCATCCAGGCAGCGCATCAGCTCGTCGAGCAGGCTGGGGCCGATATTGCCCGCCGCGACCACGCTCTTGCCGGCATGGCCGATAAGGGCTGCAGCCAGGGCGGTGGTGGTGGTCTTGCCATTGGTGCCGGTGACCGCCAGCAGCCTGGGGGTGTAGCTGCGCTCGGCCCGCAGGGCGCGCAGTGCATGTACAAACAGATCGAGTTCACCGCCCAGCCACAGGCCCTGTTGCTGGGCTGCCTGCCACACCACCCCGACCATGGACGGAGTCAGTCCCGGACTTTTGAAGACGGCGCGAATGCCACTGCCAGCGCACGCGTCCCCGGCTGCCTGCAACAAGTCAGGCGTGAAGTCGCCACCAATGAATTTCACGCCCGGGAGCTCCTGACGCAGGCCAGGCAGCTGCGGCGGGGCCTCGCGCGTGTCGGCCACGGTCACATGCGCGCCCTGACGCACACACCAGCGCGCCATTGCCAGGCCGGACGCGCCCAGCCCCAGCACCAGCACCGGCAAGCCCTGCAAGGACGTCGCCGCAGGCGCATCGATGTCGCTCGTAGCATCGGCCGGGCTGGCCGGCACGGCGACCACCGCTTCTTCCTCGGGCACGGCCTGATCATCCCCATGCGACTGCGGCTCGGCGCTCACTGGCTGGGCAAACAACTGCGCCACAAAGCTGGCCGCATCACGCGCGGCCGTCAGGCTTTCAGGCAAGGGCTTGACTCGCACCTGGGCCAATGGCGGCTCCTGCAGCGGGTTGTCGGGCCCGGCCTGTGGCACCACCTGGCCAGACGAGGACGGCAGCGGCATGCTGGGTGCGTTCTCGGACGCGCTCTCTGCTGCGTGATGCAAGGCCTTGCCTGTGGGTATGGATTCGTCAGCGCTCATCTGAGTTTCAGGGTTGACAGGCCGACCAGGCACAGCATCATGGTGATGATCCAGAAACGGATCACAACCTGGGTTTCTTTCCAGCCGGCTTTCTCGAAATGGTGGTGCAAGGGCGCCATCTTGAACAGGCGCTGGCCTTGGCCATAGCGGCGCCGGGTGTATTTGAAGTAGCCCACCTGCAGCATCACCGAGAGGGCCTCGGCCACAAACACGCCACCCATGATGGCCAGCACGATTTCCTGGCGCACGATGACAGCAATGGTGCCCAACGCACCGCCCAGGGCCAGTGCGCCCACATCGCCCATGAATACCTGCGCCGGGTGGGCATTGAACCAGAGAAAGGCCAGGCCGGCCCCTGCCAGGGCTGCAGCGAAGATGAGCAGTTCGCCTGAACCGGGGATGTAGGGGAAAAACAGATACCTGGAGTAGACCGCGCTGCCGGTGACATAGGCAAAAACGCCCAGGGCCGAGCCAACCATCACTACCGGCATGATGGCTAGGCCATCCAGGCCGTCGGTCAAATTGACTGCATTGCTTGCGCCGACAATGACCAGGTAGGTCAGGATGACAAAGCCAAACACGCCAAGCGGGTAACTCACCTCCTTGAAGAATGGAAGCAGCAGGCCGGCCTTGGGCGGCAGGTTGATATCAAAGCCAGAGGCAACCCACTGGAAAAACAGCTCCAGCACCCGCAGGTTGCTGCTTTCCGAAATGCTGAACACCAGATAGAGCGCGGCCAGTACGCCTATGAGCGACTGCCAGAAATATTTTTCCCTGGAGGGCATGCCTTCGGGGTCCTTGTTCACCACCTTGCGCCAGTCATCGGCCCAGCCGATGGCGCCATAGCCCAGCATGACCAGCAGCACTATCCAGACAAAGCGATTGGACAGGTCAAACCAGAGCAAGGTGGCAATCGCGATTGACAGCAGGATCAGTACCCCGCCCATGGTGGGGGTACCGCTTTTGACCAGGTGCTGGTCGATGCCGTAGCCACGCACCGGTTGGCCGATCTTCAGCTCGGTCAGCCGGCGAATGACATAGGGGCCGGCAAACAGGCCGATCAGCAGCGCGGTCAATGCAGCCATCACCGCTCGAAAGGTGAGGTACTGAAAGACCCGGAAAAATCCGAATTCGGGTGAGAGCGACTGCAACCATTGCGCCAGGCTAAGCAGCATAGGCTTCTCCTTGTTCCACCTGGGCCTGTGTGGCGAGGGCCTGCACCACCTGTTCCATCTTCATGAAGCGCGAGCCCTTGACCAGCACGCTGGCCAGATGGGGCAAGTTGTCCAGCACGGCTGCATTGAGGCTGTCAATGTCGGCAAAGTGCTGGCCACCGCCATAGGCCTGCAGGCTGGCGCGGGTTTGTTCTCCCAGCGCGAAAAAATTTTCGATGCCACGGGTACGTGCATAGGCGCCGATCTCGGCGTGAAATTCCGGCCCCTGGTTGCCGACCTCACCCATATCGCCCAGCACCAGAAGCCGCGGGCCGTTCAGGCCAGCCAGCACATCGATGGCCGCCAGCACCGAATCGGGGTTGGCGTTGTAACTGTCATCCACCAGGGTCAGAGCCCGCCCGGCCAGCGTCAGCGCCATGGTGCGGGTACGACCCTGCACTGGCTGGAACGACCCCAGGCCCTGAGCGATCGCCGCCAACGGCACGCCCACAGCAAGGGCGCAAGCCACTGCCGCCAGTGAGTTTTTCACATTGTGCAGGCCGGCCACGTGCAAGCTGTAGGCCAGAAGGCCGACGGGCGTACGTGCCTGCACCTGCCAGCCCGCCGTGGTCCAACTCGGTGGGCTGGCCACCACCGAGGCGTCTTGTTGCTGCCCGCCCAAGGCAAAGCTCAGTTGCGGCCGCTTCCCTGCCAGACTCTGCCACAACGCACTCCAGGTATCGTCGGCCGGGTACACAGCCGTGCCATCTGGACCCAGGGCCCCGATCACCGCGCCGTTTTCTCGCGCCACTTCCTCGATACTGGTCATGAACTCCTGATGCTCGCGTTGCGCATTGTTCACCAGGCCCACCGTCGGACGCGCCATGGCAGCCAGCAAGGAGATTTCGCCCGGGTGGTTCATCCCCAGCTCCAGCACCGCCAGTTGGTGCCGGGCGCTCAGGCGCAAAAGGGTCAGCGGCACGCCGATCTCGTTGTTCAGATTGCCTTGTGTGGCCAACACCGACTCGGGCTTCCAGGCCCTCAGGATGCTGGCGATCATCTGGGTGACCGTGGTCTTGCCGTTGCTGCCAGTGACAGCAATCAGGGGCAGGCTGAACTGGGCGCGCCAGGCGCTGGCAAGCTGGCCGAGCGCACGCCGGCTGTCGTTCACCACCAGGCCAGGCAATCCGCTCAGGCGCAGGGCCGTCTCATCGCTGCACAATGCAGCCACCGCTCCCTTGTCGCGCGCTTGCGGCAAAAACGCATTGGCGTCAAAGCGCTCGCCCTGCAAGGCCACGAATAGGTCGCCTGCCAACAGGGTGCGTGTGTCGGTATGCACCCGCCGCACCGCAGTCTGACCCTCACCGATCAGGCGCGCTCCGGCAATCCAGTCGCGGGCCTGGCCCAGAGTGAACAGGGTCGCCAAGTCAGCCGCGCTCAAGTCAGGCCTCCTGCTGCTGCGGTGGCACGCATGCGGGCTTGTAGCGCCTTGCGCACCTCTAGGCGATCGGAAAACGGGATGCGGCCACTGCCCACATCCTGGTAGCCCTCATGGCCCTTGCCGGCCACCAGCACCACATCACGCGCATCAGCCTGTTCCAGGGCCTGGGCAATGGCCAGCGCCCGATCTGTCTGCACCTCCACATCGCTGCGCCCCTCCAGACCAAGGAGGATCTGACTGATGATGGCTTCGGGCTTTTCCTTGCGCGGGTTGTCGCTGGTGATTAGCACCCGATCCGCATAACGCCCTGCCATGGCACCCATCAGCGGACGCTTGAACACATCCCTATCGCCGCCGCAGCCAAACACACACCAGAGTTGTCCGCCGCGCTGAGCCGCCTGCGCTTGCAGTGCCTGTAAGGCCTGGGCCAGTGCATCGGGCGTGTGGGCATAGTCAACCACCACCAGGGGCAAGCCCTGGGCCGTGCCACTGATCTCGGGCAGGCTGACCGTCTCCATCCGGCCCGGCACCGCATGCAGTGTGCGGCAAGCTTGAACCGCATCGGCCAGCGTCACGCCCAAGGTGCGCATGGCAGCGATCACCCCCAGCAAATTGCTCACGTTGTATCGTCCCAGCGCCTGGGTGGACAGCGCGATCCGCTGCGACCCCTCGCACACAGTGAAACGCAGCCCCTGCCCGATGGCGCTGATGTCGCACGCTTGCAGGCGTGCCGGCTTTGCGCACGACACGGTCCACAGATCAAGTGCCAGTTCCTGCAGATGAGCAGCCAGCTCGGCGCCACGCTCATCATCCAGATTGACCACCGCCGCCTGCAAGTCTGGCCAGTCAAACAGTGCCGCCTTGGCCCGCCAGTAGGCCTGCATGCTGCCGTGGTAATCCAGGTGGTCCTGAGTGAAATTGGTGAACACCGCAGTGCGGATCCGGGTGCCCCCGAGCCGGTGCTCGACGATGCCGATGGAGGAAGCTTCGATCGCGCAGGCTGTCAGCCCGGCGGCTACAAAACTGCGCAGGGTGGCCTGCAGCAGGACCGGGTCGGGCGTGGTCAGTCCGGTGCTGGCCACAGCCCCCTCGAGCTGATCCGGCTGCTTTGCGTGCCCCACGCCCAGCGTTCCGATCAGCCCGCAGGGCATGGGTGTAGGCAAGGCCGACAAGGCCTGGGCCAACCACCAGGTGGTGGTGGTCTTGCCATTGGTGCCGGTCACCGCCAGCACGTCAATCTGGCGCGAGGGCATCTCGTAATAGGCCGCAGCAATCGGGCCGCAATCGGCCTTGAGCCCGGTATAGGCCGCAATGCGCCCATCTTCCAATGCCGGCTCCAGCCCCTGCTGCTCGACCAGGCAGGCGGCAGCACCCTGTTGCAGCGCCGCCGCCACAAAGCGCCGCCCATCGACTGTGGCACCAGGCCAGGCTATGAAGCCATCACCATCGCCGACCTGGCGGCTGTCGGTGCGCAGATTGCCCCTGACATGAAATCGCAGCCACTGCGCGGCCTGCTCGGGGGTGCGCAACTGCTGCATCAGAAGCTCTCCTCCACCGACTGGGCGATGATTTGCGGCTTGACCGCCATATCGGGCTGGATGCCGAGCAGTCGCAACGACTGCTGCACCGTCTCGCTGAACACCGGCGCGGCCACATCGCCGCCGTAGTACCTGCCGGCGGTGGGCTCATCGATCATCACGGCCACCACAATGCGCGGCTGCTCCACCGGGGCCAGGCCGACAAAGAAGCCACGGTATTTTTTACTCGCATAGCCCCGCCCCTCCTGCTTGTGCGCGGTGCCAGTTTTCCCGCCCACCGAATAACCCATGGTCTGTGCCTTGGGCGCGGTGCCCCCGGGGCCGGCCACCAGGTGCAGCATATGGCGCACCGACTGGGCGTGCTTGGCCTGGAGCACCCGCACTCCGCCCACCGCGTTATCGGCCTTGAGCAGGGTCACCGGCACCAGCTGACCATCGCGGGCAAACACGCTGTAGGCATGGGCCAACTGGAACAGGCTGGCCGACAGGCCGTAGCCATAGCTCATGGTCGCCTGCTCGATCGGTCGCCAGGTCTTGTGAGCCCGCAAGCGGCCGCTGACCGCTCCGGGAAAGGGCAGTTGCGGCTTTTGCCCAAAGCCAACCAGGCTGTACATCTCCCACATCTCGCGCGGCTGCATCTGCATGGCCATCTTGACCGTTCCGACATTGCTCGATTTCTGGATGATCTCGTTGACGGTCAACACCCCATAGGGATGGGCATCGCTGATGGTGGAGCCGCCGATGGTGAGCGACCCAGGTGCCGTCTGGATCTGGGTCTCGGGTCGCACCAGCCCCCGCTCCAGGGCCAGCGCCGCTATAAATGGCTTCATGGTCGAGCCTGGCTCGAAGGTGTCGGTCAACGCCCGGTTGCGCAACTGGGCACCACTCAGATGCTTGCGTTTGCCCGGCTCGTAACTGGGGTAGTTGGCCAGCGCCAGGACCTCACCGCTTTGGACATCCAGCACCACAATGCTTCCGGATTGGGCCTTGTTGCTGCGCACCGCCTCACGCAGCTTCTGGTAGGCGAAGAACTGGACCTTGCTGTCGATGGATAGCTGCAGGTCCTGCCCATCGACCGGCTGCACGGCCTCGCCCACTGCCTCCACCACGCTGCCCAGCCGGTCCTTGATGACGCGGCGCGAGCCGGGCTTGCCGGCCAGGGTCTTCTCAAACGCGAGCTCGATTCCCTCCTGGCCCTTGTCCTCGACATTGGTGAAGCCCACCACATGTGCTGCAGCCTCACCCTCTGGGTACTGTCGCTTGTACTCCTTGCGCTGATGTATGCCCTTGAGTTTGAGCGCCTCTATCTGCTTGGCCACCGGCTCATCAACCTGACGCTTGAGCCAGACAAAGGTCTTGTCCTCATCCTCGAGTTTTTTGTCCAACTCACTCAAGGGCATTTCCAGCAGCCGCGCCAATTGCTGCAGCCGAGTCGGGTCACGCTCCACATCCTCGGGAATCGCCCAAATGCTGAGCGCCTCCACGCTGGAGGCCAGAATCAGGCCGTTGCGATCGAGTATGCGGCCGCGGCTGGCGGGCATCTCCAGGGTGCGGGCAAATCGCACCTGCCCCTGCCGCTGGAAAAAGTCATTGGACACCACCTGGATGTAGGTTGCGCGAGCGCCTAGGCCGAGGAAGGCCACAGCCAAGGCCGCCACGATGAACTTGCTGCGCCAGACTGGCGTGCGGCTGGCCAACAGCGGGCTGGAGGTGTAGTTGATGCTGCGGCTCAACGCGCCCCCTCGGCGGCCGGCTCGGCCACATACACCGTGATGGCTGGCGACGCGGGTCGCATGTACAGCCGCTCCTTGGCCAGCTGCTCCACCCTAAACGGTCGGGCAAGCGCACGCCGCTCGACCAGTAGGCGCTCGCGCTCGGCCTCCAGCTTGCGCTCTTCTGTGAGCGCCTTGTCGATGTCAGCAAACAGGCGGCGCGACTCATACTGCACACTCACCAGATAGAGGGCGCTGGCCAGAACCGCCATCAGCAGGATGAAGTTGAGCCGGCTCATGGCAAGTCCATCCTGTGTCCAGCCTTCAGCGGACACGGCCCGCTCGAAGCCCTGGCGTTCGATTGCCAGAGTTGGCTATCCGATGAGGGCTGGGCACTGCCCTGAATCATGCTGCTGTCCTTTGTGCCACCCGCATCACCGCGCTGCGCGCACGCGGATTGGCCTGCACTTCGGCCGCCGAGGGCCTAACCCGTGCCAGCGCGCGCAGCTTGACCGGCTGCGACGGGGCAAATGGTGCCCGGCGGTCATAGCTCTCGCGCGAATGCAGCGCGATGAATTGCTTCACGATACGATCCTCCAGCGAATGGAAACTGATCACCACCAGTCGGCCTCCCGGTTGCAGCACATGCAGACTTGCCTCTAGCGCCTGCCGCAGCTCTTCAAGCTCGGCGTTGATGAAAATCCGAAGAGCCTGAAATGTGCGCGTTGCAGGGTTCTGGCCCGGCTCGCGGGTTTTGACCGCGTCAGCCACGAGCTCGGCCAGTTCAGTGGTGCTTGCCACTGGGCCCCTTGTCTGTCGGCGAGCCACAATCGCCTTTGCAATTTGGCCAGCAAACCGCTCTTCGCCATAGTCACGAATCACCTCCGCAATCTGTTTGGTTTCGGCTGTGGCCAGCCACTGCGCTGCACTCTGACCGCGCGTGGTGTCCATGCGCATGTCCAGGGGCCCCTCGAATCGAAAGCTGAATCCGCGCGCCGGGTTGTCGATCTGGGGTGAGCTCACACCCAGGTCCATCAGCACACCGGCCACGCTGGCTGCCGGCAATTCGTCCAGCCCGGCAAAGCCCTGATGACGGATGGAAAAGCGCGAGTCCTTGATGCGCGCCGCCTCGGCCACTGCTTCGGGGTCCTTGTCGAAGGCCATCAGTCGACCACGCGGCGACAGACGGGCGAGTATGTGGCGCGTGTGGCCGCCGCGACCAAAGGTGGCATCGACATAGCTGCCGTCGCGCGGGTCCTGGGCGGCTGCGTTTGCTTCCTGCATGTTGAAGAGGGCGTCGACTGCTTCGTTCAACAAGACGGTGGTGTGTGTCCATGAGGGCTGTTCCACCGACACCTTTCAGAACGAAAATTCCTTGAAGACATCGGGCATCTCGCCCTGCATGGCCTGTGCTTCCTGCGCTTCGTAGCTTGCCTTGTCCCAGAGTTCGAAGTGGTTGCCCATGCCCAGCAGAATGGTTTCCCTGGCGATACCGGCGGCCTGCCGCAGTTCGGGCGATACCAGCACGCGGCCAGAGGCGTCCATTTCAACATCCATGGCATTGCCCAAAAAAATCCGCTTCCACCACTGGGCCTGCATCGGTAGGGCCGCGATACGCTCGCGAAATTTTTCCCACTCAGGTCGTGGAAACACCATCAGGCATCCGTGCGGGTGTCTGGTGATGGTCAGTGCGCCGCCCGCTGTTGCAGCGAGCACATCACGGTGCCGCGTGGGCACCGACAGGCGCCCCTTGACATCCAGACTGAGCGATGAAGCCCCTTGAAACACGAACGAAACCCCCGTAGAGCGAACGGCCAAAAAGGCGGAAATTGGACATCAATTTCCACCACTTTTTACCACTTTATTCCACTGTAACAGCAAATTGCCGTCTGACAAGGGGGAACAATCAAAATTTTCAATGAAATCAAGGACTTAGAACATGTTTTGCCAAAAGATTGAAGGCAAAAAGTGTTCTAAATTAAGCACTTAGAGGCCAGTCTGAATGTCCAATGTGAAGAACATTGGCCACCGAGCTGCCGTTGTGAAGTTCACAAAATATAGCGGGACAGGTCTTCGTTGAGGCTCAGGCTGGCCAGTCTGGCATCGACCATGGCGATGTCGATGCGCACTGTCTGCCCCTGCAGGCGGGTGGCCTCGAAGCTGATCTCGTCAAGCAGCCGCTCCATCACGGTGGCGAGCCGACGGGCACCGATATTTTCGGTGCGTTCGTTCACCTGGTAGGCGATGTGCGCCATGCGGGTGATGCCCTCGGGCGTGAACTCCAGTGTCACGCCCTCGGTGGCCAGCAAGGCCTGGTACTGACGCACCAGCGAGGCCTGGGTCTGGGTCAGGATCGCTTCAAAGTCCTGAACCGAGAGCGATTTCAATTCCACCCGGATCGGGAAGCGACCCTGCAGCTCTGGAATCAGGTCGCTGGGCTTGCTCAGATGAAAGGCGCCCGACGCAATGAACAGGATATGGTCGGTCTTGACCATGCCGTACTTGGTCGATACGGTGGCGCCTTCCACCAGCGGCAACAGGTCGCGCTGCACCCCCTGACGTGACACCTCACCCGAAGCGCCAGTGCCCTCACTGCGCGAAGTGACCTTGTCGATTTCGTCAATGAAGACAATGCCGTTGTTTTCCGCATTCGCCAGGGCCTGGCTGCGAATTTCATCCTCATTGACCAGCTTGGCCGCCTCTTCTTCAGTCAGCATCTTGAGCGCTTCGGCAATGCGCAGCTTGCGCTGCTTGCGTTTGCCCGCGCCCAGCTGGCCGAACATGCCCCGCAGTTGCTCGGCCATGTCTTCCATGCCGGGCGGGCCCATGATCTCGATCTGCGGTCGTGCTTCGGCCACATCGATGTCGATCTCGCGTCCATCGAGTTCACCCTGGCGCAGTTTTTTGCGAAATACCTGTCGTGCGGTGGAGTCCTTGCCAGCCGAGCCCGATGCATCCGCTCCAAAGTCCGAACGAGGCGGCGGGATCAGCACATCCAGGATGCGCTCCTCAGCCGAATCCTCGGCCCGGGCGCGCACTTTCTTCATGGCATCCTCCCGCGTCTGCTTGACCGCCACATCGATCAAGTCACGCACGATCGAGTCCACATCCTTGCCCACATAGCCGACCTCGGTGAACTTAGTCGCCTCCACCTTGATAAAGGGGGCATCGGCCAGTTGCGCCAGTCGCCTGGCAATTTCTGTCTTGCCCACGCCGGTGGGGCCGATCATGAGAATGTTTTTCGGGGTGATTTCCTCGCGCAGCCCGGGCTCGACCTGCTGGCGTCGCCAGCGATTGCGCAGCGCGATGGCCACAGCGCGCTTGGCGTCCTGCTGGCCCACGATATGCCGGTCAAGCTCGGAAACGATTTCCTGCGGGGTCATCGACGACATGGCGCTGGCTACTTTCCCAGTTGGATCACTCAGCCCAGCACCTCAATGGTGTGGTTCATATTGGTGTAGATGCACAGCCTGGCGGCAATTTCAAGAGACTGCTTGACGATTTCGGGCGCAGCCAGGCTGGTGTGCCCGAGCAATGCCAGCGCTGCCGACTGGGCATAGGCGCCACCCGAGCCGATTGCCACCACCCCATCCTCGGGCTCAAGCACATCGCCGTTGCCTGTGATGATGAGCGAACACTCCAGGTCGGCCACGGCCAGCATGGCTTCCAGCCGGCGCAGGACTCGATCGGTGCGCCAGTCCTTGGTCAGCTCAATGGCCGCACGCTGCAGGTGACCCTGGTGCTTTTCAAGTTTGGCCTCGAAGCGCTCGAACAAGGTGAATGCGTCGGCCGTAGCCCCCGCAAAGCCGGCCAGCACGCGGCCATGGTAGAGGGTGCGCACTTTGCGCGCCGAGCCTTTGACCACCACATTGCCCAGAGTCACCTGCCCATCGCCGCCCAGCGCAACTTGCCAAGCGCCCGCCGAGGTGCGGCGACGCACGCTCAGGATGGTAGTGCCGTGGTAGGAGTCCATGCCAAATTCTCTGCGCTATCGGATCTGAGCCTTCAGCAGCATGGGCTGGGGGTGCGAACAGGTCTGAGCATCGGCTTGACAGCTGGTCGTCAGCCCGCCCCCGCCTGTGCCAGTGCTCACACAACAGGCTTGCCGCCTCGGGGGTGGGTGCTGGTATTCAGTCACCAAACATCTTTTGTTTGAGTTCCCGGCGCTGTTGTGCTTCCAGGGACAGGGTGGCGGTGGGCCTGGCAATCAGACGCCCGACACCAATCGGTTCGCCAGTTTCATCGCAATAGCCATACTCGCCCGACTCGATCTGGGCCAGCGACTGCTCGATTTTTTTCAGCAGCTTGCGCTCGCGGTCACGGGTGCGCAACTCCAGCGCATGCTCCTCCTCAATGGTGGCGCGATCAGCAGGGTCGGGCACGATCACCGTGTCCTCACGCAAATGCTCGGTTGTCTCACCAGCATTGTTGAGTATGTCCTGCTTGAGCTGACGCAGCCGCGTGCGGAATGCAGCCAGCTGCTTCTCGTTCATGTACTCATTGTCTGGCATGGCCAGCAATTCGGCATCGGTGAGTTCTTCGCCGGCCTTGGTTTTCCAGTTGTTGGCCAGTTTGGGATCTTTTTTCGGAGCGGTCGTAATGGTGGGTGCTATCGCGGTGGGCATGGTCTGTGTGTAACTGGATTTGGCCGCCGTGGATGCAACAGTCTGCGACATCGATGGCACGGTGAGCTGAGCCAGGCGTGATGAGGGACGCCGCGCCTTTTCAGGCTGGGCTGCAGGGCCCGGGGCCGTTTTGTTGACCGCCGCAACCGGCTTGGCGCCTGAGGCAGGAGGGGCGGCCCTGCGGGCCTGAGCAGCAGGCTGGGGGCCAAGGGTCTTGGCTTTAGGCTTGGATGGCAGGGTCGCAGGCTTGCTGGCCGGGCCCTTAGCGCCTGGCTTGGCTGCCGGTTTTTTGACCAAGGGGGCTTTTTTCGCCGCGACGACTTTTTTGGCGGCAGGTTTTTTGGCGGCAGGCTTTTTCGCGGGAACGGGCTTCTTGGCTGCAGGCTTTTTTGCCGCAGGCTTCTTGCTCACAACCTTCTTGGCCACAGGTTTTTTGGCCACAGGTTTCTTGGCGGCGGGTTGGGCTGCAGGCTTTTTTGCCGCAGGCTTCTTGGCCGGCACGGCTTTCCTGACGGCGGTCTTGGCGGCAGGCTTCTTGGTGGCAGCTTTGGCGGCTGCCTTTCCCTTGGCTGTTTTTGCATTCATTATTTGTCTCCTTGCAAATTGATTGCGCTGGACTCAAGCAAGGTTATACACGCACTGCCAGCCTTGCGAAAACTGGCCTTTGGATTTGAGATGGCGCGGCAGTTTACCCGCTTTTGAGCGCAGCAAGCGATCAGACCAGGCTTTGCTCCAGGCCTTGCGTGAAAATTTCACGCGGCAGATCAATGCCGATGAAGACCATTTTGCTGATACGGGCTTCATCCTGCGCCCAAGGCGGGCCCAGGTCGCTGCCCATGAGCTGGTGCACACCCTGGAAGATCACCTTGCGCTCGGTCCCCTGCATATTCAGCACGCCTTTGTAGCGCATCATGCGCGGGCCGTAGATGTTGACCACCGCGCCCAGGAAATCTTCCAGCTTGGCTGGGTCGAAGGCGCGCTCGGAGCGAAAGACGAAGCTCTTCACATCGTCATCATGGTGGTGGTGATGGCCATGACCATGCTGGTGCGCAGGATGATCGCAATGCTCGCCGTGTGCATGGTGGTGCTCATGCGCGTGATCGTGTGCGTGATCGTGTGCACAATGGCCATGGTCATGGTCGCAATGGCTGTGATCGTGTTCTTCTTTGAGAAATTCGGGGTCAATCTCCAGCTTGGTATTGAGGTTGAAACCACGCAGGTCAAACACTTCAGCCAGTGACACCTCGCCAAAGTGGACGGCACGCTGGGGCGCACGTGGGTTCATGTGCTTGAGCCGATGCTGCAGGGCATCCAGCTCATCGGCTGACACCAGGTCGGCCTTGCTGATGAAGATCTGGTCGGCAAAACCCACTTGGCGGCGCGCTTCCTGACGGTCATCGAGCTGGCGCATGGCGTGCTTGGCATCGACCAGAGTGATGATCGAGTCGAGCAAAAAGCTCTCGGCGATCTCATCATCCATGAAAAAGGTCTGGGTCACCGGGCCGGGGTCGGCCAGTCCGGTGGTCTCAATCACCACCCGCTCGAATGCGAGCTCACCTTTGCGTTTTTTTTGTGCCAGCTCCTGCAAGGTGGTGCGCAAATCCTCACGGATGGAGCAGCAGATGCAGCCATTGCTCATCTGGATGATCTGCTCCTTGGTGTCGGCAACCAAAATGTCGTTGTCGATATTTTCTTCGCCGAATTCGTTTTCGATCACGGCAATCTTCTGGCCATGGGCCTCGGCCAGCAGACGTTTGAGCAGGGTAGTTTTGCCGGAGCCGAGAAAGCCGGTGAGGATGGTGGCAGGGATCAGGGACATGACAGTGGACCGGTAGGGAAGGCAAATACAGTGCACAAAGGCCCGCAGCTGAAGTCGGGCCAAATTCGGGCAAGCCGCAGAGTTTAACGGTTCGCGGCGGCGCTGCCTCAGCTTTTTCGCATCACCGCCAGGCCCTTGAGGTATTAGCCTTCCGGGAAACAGATGGTCATGGGGTGATCGGGCGCGCCGCCCAGGCGCTCCAGGATGAATCCATCCACGCCGGCATCAGTGCCCGCCGAGGCGACGATCTTGTGAAACAGTTCAGGCGCAATGCCGCCCGAGCAGGAATAGGTGAAGAGAAGTCCGCCGGGCTCGAGCAGCTTGAACGCCAGGCGGTTGATGTCCTTGTAAGCCCGTGCCGCACGCTCGGCGTGCGCCGCAGTGGGCGCGAACTTGGGCGGGTCAAGCACGATCGCATCAAAACTGCGCCCTTCCTTGTGGAACAGGCGCAGGCTGGCATTGACATCGGCATCCAGAAAATCGGCACGTGCCGGGTCAATGCGGTTGAGCAACAGGTTGGCCCTTGCTTTATCCAATGCCACAGCCGATGAGTCGATCGAGGTCACATGGGCTGCGCCAGCCATCAGCGCTGCCACCGTGAAGCCGCCGGTATAGCAATAACAGTTGAGCACACGCTGAAAATGCAGGCGGCCCGCGGCTTCGGCAAATTTTTTGCGGCTGTCGCGCTGATCCAGGTAAAAACCGGTCTTGTGCCCCTCGGCAATATTGAGCGCCAATTGCCAGCTGTGCTCACGCAAGACCAGCTCCAGAGGTCCCTCGCCCCGCAGCCAGCCGGTGACTTCGGGCAGGCCCTCGACTGCCCGAAAGCTCGAGTCCGAGCGCTCATAGAGCTTGTGCAGGCCGGTCTCAGCCAGCAAGGCCTGGGCCAGCTCATCCTTGAAGCGTTCGACGCCAGCGGAAAGAAACTGGGCCACCAGCGTGTCGCCATAACGGTCGACAATCAGGCCGGGCAAGCCATCGGCCTCGCCATGCACCAGCCGCATGCTGTCGCTCTGAATATACATGCGCTGCCTGGCGCGCACTGCGCGCTGAACCAGGCTGCTTAGGAAGGCCGCATCGATCCGCTGCGCCTCATCAAAACTCCATGCCCGGGCCCGGATCCTGGAATTCGGACTGAATGCGGCCCAGGCCAGAAACTCGCCCTGGGCCGACTCGACCCGCACCGTCTCGCCCCTGTCTGCGCCGCCCCTGGCCACGGCCGAATCAAAAATCCAGGGGTGCCGGCGCCGCAGGGAACGCTCCTTGCCTTCGCGCAGCCGTATGGTTTTCATGGCTGAATTTTGTCAGGACTTTTTTCGGGCACGCGGGTGCGCCCCATCGTAGGCTTTGGCCAGGTGTTGGAAATCAAGGCGGGTATAGACCTGGGTGGTGCCAATGTTGGCGTGGCCAAGCAACTCCTGCACTGCGCGCAGGTCACCGCTGGATTGCAGCAGATGGCTGGCAAAGGAATGCCGCATCATGTGCGGATGCACCGGAGCGGCCAGTCCGGCTTGCCGGGCCCGTTGCCGCAGGCGTTGCCAGACAGACTGGGACGTGAGCCGGGTGCCATGGCGCCCGACAAACAGGGCTGGCTGTCCTTCATGCCCAGCGGACAAACCCCGCTGCTGCAGCCAGCGTGCCAGGGACTGCATTGCCATCGCACCCAGCGGGACACTGCGCCGCTTGCCCCCCTTGCCCAGGACCTGCGCCTCGGCGGCGTCGATATCAATCCAGCCGCGCGCCTTTGGGCTGGCCATCACATCCAGTCCGGTCAGCTCGGACACGCGCAGGCCGCAGCCATAGAGCAACTCCACCATGGCGGCATCACGCGCCTGTAGCCAGGGATCCTGAGCCGGGTCATGAAAATCTGCCAGGCGCACCGCCTCATCCACCGCCAGGGCCTTGGGCAGGTGCCTGGCTGACCTGGGCGCGCGCACATCCTGCACCGGGTTGCTCGAGATCAGCCCCTCCCGCCCCAGCCAGGCATAGAAACCACGCCAGCATGAAAGCACCAGGGCGATGCCCCGGCCGCTGCGGCCAGCGCCATGCAGGCGAGCCACCCAGGTCCTGATATGCGCTGTGTGAACCTGCAGCAGGGACAGGCCCGCTGCCTCGATCGCCCGATCCAGGTCTTGCAGGTGATGGGCATACAGCGCCAGCGTGCGCTCCGCCAGCCGCTTCTCAACCCGAACATGCTCCAGATAGCGCTCGATCAGCCCCTGCCGCTCCCGGGCCGGCACACTCGCCGCCCCGTTCCCAGTCAGCTTGTCGGCGCCCTGCTCTGTGCCGGCGGCGCTCATGGGGTTTTAGCGCAGGCGCGACAGCGCTGCACTGGCCAGCTCGGCTATGCGCTGCAGATAGTCGGTGCCCATGGTGCTGGCAAAGCGCTGGGGATCAGGCGAAGCCAGCACCAGCAGGCCCATGGCCGATGATGCGCCGCCTGCGGGATCGGCCGCACCAACTGCCCGCAGGGGTAGCATGGCGAGCGAGGCACTTTGGCTGGGCTCGGCCAACCACTGCACCACATCAACTCCTGTGCTGACACCGCAGTAGGGCTCAACCAGTGAATTCGCCAGTTGCCGCGTGTCCTCGCTCACCCCCTGGGCAAACTCGCAACTGGCAAACTGGTCGTCCACAGCCCACACCCGGATGGCTGTCTGCGGCACGGCAAACTGAGTGCGGATCGACTCGGCAATCGCTGAAGGCAGGTCCTGCGGCTGTTGCTCCAGCAGGAGTGAGCCCGCCCAGCGCAGCAGCTTGTCCGACAGCGCAAGGTTCTCGGTGCCGTGACGGAAAATCTCCATGACCCGCCGCTCCAGCAAGCGTATTTTTTCGCGCAGCATCTCGGCCTGCCGCTCCTGCAGGCTGACCGCGCGCCGGCTGTGCGGACTGACCAGCTGTACCGAGGACAGCAACTCGGCATGACGGTCGAAAAACTCAGGGTTATGGCTGAGGTAGAGCGCAATGTCCTCCTCGGTGATCGGATGAAGCGGTGTGTTGTCGGTCATGCTGCTTGGATCGTCGTTTCGGGCAAGTCAATTTCACCATGAAAGACCGGGGTGGCCGAGCCGGTGAGAAAAACAGGTGCGGCCAGGCCGTCAGCGCCAGCCGCCCATTCGATGCTCAGCAACCCGCCACGTGTCTGCACATCTACCTGCTGATCGAGCAGGCCCAGCCGGATACCCGCCACCACGGCTGCACAGGCACCCGTGCCGCAGGCCAGGGTCTCTCCGGCACCCCGCTCGTAGACCCGCAGCCGCACCTGAGCGCGATTGATCACCTGCATGAAACCTGCGTTGACGCGCTGCGCAAAACGCGCATGTCGCTCGATCAAGGGCCCCAGGGTGCCCACGGGCGCAGTCTCCACGTCGGGCACCAATTGCACTGCGTGCGGATTGCCCATCGACACCAGCGCCAGCAAGACCTCGGTGCCATTGAGGGCCAGCGGCCAGAGCTCCCAGTCTCCCGTGGCCTGGGGTCTGAGCCCCGAGCTGTCAAATGGCAGGCAGGTGGTGTCAAAGGAGGGCGCGCCCATGTCCACGGTCACCCGGCCGTCAGCCTGCAGGCGCGGGCTGATCACCCCAGCCTTGGTCTGCACCCGGATGCGGTCCTTGTCGCTCAGGCCCTGATCACGCACGAAACGCACAAAACAGCGTGCTCCATTGCCGCACTGCTCCACCTCGGAGCCGTCAGCGTTATGGATCAGATATTCAAAATCAATGCCTGGCCCAGGGGAAGGCCGCACCGTCAGGATCTGGTCAGCGCCAATCCCAAAATGACGGTCAGCCAGCATGCGGTACTGCGCATGGCTCAGCCCATAGGGCGCACGGGTTTCATCAAGCACAATGAAATCGTTCCCAGCGCCCTGCATTTTGGTGAAGCGAATTCGCATGGCGACAAATTATCCGCCGATTTAGCCTTTATCCTTAGGCCTTCGCCACCCTGGCCTGACCCCATCAGCATGAAACTTCCCGACTGGACACCCCAACGCAAACCTCAACCGCAAGACCTGGTGGACGCCATCCTCGCCCGCCGGGGCGGCACCCTGCTCAACCTGGACAAGGCCTTGCTCTGGAGCGAGCCGCTGGCGCGCGGCTGGAACACCTACCTCAAGGCGGTGCGCAGCGAGCTGCCCACCAGCCCGCGCCTGCGCGAACTGGGCATCTGCACGGTGGCGCTGCTGACTGGCGCGCACTATGAGTTTCACCACCATGCCCCGGATTTCCTGGCAGCAGGCGGCACGCCGGCCCAACTCGAAGCGCTGCAGGCCTTTGTCCGGGTCAACCCGCGCGGGCTGCCTGATGACCCCAGCCTGGATGCCTTGGACCGTCTGGTGATCCGCTACGCTGCCCAGATGACGCTGGATGTCAAAGTGAGCGACGAGGTCTTTGAGGGCCTGCGCCAGCACTTTGATGAAACCCAGATCGTCGAGCTCACCAGCGCGATCGCCACCTACAACATGGTGGCGCGCTTTCTGGTGGCGCTGGGCGTGACCCCAGAGGCCTGAAGCAGGCTACCGGTCTCAGCCCGCCTTGACTCAATCGGGCTTGATGTTGTTCTCGCGTACCACTCTGGCCCAGATATCCATCTGCCGCTCCACGAAGGCCTGTCCGGCCTGAGGTGTTCCGCCCATCACATCAATGCCCTGCGCATCCAGGCGCGATGCAACATCTGGAATCTTCATCGCCTTGTTGATGGCAGCATTCATGCGCTGGACAATGTCCGACGGGGTCTTGGCTGGCGCCAGCACGGCCCACCAGGCCGGCGCCTCAAAGCCGGCAAAGCCACTCTCGGCAATGGTCGGCACCTCTGGCAGCTTGCTGCTGCGCCTGGAGGTGGTCACTGCCAGGGCACGCAGGCGCTTGCTGTCGATGTGCGGCTTGGTCACAAACACCGAGCCAATTGCCAGGGGCACATGTCCTGCGACCGCATCATTCATCAAGGGCCCGCCTCCCTTGTAGGGCACATGGTTGAAGTTCATGCCACCGTTCTTGCCCAGCAGGGCCATCGCCAGATGGCCCAGGCTGCCCGAGCCGATCGAACCGTAACTGACACTTTTGCCCGACTTGGCAGAGGCGGCCACATCGGCAAAATTCCTGAATTCGGAGGCAGCAGGGGTGGCCAGGACCATGGGCGAGGTACCGATCACCAGCACGGTGCTCAGATCCTTGCGCGAGTCAAAAGGCAGGTTGGGCATCAGCGCCGGGTTGACTCCATGAGTGTCAAACACCACGGCAAAGGTGTAGCCATCTGCTGGCGCTGAGGCCACCGCCGCCGCACCGATGGCGCCTGAGGCGCCACCCTTGTTCTCCACGATGACGTTCTGCCCCAATTCCTGCTGCAGATGCGGCGCCAGCAGGCGCGAGATCTGGTCCACCGAGCCGCCGGGAGGAAACACCGCCACCAGCTTGATCGCCTGCTTGCCCGGCCAGGCCTGCGCCAATGCATTGAGAGGAAGGGCCAGGCTAAGAACCAGCAACAAACTTGCGCCAAAACGGATTTGTGCCATGGGAATCAGCTCCAGTAAGCCACCACTTCGGGCGGATAGTTCACAATCACGACATGGTAAGGCCAAATCAACTCCTGTACCCACCACCCGCCGACAGGGCCCCTGCCCAGGCGCCCCTGCAACGCAAAGGACTGCGCAAAGGTATTGAGGTGACCATTCAGGCCCATGAGACAGCTTTTGGCGAATTGGCCCTGGTGTGCCCGCACGAACAAGTGCTGCACGAGCTCAATTGGCAATGCGAGCAGCCAGTGCAACTATTGCGCAATCTCCAGCGCCTGACTGCGCCCAATCCGGGCGCCATGACCGGGCCCGGGACCAACAGTTATCTGATCGGTGATCAGACTGCCGGCTATATCGTGGTGGATCCCGGCCCCGACCTGCCCGAGCACCAGGAACGCCTGTGGCAGGCAGCGGGTGGCGATATCCGCCTGATTGTCTGCACCCACTCGCATGCCGACCATTCGCCAGGTGCGCGGCCTCTGCAAGCCTTGTGTTCGCATCGCCCACCGGTGCTGGGGCTTGCTTCGGCCGCCACAGCCCGGCCTGCCAGCCATTTCCGGCCCGACCGCGAGCTCTCAGATGGAGAACTCCTGCATTTGGGCCAGGAAACCCAGCAGCCCCATACCTTGCAGGTGATCCATACACCAGGCCACGCTGCCAACCACCTGTGCCTGCTGCTGCAAGAAGACGGCCTGTTGCTGACAGGCGACCATATCTTGAATGGCAGCACCACCATGATCGACCCCCCCGATGGCAATATGAGCGCCTACCTAGCATCGCTGGACCGCCTGGACGTTGCCTGCCAGGATTGGCATGTGGAGTTCATCCTGCCCGCCCATGGCCATGTGCTTGGTAGTGCACGTGCAGCCATTGCCGCCCTGAAGGCACACCGGCTCAAACGCGAGGCCAAAGTGCACCAGGCCATGAAGGCACGGTCCGCAGGCGATCTGGACGACTGGCTCGCGCTGGCTTACGACGATGTGCCAGGCACCCTGTGGCCGATGGCCCGCCGTTCATTGCTAGCCCATGTGAACCGTCTGCGGGAACTTGAGCAGCAAGGCAGGCTCTAAGCCTGGTGTTCAAAACTCACGCGTGGCGAAGGTTTTCTAAACTTTGGTCTGCAATTATTTAACGGATCGCTTATATTATTGCTTGGCGCTTAGTGTCGCCGCTTATTGAAGGCCCTTGCCATGCGCATCACCACCAAAAGTCGATTTGCCGTAGCCGCGATGGTCGACATCGCCCTGCGCGAACAAAATGGTCCGGTGTCGCTCAAAGACATCAGCAAGCGGCACCAGATTTCAGTTTCCTACCTGGAGCAGATGTTCAGTCGCCTGCGCCAGCATGGCCTGGTCAAAAGTACCCGCGGCCCTGGCGGCGGCTATGCGCTAGGCCGCAAGCCGCAGGAAATTTCGGTGGTCGACATCATCAATGCCATCAACGGTCCGCTGCGGCGTGCCGCACCCTCGGCCAAGGCTGACTCTGAAAACCTGACGCAGGAGCTGTGGACACGGCTGGATGCCCGGATGGCGGACTATATGCACTCAGTGCGCCTGTCCGAGCTGGTGACCGAGCAGTTGGCCAATGGTGTCAAGGTGGAATCGCGGCCAAGCAAGCGTGGCGTTTTTGACAAGCCCCGTACCGAACCGGCCCAGCTCCTCGCCCCCAATTCGGTCTTCGCTCTGGGCCGCACCCTGTTGCCTCAGGGCTGAAATAAGCGTGAAGCGCACCGATAAGCCGGATTCTGTGTCGCCGGAGTCGCCTCCGGCGTGACCGCCATTCATCTGGGCCGGGAGTCGCCCCCCGGCTCGGTGCTACCTACCCGCCAGCTCTGCGAGCCGCATCAATGCTGGCCTACTTGGTATTGCTGCGCGTAGAGATTGCCCGTTTCACCCGAACTCAATCGGCTCGTCTCTGTTGCTCTGATCCTCGCCTCACGGCGGAGAGGTGTTACCTCCTACGCTGCCCTGTGCAGTCCGGACTTTCCTCCAGTGCGCCCTGTCGGGACTTGCACCAGCGGCGGTCTGGCGCGCTTCACAGTTCCAATTATCCCTGTTTGGCTATGGCCATGCCGCCTTAGGCCATCAGTGTCAGGGTGAGCAATGAGGCCAGGGTCGAGTAGAGGATGGCCCGGGCGATCGAAGCCACTGGCACGCCATAGCGCAAGGCCAGCACAAATGGCATAGCACCACAGGGGCCGGCCGCCACCAGCAAGGCGGGCCCGGTCCAAACAGGGTCCGACCGCAGCCAGCCGTGCAGCAGCAACCACGCCAGGGCCGGATGAACCAGCACTTTCAACGCGACCACCGACCATGCCACGCCATCCCTGGGCTGAGCGCTTTCCGCCCACAGGATCACGCCCAGGGAAAAAAGAGCAATCGGCGCAGCGGAAGCCGCAGTGAACGAGACCAAGGTTTCAAGGCCCGGATGCAGGTCCAGGCCCGTGAGATTGACTGCCAGACCCGCGCCAATCGCCAACAGCAGCGGATGACTGATCAGTTGGGTGGCTGCCGAACGCAGCGATTTCAGGCCATGGTCGGCCAATTCGAGTCCGACCACATGGGCGCTGAAAAACAGGATCGAGTCCAGAGTGATGATGCCGGCAATCGGCGTGCTGGCAGCCTCGCCATAAAGCACCCGGGCCATGGGCAAGACGAAAAACACATGGTTGACAAAGCAGGTGGTCATGCCCAGCAAAAGCGATTCGCGCCAGCCGCAATGAAACAGCAGTCGTGCCAGCGCAGCCCCTAGGGCATAGACCAGCAGCTCCGATGCCACATAGGCAGCCAGTACCAGCCAGTCAAAGTGCCGCGTATCGACCTTGCTGAGCAGGGAAAACAGCAGCGCCGGCATACCAATGAAGAATACATAGCGGTTGAGCGCGGCGGCTGTGCCAGGGTCAAACACGCCGCGACGGGCCAGTGCCATACCGACACCCAGCAGCGCAAACACCGGCAGCACCGGGTTGAGAAAGGTCTGGAGCAAGCCCTGCAATCAATTCTCCGACGGCCTATGGCCTATGACAGCTGGCAGCGTATCATTTCTTTTATCTCTTGCTTGATCACCACAAGCCATGATCCGACTCACCGAGCTCAAGCTGGCCCTGGCCGATTTGCCCCTGCCGGGTCGACGCCCGGCCGACGCCCCAGCTGAAGCCGAGGCTGACCGCGCTCCCGCCCCGCAACCCCTGGAGCAATTGCGCCAGCTTGCAGCCACCATGCTTGGCATTACCCAGGGCGAGATTGTCTCGCTGACAGTATTCAAGCGCAGCTTTGACGCCCGCAAGCAGACCTTGCAAGCGGTCTATATCGTTGACCTGAGCCTGGCCGCTCCCGAACTGGAAGCCGCACTGCTCAAGCGCCACGCCAATCATCCGCATATCGGCCCCAGCCCCGACCTGGCCTATCGCCCGGTGGCCCAGGCCACTGAGCCGCTACCCGAGCGACCAGTGGTGGTGGGATTTGGCCCCTGCGGCATCTTCGCCGCGCTGCTGCTGGCGCAGATGGGCTTGCGTCCGATCGTGCTGGAGCGTGGCCGCATGGTGCGCCAGCGCACCCAGGACACCTGGGGACTGTGGCGCAAGCATGTACTCAAGCCTGAGTCCAATGTGCAGTTTGGTGAGGGGGGCGCGGGCACTTTCTCCGATGGCAAGCTCTACAGCCAGATCAGGGATCCGCGCCACCTCGGCCGCAAGGTCATGACCGAATTTGTGAGGGCCGGCGCACCTCCTGACATCCTGCTGGAGGCACACCCGCATATCGGCACTTTCAAACTGGTCAAGGTGGTGGAAAACATCCGAGAACACATCAAGGTCCTGGGCGGTGAAATCCGCTTTCAGCAGCGCGTGACAGATCTGTTGCTGAGCGAAGATGCATCAGGTGAAAAATACGTTCGCGGCCTGACTGTGCTGGATCAGGCCACCGGGCAGACCTATCCAGTGGCTGCCTCAAGGGTGGTGCTGGCCCTGGGCCACAGTGCGCGCGACACCTTTGCCATGCTGTTTGATCGCGGCGTTGAAATGCATGCCAAGCCTTTTTCGGTAGGCTTTCGCATCGAGCACCCACAAAGCGTGATCGACCGTGCGCGCTGGGGACGCCATGCCGGCCATCCGCTGCTGGGGGCTGCCGACTACAAACTGGTCCACCATGCCAGCAATGGGCGCACTGTCTACAGCTTTTGCATGTGCCCGGGCGGCACCGTGGTGGCGGCCACCTCAGAGCCAGGCAGGGTGGTGACCAACGGCATGAGCCAGTATTCGCGCAACGAACGCAATGCCAATGCCGGCATCGTGGTGGGCATCGACCCCGATGACTTCCCAAATGGCCTGGGCGATGTGGCCGACTGGCAGGCAGCCTTTGGCAACGAGGACGGCCTGCACTATGCGCTGCAGGCAGCGGCCATGGCCCAGCAGCAAGCACCACAGCACCACCCGCTGGCCGGCATTGTGCTGCAGCGCAAGCTGGAAGCCAGTGCCTATGTGCTGGGCGGCAGCAATTACGAGGCGCCCGGCCAACTGGTGGGCGACTTTATCGCTGAGCGCCCGTCAGACAAATTCGTTAGCGTCCAGCCCTCGTACAAGCCTGGGGTTCACCTGGGCAGCCTGGCACAGGCATTGCCCACTTACGCGATCAAAGCCATTCGCGAAGCATTGCCCGCCTTTGGCCGCAAGATCAAAGGCTTTGACATGGTCGATGCGGTGCTCACCGGAGTGGAAACACGCACCTCCTCACCGCTCAGGATCCCACGTGGTGAAGACCTACAATGCCTGAATGTGCACGGCCTCTATCCGGCTGGCGAGGGCGCCGGATATGCCGGCGGCATCCTGTCGGCCGGGGTGGACGGCATCAAAGTGGCCGAGGCCCTGGCGCTGGATATGCTAAATCTGGTACCAGGCATGACACCCGAATGATCCCCACTATGTTCTCCGTCTAGCCGGGCGCAGGTTGCCTCAGCTCTTTAGGTCCTGGGCGTTTTGCAGCGCAGCGATGCGCTCTTCGATGGGCGGATGGGTTGAGAACAACTGACCAATGCCGCCAGCAATGCCCATGGCTTGCATGCTCTTAGGCAACTCGGCCGCATGCAAGCCACCCAGACGCGCCAGCGCATTGATCATGGGCTGACGCCGGCCCATCAGTTGGGCCGCACCGGCATCGGCGCGGAACTCGCGCTGGCGCGAGAACCAGGCCACGACAATGGCGGCCAGAAAGCCAAGGATGATGTCCAGCACGATGGTGGTGATCATGTAGCCGATGCCAGGGCCAGAGCTTTCCTCGTCATTGCGACGCAGGAAGCTGTCCACCGCGTAGCTGATAACGCGGCTGAGAAATACCACAAAGGTATTCATCACGCCCTGGATCAGGGTCATGGTGACCATGTCGCCATTGGCGATATGCGCCACTTCATGGCCGATCACCGCCTCCACTTCTTCGCGTGTCATGTTCTGCAACAGGCCGGTGGACACCGCCACCAAGGCCGAGTTCTTGAAGGCGCCGGTGGCAAAGGCGTTGGGGTCGCCTTCGAAAATGCCCACTTCGGGCATGCCGATGCCAGCCTGGTCGGCAAATTTGCGCACAGTATTCACAATCCAGGCCTCATCGGGCGACTGCGGCTGCTCGATCACTCGAACTCCCGCGCTCCATTTGGCCACCGGCTTGCTGATCAGCAAGGAAATGATTGCGCCGCCAAAACCGATCACAAGGGCAGAGCCCAGCAACAGGCCCAGGTTGAGCCCCTGGGAGGTAAGGTAGCGGTTGACGCCCAGCAGGCTGGCCACAACACCCAGTACCACGACGACAGCCAGATTGGTCAGAACAAAGAGAGTGATGCGTTTCATGTTTTCCTTTTGAACAGCCCGACACCAGCGGGCTTCTGATAGGAATACTAAGGGCAGACCGGCGGAAATCAAGCGCCCTCGACCAAAGCCATACAGTTTGTAGCCGTTTCAACCCGGCGTTTGCAGCGGGCGAAAGACCGCCTTGTCGGCATAAAAGCCTTTCTCTTCATTGGCTGGCCACCAACCTGGCACACCCAGCACTGGCAAGGGCAGATAAGGCTTGCTAGTCAGTAACTCGACATTGAGATGCCCCGCCAGCCATGCGTCGATATCCAGGAGGGAATCCGACGGTGGGTGGATGCGCAGCACATGGGCGGTGATGGCTTTGCGCGGCGTGACCAACTTTTCCATCAGGGCATGCCCGAACAACACAAGCTGCGACTCGTGCCATAACGGACGCAGTTCGCCAAAAAGACGCGCCCAATCGCGTCCCGACAATGCCTCCCACAGCGCATCAGGCGCGCGCAGCAAGGCGGCATTCTCATCAAACACGGTGACCGCATCGCGCACGACACCGCGCACCGCGCCCACGCCCGAGCGCTGGATCTGCTCGGCCTGCAAGCGGTTGAGTGCCAGCTTGGTCTGGGGAAAGTGCAGCCAGACCAAGCCGTTGAAGAAATCATGCAGGCTCTCGCGCGTAGGCACGCTGCGGGTCTCGAAAATAAACTGCTCGTAGGGCTTGCCTTCAGCCAAATCATTTTGCGGCACAAAGCGCGGGGAAGCCTCGGCACGGGCTGCGTTGAGTGCGCTGGCACACAAGCTGCCATGCCCAATGGCCTGGGCCATCGGCTCACCCAATGCGCGGTAGGGCGCCAGCCAGGGCGCCGCCCAATCGATAGCGGCGATGTCGGCTAGACCATGCGCCACGGCAGCGCTTCGCCCGCACGCAGGGGCTTGAGCTCGGCCTCGCCA
>CAXRBE010000133.1:0-19314 GCA_964228805.1 Burkholderiaceae bacterium
GGGCCGGGGGTGAACTCCTCGTCATCAATCGACAGGATGAACGCACTGGCTCGGCTTTGCTGCTGGGCAAACTGGGACAGATCGCCGTAACTGGTGACGCCTAGCACCTCAAAGCCTTCGGCTTCGATGGCTTGCGCCAGGGCACGAATACCCAGGCCCGAGGTGTTCTCGGAACGGAAATCCTCGTCGATGATGACGATGGGAAAGCGAAATTTCATCTAGAACTCCAGCCGTTCATCAAAATAAGGTCAGCAGGCGCGAAGTGTACGGTGGAATCGGCCTGGATGCGCATGGCAAATGGGGCAACCATCTAGCTCAGGTCAGAAAAACAAAACGCCCCGTAGGGCGCAAAAAATTCTTCCGTATCTGGCGGAGAGGGCGGGATTCGAACCCGCGGTGGGTTTTACCCCACGCACGCTTTCCAGGCGTGTGACTTAAACCGCTCATCCACCTCTCCGAGGGTTGCGATTCTAACGCAGGCCAGGTGAAGATTTGGGTGTGACAGATCGGATAAAAAAAACGGAGAACCAAAGTTCTCCGTTATAAGGATGAGCAGGGTCAAAAACTAGCGCACAACTGCCAGTTGTTCGCGCTTGCCCGCCTTATAAGTAAAAAGCGTCAAGGCGCCGTTCTTGATGTCCCCTTTTTCATCAAAAGCAATCGGTCCGGTCACCCCTTTGTAATCAGAAGCAGCCAGCACAGGAAGATATTTGGCAGGGTCTGCTGAGCCGGCTTTCACCATGGCTGCCACCATGAGTTTGGTGGCGTCATAGACATAAGGGGAGTAGAGCTGAACATCCATATTGAACTTGGCCTTGAAGTCGGTGCGGAACTTGTCCATCCCAAGTTTGGCCTCGCCCTCAACGCCACCAGCTTCAGCGCAGTAGACCTGGCCTTCACCAATTGCATCACCAGCCAACTTGATCAGCTCGGCAGTGCAAATACCGTCACCGCCCATAAAGTTTGCCTTAATCCCCAAAGATTTCATTTGCTTGAGCATCGGGCCAGCAACAGCATCCATGCCACCGAAGAACACCACATCAGGTTTCTTGCCCTTGATGGAGGTCAGGATGGCGTTGAAGTCAGTGGCCTTGTCATTGGTGAACTGTTTGTCCACAATCTTGGCGCCAGCTGTTTCAGCTGCTTTGGTGAATTCTTCTGCCACACCCTGGCCGTAGGCGGTGCGATCATCAATCACGGCAACATTTTTGCCCTTGAGTGTTTCAACAGCGTATTTTCCGAGCGTACTGCCCAGATGCACATCATCAGCCACCACCCGGAAGGCCGTCTTGTAGCCCTGACGGGTGTACTTGGGATTGGTAGCTGAGGGCGAAATCTGAGGAATACCAGCATCGCTATACAGCTTGGATGCTGGAATGGTGGTGCCTGAATTCAGGTGTCCGATCACACCAGCCACTTTGGCGTCAACCAATTTTTGGGCTACTGAGGTGCCCTGTTTGGGATCGGCAGCGTCATCCTCTGCCATCAGTTCCAGGGTGACCTTTTGTTGGCCGATGGTCACGCCAGCCGCGTTGAGCTCGTCAATGGCCATGCGCGCGCCCATTTCATTGTCTTTGCCCAGGTGAGCAATCGCACCACTGATGGGACCGACATGGCCGATTTTCACCACCGCCGCAGCCGCTGCGGGCGCTGCCGGTGCTGCTGCCTGCTCTTTCTTGCCGCAGGACGCCAATAAAACGGCCGCAGCCGAGAGGGCCAAAACATTCAGAGAAAAAGTTCCAGGATTCATGCTTCCTCCAGTAGTAAAAAAGCGCCACTAGCTTAACTTAAATTCTCTGGTTTGTGGGCCAGATCATGTTGGATGAGCTGCAAACCCAAGCCCGTGTACTTTTTCCATCGCTCACGGGCAAGGTGACGGTCAGATTCGTCCTGACTGACAATTTCGACCAGCCGTTCAAAATCTTGCAGGTCCGCCGGAACCGAGCCAGCCAGGTTCAGCAGCACCTCTCGATGCGGGGCCAGTGAGGCTTGCTCGGTCAATATGATGGCAGATGCCGCTGCCATCGCAGGGGTTGCTGGCAAAAGTACATGGGCAATGAAGTCGGTCTGGGAAAATGTCCAGAGCTGAATGTCCAGTTGCTTGAGCACTTCCGCTGGCCCGACAACGGCAACTTTTGCGCCACTGTTGATGGCCTTGCGCAATAGGCGGCAGGCATACAGCATCTTGTCCGGTACATTGAAGTGAAAGTCGACCTTGGTCATGGCAGACAAGTTCAGGCCTGGCGGGTTCGGCGGCGCGGGGCTTTATCTGGCAGCGCAAGTTCTTGCCCCAAAAGGAATGCAAGCAACAGGCCTACCGGACGTCCGGTTGCTCCCTTGGCGGCGCCACTTTTCCAGGCGGTTCCAGCAATATCCAGATGCGCCCAGGGGTACTTGTCGGCGAATCGATGCAGGAACTTGGCTGCGGTCACTGCACCGGCAGGGCGTCCGCCCACATTGGCCACATCGGCAAAATTGCTCTTCAGCGCGTCGGCATAGTCCTCGTCCAGCGGCATGCGCCAGCAAAGGTCCTGGGCGGATTCGCCAGCGGCCAATAGCTGCTGAGCCAGGTCGTCATGACTGGCAAACATTCCACTGCGCACCGCGCCCAACGCGATGACGCAGGCCCCGGTCAAAGTGGCAATGTCAACCACGGCACGGGGCTTGAACCGTTGGGCGTAGGTCAGCGCATCGCACAAAATCAGGCGACCCTCGGCGTCGGTGTTGAGCACTTCAATGGTTTGCCCGCTCATGCTGGTCACCACATCGCCCGGCTTGATCGACCGCCCATCAGGCATGTTTTCGCAAGCCGGGATCAGTCCTACCACATTGATCGTAGGCCGTAATTCCCCCAGGGCACGAAAAACACCCAGCACGCTGGCTGCACCGGCCATGTCGAATTTCATTTCGTCCATTTCGGCGGCAGGCTTGATGGAGATACCCCCGGTATCAAAGGTGATTCCCTTGCCCACCAGGACAGTTGGTGGCTGCGCCTTGCTGGCGCCCATGTACCTAAGCACGATGAAACGCAAAGCCTGCTCGGAGCCTTGCGCCACTGCGATGAATGAGCCCATGCCAAGCCTAGCCACCTCCCTGGGGCCCATCACCTGGCACTCGATGCCATTACGCCCAGACAAGGAGCGTGCAGCCTGTGCCAGGTGGGTTGGCGTCGCATGATTGGCCGGTCGGTTGGCCCACTCCTTGGCCAATTCGACTCCAGCCACCGTAGCGACAGCCTGGCGAAAATCTTGCTGTACTGCGCCAGCCTCTGGAAAACACAGCAGCACCTTCTCCAGGGCCCGCCCCTCAGGCCTGGATTTTGTGGATGTGTAGACATAGCTGGCTTCAGCCACCGTAGTGATCGCTGAACGCACCGCGCCGCCTGAGCTGATTCCGCCCAGACAAATCACCAATTTTTTGATCGGCGCCGGCCCCGCCTTGAGTGCGTTCCAGGCTGCGACTACAGCCTGTCGTACTTCCTTGGCTGAGCCCTCGCCAGCGCCAGCCATCACCACTCTCGTGGCGACTGTGCCATCGGGGCGGAAAAGTGCCAGCAGTTTGCCGGGTTTGGCATCGAGTTGGCCATCTTTGAGCGCCTTGGACAGATGTTGTGAAAATATGTCCCGCCTGGGTTTGTAGGAGTTGGAAAAAATAAGGACCAGCGCATCGCAGGCCAGACTGGCTGCTGCGGACAGGTCGATCGGCTTGATTTCAAAGTTCATAATCTGGTTTTTCCTTCCTATTGATGTTATTCCATTCTTCCCTTCGCAAGGAACTGGCGCGAACCTTTGGTGCCACCCTGATCGTGCTGGTGACGGTGGTCATGACCATGACCCTGGTGCGTACGCTCGGGATGGCATCGCGAGGAAATTTCAACCCTGCCGATGTCATGCTGGTGATGAGCTACACGGTGCTGGGCTTCTTGCCCAATATCATGGCCATGGCCTTGTTTTTGTCGGTCGTGGCCACCTTGGCACGCATGTACCGTGACAGCGAAATGGTGATCTGGTTCAACAGCGGCATTGGCCTGACCGGCATGCTGCCCCCCCTGATGCGATTTGCATGGCCTGTCCTGCTGGCAGTGGCGGCACTGTCCCTCTTGGTGTTGCCTTGGGCCAATCTGCAAATCGAAGAAATGCGAACCCGGTATGAAAGCCGTGGCGATCTGGAGCGGGTGGAGCCGGGCCAGTTTCAGGAGTCCGCAGGCGGAAGCCGTGTGTTCTTTATTGAGAAGAATTTGGTCGACCAGAAAGTGGCCAGCAATGTCTTCATTTCCACTGTGGAAGGGCCCAAGGAAACAGTGACCTCAGCGCGCAGCGGTCAGGTGCAGGTGATCGGCGAGGACCGTTTCCTGGTGTTGGGAAATGGACAGCGCCTGGAAAGCCATGCCATTAAAAAGGATATGCGCCTACTGGAGTTTGTCGAATATGGGTTACGGGTTGGACACAACCCGCTCGAAGTCGTCAACGAATTGCCGCTTGGCACTCGACCGACTTTGGAACTTCTGCGCCGACCCACCCCACAGAATTGGGGTGAATTGTCTTGGCGTCTTGGTTTTGTACTGGCCGCAGGCGTGCTGATCGTGGTGGCTCTGGCTGCCACCGATGTCAATCCACGCGTGGGACGCACTGGCAATCTGATTTTTTCCCTTTTTACTTTCCAGGTCTATCTGAACATGCTGAACCTGGGTCAGGTCTGGATTGCTGCAGGAAAAATTGACTTTCCCTCTTTCATGCTGCTTCTTCATGGGGGAACACTCTGCCTTGCCTTCTTGTGGCTGATCAAGCGGCATCACCAATGGCGCTTGTTCCCAGCCCTTGGTACAGGCCTGCGTAAACAAGCTCCGGTTGCCTCATGAAGACCATACGCCGATTGCTCCAAATCGAGGTGTATTCAGCCATCGCCCTGACCACCCTGGCCTTTCTGGCTTTGTTCAGCTTTTTTGATTTTGTTGACCAGATTCCCTCGATTGGCCGCCAACAGGCGGGGCTGAGTAGTTATCAGTTGCCGCAGGCAGCCACCTTCGTGGTCCTGCTGATGCCCAACCACCTGTACGAACTGCTGCCAATCACTGCCTTGATTGGCACCATTTTTGTCCTGACCCGCATGGCACAAAGCTCGGAATTCACCATTTTGCGCACCAGTGGCCTAGGGCCTTGGCGCGCTTTGCGTACCCTGCTGAGTCTGGGCACCATCCTGACCATCTTGACCTTCCTGATTGGTGACTATCTCGCTCCCTGGGCCGATCGCAAGGCGCAGTTGCTCAAAGCCCGCTACGAGGGTAACTTGACCGTGGGTCAAAGCGGTGCCTGGCTGCGCGAGCGTCAGGCCTACGGCCAGTATGCAGTCAATGTCAACGCGCTGACCCCCGATGGCGGCATGCAAGGTGTGCGGATTTTTGAATTTGACAATCGCGGCCACCTGATCACGCTTACCCGGGCGGCATCTGCCATTTTTGAACAGGATTCGGCCTGGCACCTGGATCAGGTGGAGCGTACCGAATTTGGCATGAAGGACAAGGAATCACATGTCGTCAGCCAAAATCGAAGCAAGGAGCTTCGATGGCCAACTCAAATCACGGCTGAAATGGTCTCGGCAGCGGTATTGCGGCCAGATCGGATGAGCACCATCGCCTTGTTCCAATATATCCGCCACCTGCAGGCCAATGCACAGTCGGCCCAGCGCTATGAAATCGAATTCTGGAAAAAAGTTTTTTATCCTCTTGGCTGTCTGGTTATGGTTGTTTTGGCCCTGCCATTCGCTTTTCTGCACTTTCGTGATGAAGGCATCTCGGGCTATGTCTTCGGCGGCGTCCTGGCGGGCATCAGCTTTTTCTTTCTCAACAACGTCTTCGGCTACCTGGGCGAATTGCAACAATGGCAGCCCTGGCTGGCTGCCGCCTTGCCTGGCTTGATTTATTCCGTGTTATCGCTGACCGCTTTCGGCTGGCTTGTCTTCAAGAGGTAGGAACTATGGATCTGGACAGCACCGACCGTGCCACCATTCTTTTTGGCCATGGCTCACGCGATCCACTCTGGCACAAACCCATGCAGGCCGTGGCTGAACGCACCCGCCAGCTCGACCCAAACACCCTTGTACGCTGCGCATATCTGGAGTTGACCGAACCCGATCTGCCGACCTGTGTTGCCGAACTGGTGCAAGCCGGCACCAGGAGGGTAAATATTGTGCCAATGTTCCTGGGCGTGGGGCGACATGCACGTGAAGATCTGCCCCGCCTGCTGGCCGAGTTGCATGGCATGCACCCACAGATCGAATTCCATCTGCAACCGGCGGTCGGCGAGAACCAGCAGGTGATCGATCTGCTGGCCCAAATTGCCCTCTCTGATTGAGGCGGTGCCTACAATCTGGCGCGCATGTCCAAAAATCCACTTTCCAACCGGGCTGTTTTTATTCTCATCCTTGGCATGGCGCTCCTGGCCGCCATTCTGCCGGTGCTTTGGCCACAACTGGACATTGCCGTAGCAGCTTTTTTTTACCAGTCACCGCCCCCGTTTGATCTGGCCAATAGCGCCTGGGTAACCCTGGTCAATGAATACACGCCTGACCTGTTTCGAGCCCTGGGTCTGCTCCTGACTGCGGGCTGGATCTGCATCAGCCTGCTGCGTGGTTCGCGCCGCATAGGGATTGCTTTGGCCTTCAGTGGCCTGTCGCTACTTCTGGGCCCGGGCTTGGTCACCTGGGCGGTCAAGGAGCACCATCTGCGGGCGCGACCGATGGACGTGGTCGAGTTCGGAGGCCAGCGCCAATTCACGCGCGCTCTGGAGCCTGCCCGTCAGTGCACCGATAACTGCGCTTTCACCAGTGGCCATGTGGCCTGCGGTTTTTTTCTGGCCTCACTCATGTTGCTTGATCCACGCCGCCGCTGGTACTGGGTGAGCAGCGGTGTGGCTGCCGGATTGCTGATTGGCCTGGCACGCATGTCCGTCGGTGCGCACTGGTTGAGTGATGTGTTGTGGGCATTTCCGATCACCTTGCTCAGCAGCGCTCTGGTTTGGCTGGTTCTAGGTTTTTTTTATACACATGGGCCGGCACGCCCATTGCGCTGAGGCAACCATGCAGACATTGGGTCAACTAATTCTCCTGATGCGACCACACCAATGGGTCAAAAACATTTTTGTTTTCGCTGGTCTGCTCTTCAGTGGCAATTGGGGAAACATACCTTTGGCCCTGTCCGTTCTGCAGGTCTTTTTTGCTTTCTGTTGTTTTTCCAGCCTGGTCTACATCCTCAATGACTGGCTGGACCGGGCCAGTGACGCTCAGCACCCGCACAAACGCCATCGTCCTCTGGCCAGTGGCAAAGTCGGGCTGCCCAGCGCCTTGGTCATGGCCATGATCCTGCTGGCACTTGGGCTGGGACTGGCGGCTGCAAACCTAGTCCTGATCGTGATCTTGGTTCTGTACCTGGTGCTGAACCTGGCTTATTCCTGGCGTCTCAAGCAGACGCCGGTGGTGGATGTGTCAATCATCGCCTCCGGCTTCATTCTTCGTCTGCTGGCCGGAACCACCGCAGTGGGTATTCCACCATCACGCTGGTTGCTGCTGACCGGCCTGTTCCTGGCCCTGTTTCTGGGCTTTTCCAAGCGTAAGGCGGAAACCTTTCATGCACCAGAGCAGCAGCGCGCCATACTTGACCATTACCCAGGTGCCCTGCTGGATATTTACATGGCAGTGACCATGACAGCCACCCTGATCACATACAGTCTTTACGCCACCAGCGAGCAAGTGTTGACCCTGCAAGGCGAACGCATGGTCTATACCCTGCCGGTCGTCATTTTCTGCCTCCTGCGCTATGCCTACCAGGTGCACCATGGACGGGGTGAGGATGTCACGCGCGACCTACTGCGCGACCCCTGGATACTGGGCGGGGCCGTGGTCTGGTTGTTGATCTTTTTGATGCGCAGGTTTTGAAACTCAACTTCAAACCCCTGCTACTGGTTCTGGGCCTGGCGGCCACTGCTTATGCGCTGGCCTTGCTAATTGGCAACCAGCAGTCTTCCGCAGACTTCATGCGACAACTGATGACACCCGCTGGCGGGCTGGCTGTTTTGCTCTGCCTGCTCAATTACTTCTTGCGAGGCTTGCGCTGGCGTGATTGGATGTCGCATTACCAGCGTCCGATGGAGCGGGCTGAGGCGCTGCGAATCTACTTTGCCGGCTACACCTTCACCCCTACCCCGGGTAATCTGGGTGAGGCTGCGCGAGGTTTGCTGCTGGCCAAAAATCCGCTGACCCCTCTGCAAAGTCTGGGTATTTTTGGAGCTGAGCGCGTGGCTGACCTGATCGCGCTGCTGCTCTTGTCAGTGCCTGCAGCAGTCTGGCTGCTTGGCTTGAGCCTGCCAATGCTCAACCCAATGGGATATGGCCTGGGCTTGCTCCTGGCAGGACTTGTTCTTGTTTTGACATGGAAATTGGCCCCCGGATGGCTGGTCCGTATCCAATGGCTTCATGAGTCCTGGCAATGTCTGGGCCGTCGTCCCGGGCGTTGGTTGCTGTTGACGCTTCCCGCCTGGGCAGCCCAGGGCCTGGCCTTATGGCTGTTGTGCCAGCCACTGGAGATACAGATCGAACCCTTGATGGCCGCCAGCCTGTATGCCATGGCCATGGTAGGCGGTGCGCTGTCCATGCTGCCCGCTGGCTTGGGTGGAACCGAAGCTTTGCTGACCGCACTTTTAATGGCTCAGGGCATCGGATTGGGCGAGGCCCTGGGCATCACGGTTCTGGTCCGTCTGCTTACCCTGTGGCTGGCTGTGGGCCTGGGCGCGTTGTTCCTCATTTATAGTGCGGCGATTCGCAAAGAGATCCACCTGCTGTAATGCCCAAGGCCCCCAGTACCAGCACCCACCATCTGCAGACTTGGCTGTGGCTTGCAGCCGTCCTCTCCCTGGGCATGCGACTTTGGATTGCACACGCCTTGCCCATCACCGGAGATGAGGCCTTTTTCTACTGGTGGGGGGTTTACCCGGACTGGGGCTATTACGACCACCCCCCCATGGTGGGCTGGCTGATCGCCACCATGCGTGCATTGTTCGGCGACGCCACTTGGGCCATTCGCCTGCCGGTGGCATTGCTGCCATTGATCGTGGGTGGCATGCTCTGGTGGGCTTTGAAACCTTGGCATCCTGAGCATGCTGCCTGGGGCCTGCTGCTGTTCTGGCTGGCACCCATCAATTGGTTCAATGTCCTGATCACCACTGATACGCCGCTCATTTTCTGGTCAGCAGCCTCGGTGGCCTTGCTCTTGCGTGCCGAATTGCGCGAGCGATGGGATGCCCTGACAGCTGGGCTTTATGTCCTGTCGGGCCTGACTTTGGCTTGCGCCTTGCTCTCCAAATACTTCGCTGTCGTGCTGGGCCTGGCCTATGCCGTCTATTTTGTTCTATATCGTCGCGAACGCTGGCCTGGCTTCTTGCTTTTGATGCTCAGTGCACTGCCAGGGCCGCTGATCAACGCTGCATGGAACATCAGCCACGGCTGGCCCAACATCATGTTCAATGCGATCAACCGTAACCAGGATGCGGCCTTTGAGTGGTACAAACCACTGACCTACTTGGGCCTGCTGGCTTATTTGCTGACCCCTGCCGTTCTCTGGCTGGTTTTGAAACATCGTCAGGGACTGAATGTCATAGGCCGTCAATGGCGTTTGCTGGTGGTTTTGCTGATGGTGCCACTGTTGTTCTTTGCCTTGCTGTCATTCAAAAAGGTAATTGGCCTGCACTGGGTATTGGCTTTTTACCCCTTGGTTTTTTTCGCCCTGGCCCTGTCCCTGCCTGCCCGGGCGCTCAAACCCTGCGCCCTTGGCATGGCCGCCTTCACCGCCCTGCACATCGCCCTGGTGGGTGGTATAGCGCAAACTCATCTCGAGCAATGGGAAGGCAAGCCTCGTTACTACAGTCTGGTCCGCGCTTTCAAGAGTGCTGAATTGTTGAATCAGGTCAAGACGCCCGGGGCCGTGCTGATGGCCGATGGCTATGCCCCTGCCGCCGCCTTTGGATACACCCTGGGTCATTATGTGCCAGTGTTTGGCCCTGGTAAATTTCACGCCCGACAGGATGATTTGCTGGTTGACTTTTCTATTTTTCAGGGCCGGACTATCCGAATCTTGGTGTCAGACTCTGACCCGCCTCCACTTGAAGATTACCAGCCCTATTTTGAGTCAGTCAGACACCTGAGCTTTAACCAAAGTGGGGTCACCTTTCACTCGGTGGAGGGGCAAAATTTCAATTTCGAAGCTTATCGGCACGGTATTTTGGGCGAAATCTTTCAGCGCTATTACGCCATTCCCGGCTGGCTGCCCATGACAGGTTGCCCCTTCTGTTTACGCTATTGCGGCCAGGTCCGATGCCCGCGCTAAGCCAGCCCTCTGCCCGATCGGCTGTGGTGGCCGCTTTCGATTTTGATGGCACACTGACCCGTCGCGACACCCTGGGTCCATTTTTAGTCCATGTGCTGGGCTGGCCACGTTTTTTATGGGTGTTCCTCTTGTGCAGCCCGTGGCTGGCCGCGTTTATGCTCGGGCTGATCAGCAATCATCTCGCCAAGGCGCGTTTATTGAAATTTTGCCTGTCAGGCAAGCCTCGTTCAGATCTCTTACGCAAAACTCAGGAATTTGTCAGCACATGCCTACCCAAGCTGTGGAATGAGTGGGGCCTGGCTCAACTGCTTGAGCATCAGAAGCTGGGTCACTGCTGCGTGATTGTCAGCGCCTCTCCTGGTCTTTACCTGCATGAAGCGGGGCGCTTGCTGGGCGTGGATGCGGTGCTGTGCACCGAATTGGAGGAATCGTGCGGTTTTTTTACCGGTCTGATGGCAAGCCCCAATTGCCACGGCGAGGAAAAGGTCAGGCGATTGCGTGCATGGCTAGGGGAGAATTTTGCTGATCTGTCACCAACAGAACTCCACGCTTACGGTGACAGTCGGGGAGATCTGCCGATGCTGGCTATGGCGAGTCATCGCTGGTACCGAGGCAAGCCTTGGAGGGCGAATCGGCCCAAATAAAGCGCAATTTAATAGAACCATACGGCATAATGTGTGCGTTTTTTAGCGCATATTCACTATGAACCTGCACCAATTCCGATTCGTACAAGCAGCAGCTCGCCACAAGCTGAACTTGACCGAAGCCGCCAAGGTGCTTCATACCTCCCAGCCTGGCATTTCAAAAGCCATCATCGAATTGGAAGAGGAGCTAGGCATTGAGATATTTGCCCGCCATGGCAAACGGCTCAAACGCATTACCGAGCCTGGGCAGCAGGTGCTGCGCAGCATTGAGCTGATCATGCGAGAAGTGGGCAACCTCAAGCGGGTCGGCGAAGAATACAGTGCTCAGGACAGTGGCACCCTGTCCATCGCCACCACCCATACCCAGGCGCGCTATGTGCTGCCAGAACCAGTGGCCAAGTTGCGCAGCATGTTCACCAAGGTGAATCTGAGCCTGCATCAGGGCACGCCCGAGCAAGTGGCCCATATGGTGATCGAAGAGCTTGCCGAAATCGGGATTGCCACTGAATCGCTCGCCGATTATGAGGAGTTGGTCACGCTGCCCTGCTACGAATGGCAGCATATGCTGGTGCTGCCCGCCGGCCATCCCCTGGCTGTCAAGCAGCGGCTAAGCCTGGAAGACCTGGCGGCCCAGCCCCTCATCACTTACCACCCCTCTTTCACCGGCCGTGCCCGCATTGACCAAGCTTTTTCACAACGCCGCCTGAAGCCGAACATTGTCCTGGAGGCGATTGATTCGGATGTGATCAAGACCTATGTCAAGCTGGGAGTTGGCCTTGGGATTGCAGCCGAAATGTCGGTGCGCGAAATCGGCACACAGGCTCAGGAAGGCGAACTGGTGGCGCGGCCCCTGGGACAACTTTTTGGTCACAATCTCGCCCGGGTGGCTTTCAAGCGCGGGGCTTACTTACGCAACTTCGTTTACCAGTTCGCCGAGTTGCTCAGCGAGCGCCTGAGCCGGGAACTGGTTGTCAGGGCCATGACTGGCCAAGCCTCCGACTACCAGTTGTGAGCGCATTGCTATGTAAAAAGCCCCACTTGAACTAACTGTAGCCAAACATTCGCCCTGTAACACCCTACATCCAACCCATGTCCGACCCGCACACCCCCGCCATTCACAGCCGACTGCCCAATGTCGGCACCACCATCTTTACCATCATGTCAGCCCTGGCCAGCGAAAAGGGTGCCGTCAATCTGGGACAGGGATTTCCTGACTTTGACTGTGATCCAAAACTGGTGGACGCTGTCAGCAAGGCCATGCGACAAGGCCTGAACCAGTACCCTTCCATGCTTGGAATTGCCGAATTGCGCAACGCCATTTCCGACAAGGTGCACACTCTCTACGGCCACCGCTATGACCCGGCCAGCGAAATCACCGTCACCGCCGGAGCAACCCAGGCCATCCTGACCATCATTCTGGCCATTGTCAATCCTGGGGATGAGGTGATTGTGCTTGAGCCTTGCTACGACAGCTATGTTCCCAATATTGAACTGGCTGGCGGCACTGTGGTAAGGGTGCCCTTGACACCCCATACTTTCCGTCCCGATTTCGACAAGATTGCCGCCGCCATCACACCCAGAACCCGGGCCCTGATCTTCAATTCTCCACACAACCCCAGCGGCATGGTGTGGACCCGTGAGGAGATGCTCAAACTGCAGGATTTGCTGGCGCCCACCGAGGTGCTCCTGATCTCTGACGAGGTGTATGAGCACATGGTCTACGATGGGCGCTCGCATGAAAGCGCTGCCCGTTTTCCAGAATTGGCCGCTCGCAGCTTCATTGTTTCAAGCTTTGGTAAAACTTACCATGTGACCGGCTGGAAGGTGGGTTTTGTGGCTGCCCCAGTTGACCTGACCGCCGAGTTTCGCAAGGTTCATCAATTCAATGTTTTCACAGTGAACACGCCGGTGCAGTATGGACTTGCCGCATACATGGCCGACCCCCGGCCTTATCTTGATCTGCCAGCTTTCTACAGCGCCAAGCGAGATCTGTTTCGCCAAGGCCTGCGGCAAACACGGTTTCGCATGTTGCCCAGCGAGGGCACCTACTTTCAGTGCGTCGACATTTCGGCAGTCAGTGATCTGAGCGAGGCAGAGTTTTGTAAATGGCTCACCTCCGAAATTGGCGTGGCCGCCATTCCTTTGTCAGTTTTCTATGGTGATGGTTTTGACCAGCGGGTGGTGCGTTTTTGCTTTGCCAAGCAGGATGAGACCTTGCGCACTGCCTTGCAGAGATTGTCAAAGCTCTGACAGCGTTCAGTACTTGCCAAGTTGCCTTTCCCGTCGCGCAATCCAAACGGTGGAGGCCAAGATCAGCAGGCCACCGACCCAGGTTGATTGGCTGAGTGGGTCTGAAAATACCAGCCAGCCCATCAAGCTGGCCCATACCAGATCCAGAAATTTCACTGACTGGGTGGCTGAAATATCAGCGATGCCAAAAGAGCGTGTCAGGCAGTAATGTGCGGTGCTGCCCAACACACCACACATTACAAAGCCGAGCCATTGTGTGGCAGTGGGTGCCTGCCACTCCAGCAGCGCAAATGGACAACTCAATATAGTCACTGTGATCGCCTGCCAGGCCACAATGACAATCGGTTTTTCCTGGCGGGTCAAGGCCTTGGTGATCAGCAGAGAGGCCGCAAACACTGGTGCCGAGGCCAGCATCACCAGGTTGTAATAGCCTCCCTCACCAGCCAGTTTGGGGCCAACGACAACCAGGACCCCTGAAAATCCAAGCAAGGCTGCCAGCCAGCGCTCCCAGCGCATGGGCTCGCGAAAGACCAGCCAGGCACCCAGCATGATGAAAATTGGCGTGGTAAAGCCGATGGCCGTCGTATCCGCCAGGGGGATTTTCGGCAATGCGGTGAACCACAGGGCAAGAGCCATGGTATGCACAATGCCACGGAGGAACTGGCCTCCAAGCTGCTTGGGCCAAAAAGCCGCCCAACCGGCACGCCAGATGGTGGGCAGCATGACAAAAAAGCCCATCAGATAGCGCAAGAACTGCGACTCCAGCGCTGGCAGCTGAGTGGCCAGATGGCGTGCGAGCGTGTTTAAAAATGTAAACATGATGCCTGCCACCGTGGCCCAAAGTAGGCCCTGCATGGTCGGACTCAGGCGTCCGAATCGGTAACGACCAATAGCCAGTCGACGGGCCAGCTGTCCACGTTTGCGCTGGGGCGCCAAATGAAGCGGTACCTTCACGAAGTCTGGGCCAATCGGTTGATCACCCAGCCCGCTGCACACATGCCAAAGGTGGCGGTGACCGATACCATCGAGCCAAAACCGCTGCAATTGAGCGAACCATCGCTTTGAACCTCACACGAGGCATCGGGGGGGTGCACCGGCTCGCGGCTGTAAACGCAGGCCACTCCCATGGCTTTGCCTGCACGGGGTGCAGCATGCTGCTTGCGTAACTGGTATCGCACTTGGGCCAACAAAGGATCGTGTGTGCTGACCGCGAGATCGGCGATATCCACCCATTGGGCAAGAAATTTTCCACCCGCTGCTCCCACGGTGATAAATACCTCCCCCTGCTCCATGGCCCAGGCAGCCATGGCGACCTTGGCCTTGACCTGGTCACAAGCGTCAATCACGGCGTTCACGCCCTTGGGCAGCAGGGCTGGCCAGTTGTCGGGCGCGACAAACTCTTCCACTATCCTGACCTCACAGTCTGGATTGATCTGGGTTATGCGTTCCTGCATTGCGATCACCTTGGCTTGTCCCAGAGTGGACTCCAGCGCAAGCACCTGGCGGTTGATATTGGACTCGGCCACATGGTCCAGATCGACCAGCGACAGTTGGCCGACCCCACTTCTTGCCAAGGCTTCGGCCGCCCAGGAGCCGACTCCGCCCAGCCCGATCACGGCCACATGGGCCTGGCGCAGCCGTTGGGCTCCACCTATCCCGTAGAGACGCTGCAAACCGCCAAAGCGTCGCTCAGATTCCATGAGCAATTGGCCAAATTGAGAGCGAGAGATATCTGGTGTCTGCTCGTGCATCGAAGGCGAGCCCGAGTGTTAGCAGACCTGTCCAGACAGGATGGTGGTCAGAAAAAAAGAAAGCGGTCAAGGCACACGACGTGTTAACCGCTGGGACATTTCTGAGCATCCAGCAATTGTAGGATGCGGGACATGGCCCGGGATCTAGCGAAGCCTGGCCAAGCGTTCCCTGGCTGTGCCTGCGGCTTCAGATTGCGGATAGGCCTTGATCAGGTCTTCCAGAGTGATGCGGGCACCTTTGACATCCTTGAGCTCAACCTGGCAATTGGCAATCGACAGCACTGCCTCGGGAGCACGCATGTGATCAGGCGCCCGGGTCAGGAGGGTACGAAAATTCTGCATCGCCTCCTTGTAATTGCGGGTGGCGTATTGGGCATTGCCAAGCCAGAAAAAGGCTGACGGAATATAGCCGCTGCTGTTGTAGCGCCGGATGAAATCTGCAAAGGCGGGCTGGGCAGCAACAAATTCGCCTTTGCGGAAAACCGCCAAGGCAGCTTCATAGTCACGTTTTTCTGACTGTTCAGCCATGAATTCCCGCCCATCCACGCTGACCTTGATCGGTTCGAACTTGCGCAGTCGCTCTTCGGTGGCCTGTGTCATGTCCTTCTGCTGACGTTGCAGTTCGGCAATGTCACGTGCCAGTTGCTCATAGCGACCGCGCTGCTGGGCCAGCTCAGACTGGAGGGTTTCGATCTGGTTTTGCAGCTCGAGCAGACTGCGGCGCAACATGGCGTTGTCTTCGCTGGAGCTGGCAGCCCCCTTTGCGATTTTTTCTGTTTCCTGCCGCTGTGCCTCAATGCGTTGGCGTTGCTCTTCCATCCGCTGTCGCAACTCGAGAATGGCGCGGCGGGCCTCATCGTCTTCAAACAAGGCAGCCTGAACAAGCGAAGCCTGTACAGCAAGAAGAGTTACCGCAAGCCATCGCGCAAGCAACTTCATGACAGCGTCTCAGTCGGCTTTAGCGATAGGTTAGCTCGGCACGACGGTTTTTGGCCCAGGCAGCTTCGTCATTGCCCTGAACCGCTGGCTTTTCCTTGCCATAACTCACGGCTTCCATCTGACTTTCGGATACACCGAGCAGAGAGAGCGCGCGGCGCACAGCTTCGGAGCGTTTTTGTCCAAGTGCCAGGTTGTATTCGCGACCACCACGCTCATCGGTATGGCCCTCGATATTCAATTTGCGGCCTTTGTTGGCATTCAGAAAGCGGGCATGCGACTCAATCACCGATTGCGCTTCAGGCCTGATGACAAAGCTGTTGTAGTCGAAATAGATGGTGTGGGACACGCCGGCGGGTCCTTGTCCGGGAACTGTCTGCGCCAGTGTGACCGGCGCCACTGCACTTTTGCTTGCGGCAGTACCACTATCGACTGCTGGCGCAGGCGTGGCGGTACCCGTTCTGTCCTCGACCGGGACATCATCGAGTTTGACAGAGGATCCGCAGGCACTCAGAAGAAGGACAGTCGAAATGGCGATCAGCAGGTTCTTGAAATTCATTTTTGTAATAGCTCCGTGAAAAAAATATTGCAACAAATATTCTACCGAAATGCTGGCTTACTTTTGGAAGGGGCCCCAATCCGGCTCGCGAATATCTCCGCCCTGCCCAGAGAGACGTGCCTTGATGCGACCATCCACGGTGGTGGTCATCAAAGCCTCGCGGCCCTGTGCCACAGTGGCGTACACAATGAGGCGGCCATTGGGCGCAAAGCTCGGGCTTTCATCAGACTGGGTATCACTGATCGCAGAGACCGCACCAGAGCCAAGATCCATGACATGGAGTCGAAAAGCGCCACCAATGCGTGAAATAAAAGCCATCCAGCGGCCATCCGGGCTGAGCGAGGGGGAGATGTTGTAGCCACCCTCAAAAGTGACACGGTTCGCTGGGCCTCCATTGGCGGGCATACGATAGATTTGCGGACTACCGCCTCGGTCGCTGACAAAATAGATGCTGCTGCCATCAGGCGCATAAACCGGTTCGGTATCAATGCTGGAGGACGATTGCAGCCGCCTCGGCTCGCCACCATTGGCATCGATTGCAAATAGCTGAGAGCCACCGTCACGGCTCAGAGTGACAGCCAGAGTCTTGCCATCTGGAGACCAAGCGGGTGCACTGTTGGAGCCACGGAAGTTGGCCATCAGACGACGCTTGCCAGTGGCGATGTCGTGCACATACACCACGGGTTTGCGCGATTCAAACGAGACATATGCCAACTGGCTGCCGTTAGGTGACCAGGCCGGAGAAATGATGGGCTCTGGGCTGGTCAGGGCTGCTTGCGCGTTTTCGCCATCCGCATCAGCCACCCACAAGTTATAGCGCTGGGCTGTTTTCGTGACATAGGCAATGCGAGTTGAAAAAACACCCTTGTCACCTGTCAGTTTTTCGTAGATGTAATCAGATATCCGATGTGCTGCCAGTCGCAGATCAGCCTGGGGCACGGCAAAGCTTTGTCCGCCAAGATCTTGCCCCCGCACCACATCCCAAAGTCGAAACCGCACATCATAGCGACCGTCAGCAAGGCGGCTGATGCTGCCAGAGGCAAGTGCGTCAGCGCCTTTTTGGCGCCATGGAGAAAGATCGGGGCGACTGTTTTCATCCAGGTCGACGTTTGCAGTATCAATGGCACGAAATTGGCCACTACGCACCAGATCGGCCTGCACAATCGTGCCGATCTTTTGCGGGGCCGATGTCTCACCGCGAAACTGTGCAATCGCAATTGGCAGCTGAGTCAGACCGACGCCCGACACTTCAACCCGAAACTGAGCGGCCAGGGGCCAGGCTGCCAGGGTACTTAGCAAAAAAATGAAAATTCGCTTGTTCATCCTTGAATTATCCAAGACGGGTAACTTTTGTCTCATTCTTACGGTCTGTCTGGGCGTAGCCCACAGAGGCTCGAACTATGCCAGTAGACATTCTCTCACGCACAGTACGCGCATTTTGTGACTCACTATCACGGGCCGCCTCTCGGTGCCAGAGATGAAACACTTCGGTGGCACAAAAGCCATTTTTCCTGGTCACACCAGCATGGTCCAAGCGCAGCACAAAATCGGCGTCCTCATGACCCCAGCCAATAAATGACTCATCAAAGCCATCGACCAACTCAAAATCGGATCGCCAGACGCCCATATTGCAACTGCGAATGCTCTTCCAGCTGAAACCGCGCGTGGCTCTCCACGGACCATCTGGAAGGCGCAGCAAATGGGTGAGCTTGCTGGCGTTACCACCTAATCGTTTGCTGAGCCAGAAGCTTGCTGCGCGGCCACAAAGGTCTTCTTCGCCCCTGATCACGCGCTGGGTCAATGATTCTGACAGCAGCACACGGCTGCCATTCAGAAAATGGCCAGACTCAGCAAGCATCTTGTGGCGCTCAATGAAATCAACCTCGGGTACGCAGTCTCCATCCAGAAAAACGATGTATTGCCCATTTGCCGCTGCCACACCACGGTTACGCACTTTGGAGGCAGTGAAGCCCACATCTGGATGCCAGACATGCGTGACTTTCAGCTCTTTTGCCGCTTTGGATTCAAAAAGTAATTGTTGCTGGTCCTCACGAGAACCATCGTCGGCCACTATGACCTCAAAATTTCGGTCCGTCTGGCGCGACAGACCAGCCAATACAGCCAGCAAGGCATCGGATCGGTTGTATGTGGTGATGACAAGAGAGAGTGACTCGATGCAGGCCATTTTTGAAATAGACTAAGCAATCGGAATACCGGCGGCAAAGCATTTGCAATCGCGTTGCATACTACCACCCCAATGAGCAAAATTTCTGTCTACATCATCGCCTACAACGAGGCCGAAAAGATTGCAGCCACGATTGAAAGTGCCAATTGGGCCGATGAATTGCTTGTGGTGGATTCACACAGCACCGACGGCACAGCAGAAATCGCTAAAAAACTGGGCGCGCGCGTGGTGCAAGTCGAATTCAAAGGTTTTGGAGATTTGCGCAACCAGGCCATCAATGCCTGCACGCATGAGTGGATCTTCAGTCTCGATTCGGATGAACGCTGCACGCCCGAGGTGGCGGCTGAAGTGCAAGCTATCGTCAATAACCCGAACTCGCTCGATGTCTGGCGTGTACCCCGCCGCAACTTTTTCATGGGCCGCTGGATCAGGCACTCTGGCTGGTATCCCAACTTCCGCCAGCCGCAACTCTTTCGCAAGGGTGCCATGAGCTACGACATGAAACCAGTGCACGAGGGCTATGTGATGCACAGCGCCAAGCCCATCGGCACGCTTAAAAATGCGATCTGGCAATTTCCCTTCAAGGATATGGCTCAGGTGCTTCACAAAGCCAACCG
>CAXRBE010000134.1:0-2631 GCA_964228805.1 Burkholderiaceae bacterium
TGATGCGCCGTAAGTTTTTGGCCGCCTCGGTGTCATCGGCGGCCGCTTCGATGGCCGCCATGGGGCTTGCCGGCACGGCCCGGGCCGCCGCGCCGGTTGCCGGGGCCGGAGACCCCAATATCCTGAATCTGCCGACCCACACCACGGGGCTTGGTCAGCCTGTGGCGGCCAACCCATACGGAATGCCATCGCAGTTTGAAAAAGGCCTGCAGCGTCGCGAGAGCCCGGGGCTCACGCGCGTATCGGCTGCGTCTGTGGCGTTCACCCCCCTGCAGGGAACGTTCGGAATCATCACGCCCAGCGGATTGCACTTTGAGCGGCACCATCAGGGCTGGTGGGATATTGATCCCAGCAAGCACCGCCTCATGGTGATGGGCCTTGTGAAAAACCCGAAGGTCTACACCATGGACGACATCATGCGCCTTCCATCGGTGTCCCGCATCCATTTCATTGAGTGTGGCGCCAACACCGCAATGGAGTGGGGCAACGTGGCCGTGCCCACTGTCCAGTATTCGCACGGCATGGTGTCGTGCAGTGAATTTACCGGTGTGCCGCTTTCCGTTTTGTTGGAGGACTGCGGCATCGACATGAAAAAAGCCAAATACGTTCTTGGCGAAGGCGCCGATGGCTCCTCCATGACCCGCACCATTCCCATGGACATGATCAAGTCGGGCGAGGTGTTCGTGGCCTATGGTCAGAACGGCGAAATGCTGCGCCCCGAGCAGGGCTACCCGCTTCGCCTGGTGGTGCCGGGTGTGCAAGGCGTGAGCTGGGTCAAGTACCTGCGCCGCATTGAAGTGGGTGACAAGCCCTACGCCACCAAAGACGAGGCTGTGCACTATATTGACCTGCTGCCCGGTGGCCTGCATCGCCAGTACACCAGCATCCAGGAATGCAAGAGCGTGGTCACCACGCCCTCGGGTGGTCAGGTGCTGCTGGACAAAGGCTTCTACCAGATCACTGGCCTGGCCTGGTCGGGCCGCGGCAAGATCAGGCATGTGGATGTGTCAGTGGACGGAGGACGCAACTGGCGCCGCGCCAAGCTGGCGCACGAAGCCATGAGCAAGGCGCTGACACGCTTCAATATCGAGTGGATCTGGGACGGCAAGCCCGCCATCATCCAGAGCCGTGCCACCGACGAGACCGGCTATGTGCAGCCCAACTACACCCAACTGCGGGCGGTGCGTGGCACCCGCTCGATCTATCACAACAACGCCATCCAGTCGTGGTTGGTGCAGGAAAGCGGCGAGGTTAAAAATGTCCAGGTTTCTTGATCTTGCCCTGGCCGCAGCGCTGCTGGCGAGCATCGGCGCGGTGCAAGCCCAGCCCAGCAAATACGCCGGCATCGGCCGCGATGCCACACCCAAAGAAGTGGCCGCCTGGGACATTGATGTGCGCCCCGACTTCAAGGGCCTGCCCGCAGGCTCAGGCAGCGTGGTCAAGGGCCAGGATGTGTGGGAGGGCAAATGCGCGCATTGCCACGGCATTTTTGGTGAATCAGGTGAGGTGTTCAGCCCCCTGGTGGGCGGCACCTCGGCCGAAGACATCAAGACCGGACGGGTGGCCAAGCTGAATGATTCTTCCTACCCCGGCCGCACCACACTGATGAAGGTGCCCACCCTCTCCACCCTGTGGGACTACATCAACCGCGCCATGCCCTGGAATGCGCCCAAGTCTCTCAGCACTGAAGAGGTGTACGCGGTGACGGCCTTCCTGCTGAACCTGGGCGGCATCCTGCCCGATGACTTTGTGTTGTCCGACAAGAACATCAAGGATGTGCAGAACCGCATGCCCAACCGCAACGGCATGACCCAAGACCACGCGCTCTGGCCAGGCAAGGAACTGGGCAAATCCAAGGCCAGGCCTGATGCCAAGAATGTGGCCTGCATGAACAACTGCGTGACCGAGGCCAAGGTGTCTTCCTTCCTGCCCGACTATGCGCGTGATGCGCACGGCAACCTGGCCGAGCAAAACCGCTTGGTCGGGCCGCAGAAAGGCGCCGACACTACCCGGCCCGAAGCCAAAGCTGGAAGCAAGCAGCAAGTCGCACAAGCAGCGCCTGCCCCTGAAGCAAAGCCAGCGCCCAAGGCAGATGCTGGCGGCCCGGGAGCCGGGGCAGACAGCAAGGCCGCCCAGGCCTTGCTGCAAAAATACAGCTGTACAGCCTGTCACGCCATGGACAAAAAGCTGGTGGGCCCAAGCTTTGCAGACATTGCCAAAAAGCATGCCGGCAAGGTGGACTATCTGGCCGGCAAGATCAAGGCCGGCGGCTCAGGCGTGTGGGGCCCGATTCCCATGCCAGCCCAGGCATTGAGCGAGGCAGAGGCCAAGACCATCGCCATTTGGGCGGCGGCGGGTGCGGCCAAGTAAAAAAACAGTGGCAAATAAAAGGCCACCCGGGGTATAGTTGTCATCAATTTCAAACGCATGGACTAAATCAAGGAGATTCGCATGCAAACTCGTCGCGAGACACTCAAGCAAAGCGCCGTGGTCGCTGGCCTCTTGGCTGGCACCGGCCTATTTCCCGAGCAGGCTGCAGCCTATGAAACCGCTGCCTTCTCCGCCAAAAGCGCAGCCGATGTGGCCAAAGCCCTGGGCGCCTCCGCTCCGGTGGAAAGCAAAGACGTCACC
>CAXRBE010000135.1:0-3993 GCA_964228805.1 Burkholderiaceae bacterium
AGCCTCCGAGCCCGATGTCCCAGGGCTCGGCAATCAGCTTGACACGGCTGAGCACCGGGTCTTGGGCCACTGCGGTGAAAAAGGCATTGTGGGCGCTGAACCCATGGTCGTTACGCCCTAGCGCGCTGGCCAGGTCAAACCGAAAGCCATCAACCTGCAGTTCACCCGCCCAGTAACGCAAACTGTCCATGATCATTTGCAGCACCCGGGGATGGCGCATATTCAGTGAATTGCCGCAACCGCTGAAATTTTTGTAATGGGCCGGATCGTGGTCTTCCACCCAGTAATAACTCAGGTTGTCCAGACCACGAAAACTCAAGCTGGGGCCGTGGGCATCGCTTTCAGCGGTGTGGTTGTAGACCACATCCAGAATCACTTCGATGCCAGCCTCATGCAAGGCACGCACCATGGCACGAAATTCTTCAAGTGGCGTCAGACCATCTGCACCACTGGCCAGCCGTGGATCGACACAGAAAAAGCCCAGTGTGTTGTAGCCCCAGTAATTGCTCAGACCTAGCTTGACCAGGCGTTCCTCGCTGATCCGGTAGTGCAGCGGCAACAGGCTCACTGCCGTCACACCCAGGGATTGCAAATGGGCAATCGAGGCCGGATGGGCCAAGCCTGCAAAGCTGCCCCGCAATGCTTCAGGCACAGCGGGATTGCGCTGGGAAAACCCTTTGACATGGCATTCGTACAGCACGGTCTGCGCAAGTGGGGTGGACAGTGCTGGCCCGGGGTCCTGCCTGGGCAGGGGAGCGCAAACCCGAGCCTTGAGCGCGATTCCGGCGTTGTCCTGCGGGTCGGCCTCTTGTGCTGGCGTGCTGGCCCCGTCGAAGTGGGAGTTGTCCCAGACAAATTCACCGACGATGTCGCGCGCGTAGGGGTCGAGCAGCAGTTTGGCGGGGTTGAAGCGCAGGCCTTGCCCGGGCTGCCAGGGGCCGTGCGCACGCAGACCATAGATCAGACCAGGACCAGCACCTGGCAAGTAGCCATGCCAGACATCGCCCTCGCTGCGCTGCAGGGCCAGTTGCCCAGTTTCCACCTTACCCGTCTTGTCGAACAGGCACAGCGTCATGGACTGGGCATGCGCGGAAAAGACGGCGAAATTCACACCCTGGCCGTCATAGTGCGCCCCCAGGGGCCAGGACTTTCCTGGGCGCAGACTGATGCCGCTCATGGCTGCCATGCCAGAAACACGACTGACAGAGGCGGCAGGCACAGGGTGATGGACTGTGCTTGCCGGTGCAGGGGCTCCGCCTGGCTGTGCACCCGGCCATCGCCCAGGACGACCCCGCTGCCACCATAGCGGCTGTGGTCGGTGTTCAGAACTTCCCGGTAGCTGCCCGCCCGAGGTACCCCCAAGCGGTAGTCACGCCAGACGTTGGGGGTGAAATTGGCGATCACCAGCAGATCGTCCTGGGTAGGCTGGCCGCGTCGCACAAAAGCCAGCACACTGCGCTGGGCGTCTTCGTGTGACAGCCATTCAAAGCCATCGTGGCTGAAGTCCCGCGCATGCAGGGCTGGCGTGTTTCGGTAGAGGTGGTTCAGGTCGCGCACCAGATTTTGCACGCCAGCATGGCTGGGATCGTCCAGCAAATGCCAATCCAAGCTTTGCTCATGGTTCCACTCGCGAAGCTGGGCAAATTCGCAGCCCATGAAGAGCAGTTTTTTCCCAGGATGGGCAAACTGGTAACCCAGCAGCGCGCGAACATTAGCAAACTGTTGCCAGCGGTCACCCGGCATTTTGCTCAGCAGGGAGCCCTTGCCATGCACCACTTCGTCGTGCGACAGGGGTAACACAAAGTTTTCGTTGAAGGCGTAGACCATGCTGAAGGTCAACTCGCCGTGGTGATGCTGACGGTAGATGGGGTCGCGTTGCAGGTAGCGCAGGGTGTCATTCATCCAGCCCATATTCCATTTGTAGTGAAAACCCAGACCGCCGGCATAGGTAGGCTTGGTGACGGCAGGAAAGGCTGTGGACTCTTCGGCCAGCGTGATGGCCTGGGCTTGCTCGGCACCGATGATCTCATTGAGTCTTTTCAAAAAAGCAATGGCTTCGAGGTTTTCACGCCCGCCGTGAATATTGGGTATCCATTGTCCGGGCTCACGGCTGTAGTCGCGGTACAGCAGCGAGGCGACCGCATCCACCCGCAGCCCGTCCACGCCAAAGCGTTCCAGCCAGTACAGCGCATTGCCCACCAGAAAGTTGGCCACTTCCTTGCGTCCCAGGTTGTAGATCAGGGTCTCCCAGTCCTGGTGAAAACCCTCCAGCGGGTTGGCGTACTCGTAGAGCGCGGTGCCATCAAATTGCGCCAGTCCGTGCGGATCGATGGGAAAGTGGGCCGGCACCCAGTCCAGGATCAGTCCAATGCCAGCCTGATGGCAGCGCTCGACCAATCGCGCGAAACCTGCCGGCTCGCCAAAGCGGGCAGTCGGTGCATACAGGCCTGTGGGTTGGTAGCCCCAGGAGCCGTCAAAGGGGTGCTCACTGATCGGCAGCAACTCCAGGTGGGTAAAGCCCATTTCCTGCACATAAGGCACCAGCGTGTCGGCCAGTTCGTCCCAGTTCAGCCACCGATCAGCCTGCTCAGGCACGCGTCGCCAGGATCCCAGGTGCACTTCGTAAATACTGATCGGTGCTTGCAGGGCATTGGCCGGCTGGCGTGCGCCATTGCCACGCCACGGCGCGGGAAGCTGTGCGACCACGCTGGCAGTGGCGGGGCGCAACTCGGTTTGCCGGGCGTAGGGGTCGGCATGATCGGGCAAGGTCTGGCCATCTGGGCCAAGCAAGGCAAATTTGTAACGATGGCCCAGTCCCGCTTCGGCGATGAACAGCTCCCATACCCCACACTCTGGGCGCAGCCGCATCGGGTGACGCCGAGCGTCCCAATGGTTGAAGTCGCCCAGCACACTGACGCGCTTGGCGTTGGGCGCCCAGACTGCAAAGCGCGTGCCACTGACCCCTTCGACCGAAACCAGGTGCGCACCAAGTACTTCAAAAGGGTGCAGATGGGTACCTTCGGCCAACAGCCAGATATCCATCGCGCTGAGCAAGAGTCCAATCCGGTAGGGGTCTTCCAGCCATTGGGTCTGGCTGTCGTTCCAGCGTACCTGCAGCCGGTAGTCAGCGCATTTCGCCTGGGGACAGAATCCTTGGAAAAATCCCCGCGGATCGATCGCTTGCAGCGCAGCCAGCAGATCGCCCTGGCGCGAGTGCAGCGTCACGGCTTGTGCGCCAGGTAAAAAACAGCGAATGGCAGTCGCGCCGGATGGATCCTGATGGGGGCCCAGCACACCAAAGGGATTGGGGTGTGAGCCCTGGCAAATGGCTTCGATGTCGAACGGGTTCAATAGGGCCATGGTGCTGGGACTTAGCGACTCAGCGGTGCGACCTTCCAGATGTCCTTGGCATATTGGGCGATGCTGCGGTCCGAAGAGAAGCTGCCCATGCCGGCGACATTGGCGATGGCCTTCTCGTTCCACTGCCTGGGTGAGCGGTACAACTCGTCCACCTGCAACTGGGTGCTGATATAGCTTGCAAAGTCTGCCAGCAGCATGTAATGGTCACCTTCGTGAATCAGACTGTTGATCAGTCCACGGTAACGGTTGGGTACATTGGATGAAAAGTGGCCACTGCTGATGGCGTCCAGCACAGCTTTGAGCTCGGGGTTGTGCTTGTAAATTTCGTAGGGCTGGTAACCCTTGGCACGCATCTCACGCACTTGCGGAGTTTTCAGGCCAAAGATGAAGATGTTGTCGTCGCCCACGTTTTCGCGGATTTCAATATTGGCGCCATCATCTGTGCCAATGGTCAGTGCGCCATTGAGCGCCAGCTTCATATTGCCTGTTCCCGAGGCTTCTGTGCCAGCAGTAGAAATCTGCTCGGACAAATCGGCGCCCGGAATGATCAGCTCAGCCACCGATACGCTGTAATTGGGCAAAAACACAACCATGAGCCTATCGCCGATGCCCGAATCGTGGTTGATCACTTGG
>CAXRBE010000136.1:0-11804 GCA_964228805.1 Burkholderiaceae bacterium
GGTGGCGATCCCATGTTGCTCAAGCCAACGCGCCGCCAGACTGACCGACTGGTGACACACCGGGCAGTTGGGCACCAGAATGGCGGCGTCCACGTTGTCGGCCAGGCAGCGGGCCAACAGCTCAGGGGCATCCACCTCCAGCGCGGTTCGCTGGCTGCGGTTGGTGGGCAAGCCATGAAAACGGGGCGCCAGTGCACCAATGCGCCCGCTGGCCTGGGCGCGCCGCAAGGCGGCCAGGGGGAAGTAGGCCGCCAGGTCATTCGCATACGTGTGTTGCCGGTCAATTGCGACATGCGCGATCCGCAGATCAGGGTCGAGCGCGGTGTCGCCAGAGTACAGCTGGTAGAACTTGGCCGAGGCGTTGTAGGGTGCACCGGGCCCCTGCTCGCCCTTGTCGACCTGGTAGGGTGCGGCGGTGGTAATCAGCGCCACCGTGCTTTGGGCCAGCGGTTTGGGCAAACGTTGAAACGGCACTTCGGCGTAATGTGCCCACTCGTAAGGCGCGCCATAGCCCAGGCCCTGATAGTAGGTGCGGATACGCTGCAGGTAAGGAATTGGCGCGTCCTGGTCTGAACCAGGCATTGCGTGCGCTGGGCTGTTTGTTTTCATGACTAGGTGGGCATTCTTTACGGCGGACCTGCGGTGGTTTGTGTTCAGGCGGTGCGCCGCCGGTTCACCAGGACAATGCCCAACGCCACCCCAAGCAGCGCCAACAGCAGCCCAGGTGTCAGCGCTTCTTCCAGCCACCAGGTGCCAAAGAGCAGGGCAAACATGGGCGTGAGGAAAGCGAAGACAGAAATTTTTGTAGCCGGATAGCGGCCCAGCATCCACATCCAGACTAGGTAGCTGGCAAAAGCCCCAACCACAGTCTGCAAAAAAAGCGAGCCCGCTGAAAACGCATCCACCCTCCAGCGCCAGCTCTCACCCAGGTGCAAGGACAAGAGTGGCAATACCAAGGCGCTGACCGCCACCTGATAGAACAGCAGCTTGCTGGCCGACACCTGCATCAGCCGGGTGGAACGAATGGTCACGGTGGTCAAGCCCCAGAACATGCCTCCCGCAATGGCCAGCAGGTCGCCCAGCCATGCGCGTTCTTTTTCTGGCGCCACAAATCCTTCACGCAAGGCAAACACGACGGAGGCGAAGGCCAGCAGCAAGCCCAGCCATTGGATCAGGTTGAGCCGCTCGGATCGGACAAAGAAGGGAACCACCAACGCCACCCAGAAAGGCGCTGTGTAGAGAAACACCGTCAGCCGAGAAGCCGTGGTGAATTGCAGCCCGCTGTAGAGGCAGGCAAATTCACCCGCAAACAGGCCGCCTGCCAGCAAACCGGCGCCCAGCGTGCCGTCTCTGTCAAATAGTTTCTCGCCGCGCGCCAGACACCACAGCCAGATCAGAACGGTCGCGCCGGCAAAGCGCAGGGCCGCCTGAAAAACCGGGGCAATGCTGGGCAGGGTAGCCTTGATCAGAACCTGCTGAAATCCCCAAAAAATGCAGCATGCCAGCAGAAGGCCCATTGCCAGTGCATCCAGATGCTCTTTGCGTTGGCTCATTTCATTCGCCCAAGGCTTCATAGCGCTCGGTGAGCGCTTGTTCTGATGCAATCATTTATCCGACCCTGATCACTCGCACGGCCAAGCTTTGTTCGCGCCCGCGCAGAGCCAGGGTTGCACGCTCAGCCCCTGAGCAGTCGATGCTGGTGCCCTCCAGCGCCTCCTCGCTGATGACAATTTCTCCAGCTTTGGCTTCGGCCTGCAGCCTGGCACAGGTGTTCATGGTGTCGCCAAGCGCTGTAAAGTCTGAGATATTGCCCTTGCCAAACTTGCCAACAACAGCGGGGCCCACATGGACGCCTATGCCAAGCGGCAACCATGCGCCCCCTGGCGAACCGGCGCCCACTGCGTGCTGCAGATCCACCGCGGCAATGGCTGCGCGCTGCAGGTAGTCTGGCCCAATCAAGGGAATAAACAAAGCTACGACCTCGTCGCCCACCATCTTGTCGATCAATGTGCCATGAGGGATCAAAGCTTCCACACTGGCCTGATAAAAACGGTTGAGCAACTGGGCAAACGATTGCGGTCCAATGCGCTCGGCAAGCGCAGTCGAACCACGAATATCGGCAAACAATACGCCAATCTGAATTTCTGCGCCGCCCATGGGCATGGCCACTTCGCAGTAATCGCACATATTGGGATTTTTACGGGATGGCCTGCGGTTGAAAGCCCGGGCAATCGGGGCGCCAAGACCCCCCAGCGGGGCACTGCAGATCAGGCACTTGGGCGCACCGGGCAGGATGGCTGTCCCATGCCTGTGACCATGGGTCAGGACATCGCGCCAGAGCCCCTCGTTTTCAAGATTCTTCGCAATTTGAGTATCCAAGATTCAACTCCAGCGCAGACCCCATGAATGAGGGGGCGGCCTCAAAGGCACGCGCTCATCAATGGTTCGGAATGAGCGTGTCAATGACTTGATGGTATCCGCAACCTGATGTCCCACATGCCGATCAATCCAAAGCGGCTTCAGTGTACTCCTCTGACACAACGCAAGATCGGTCACGTTACGCCACCCCGACATCAGCGCTAATTCACACTGGGATTAGTTCGCATTGCAGCTTGTTTTGTCGCATGGTTTCAAAAAATTGTCGCATTCCTCCAAGTCTGCCAGCTGCTTCACTACGACGATAGGGTCGCGTTGATCGGGCGCACAGGTTTGCGAAATTGCCAGCGCTGACCTTGAGCAAGTGAAAGCAGGGCTAACGGCTTTTTAAACCAATGTTTAGGAGGATCCCATGAGTTACGCACATTCTTTGAAAATTGGACCGCGGCCCTTTGGTCAGCGGGTGCATCAATTCGCATTGATCGAGAACAATGGCATGCCCAGCCTTGTAAGTGCAGGGCTGTTCGCAGTTGGCTTGGTAGCGATATTGGTGTTCGGTCAGTTCTGGCCAGGAGACGAGGCGGGCGGACCCAGTAGCAGTGTCACCCAGGTCTTGCAGTCGGGCGGCGACCTGAATGACAAACTGGGGCCCACTGCGGCAGGTTACGAGGATCCCTGGGGAGACCTGGATAGGCAGATCGCATTTGTCGCACGCGATCAGGACCCCTGGGGTGATCTGGACAGTCAGATCGCATTGGTTGCCTCAGGAGGCACTATGGGCGATCAGGCAGGCGATTACCCAGAGTATCCGTCTGCGGCTGTCATCGCGGAACGGGCGCTTGCGCGCGGGGGCGACTTGAACCAGCAGATGGCGCCGACTGCAGCAGGCGGGCAAGCCGGCACAAGCCGGTCAATTGTCCAGGATCCGAGCTATCTGCCCAGCCAGTTCATTGGTGAGATCGAGCGCGCCCAGTCATCCGAGCTGCCGCCACAGTTCTAAGCCGCATTTCTTTGACCCCCCCCAGCCCTGGTGCATCTGCCCTGGGTGTGTGGCGGCATCTCGCATAGGCCGGGCCCTGGTCCGGCTCTGTCGCGTTTCTCAACACAGCCCGATCTTGATGGAATGCAGACTGCAAGAGATCGAGCTTGAGAAGAGTTTTTCACCAGCCTCAGATGAATTGCGCATTCATGATCGGCTCCAGTGCCGGCAAGCACAGGGCCTGCACTTTGTCGCATGGCTACTAAAAACTGTCGCATAGACACTAAAAAATGTCGTGTGCATCCAAGTCTGCTTGCTACTGCAATGAGACGATGCTCCTGCGTCAATCTGACGTTTACAAATTAGGAGAGGTCAAATGAATGCATTCATCAAACAATCGGCCATATGCGTTGCCATGCTGGGTTTGTGTGTCGGCATGGCTTCGGCCACATCCTGGGAGATGACCTCCGCCTATGGCGAGGAAAATGATCGGCCAAGCCTGAACCTTTCTTTGCCTTCATCTGCCATGTCCTCTCTCAACCCGAGCGAGGGACCAGTTGCTGACTTTGAACTTTTTTCCGCCTACGGTGAAGAAAATGACCTCCCCAACCCAGGTCAAATCACGTTGCTGGCAGGTGGCGCCGATTTGAACGAACAGCTAGAGGCCACTGCCGCAGGTGTCCCGCTTGACCTTGCGGCTTCACGCCTCGACATGTCCAGGCCCTGAAGGTTTGCCTTGTGGCGCTGTCGTCACGCTCACCTTTTACTCTATAGCTCAGCCAAAGCCTGCCGGCCCTTAAGGTGGCAGGCTTTGGTGTGCAGAAAGCCAGCCCAACTTTCGTTTACCGTCCCCCATCCTCAGTTGATTGCCCGGTTGTGCTTATTAGGCTAGGATGCCAGTTGAATAAAAACTGCATTTGTTGCTTAAGGTAGGGGAACTGGGTGCGCGCCACTTTTAGTCTGGCACAGTTGCTTGACGAATTCAATTCCAGGCAAGCCAAGCCGCCAGCTCGCCGCATGCACCATGTGCTGAACGATGTGCTGGATGGTGCTTTCACGCACGCTGTTTACACACATACCCCCGTACTTCGTCAACTCATTGATGGCGAAACGCAGGGGCTACGGCCGGCCTATGCCGAGTTTAGGCTTACCAACCTCAACCCCCTGACTTCTGTGCACCGGCCCGGATTGGAGCAGGACTTTCATGAGCCTCTTGCGCAGCGCCACCTTGACTCTGCCAAGATGTCAGTGGCTGATACTCTGTCCCAGGATGCGACTAATGGTTTGCCCAACTCCAGCGCCCATTTACCCTCTAGACCAGAAGCTTCAGGTTTATCCAGTTCCAGTGCCACCCACGCCTCCAGGCGCAAATTGCAGCGGCTGTCAGAAGTGGCCCACTTCTACGGGCTGGAAAGATCTGCCACATTTTCCTTGCTGCGACTGTTTGAGCAAAATGGCCATCAGACATCCACGCAGGCGGCACAGCATTTGAACCTTACCTCGCGCACGCTAGAGCGCCACCTACATGATGAGGGAACCAGCCTGGAAATGCTGCGCAGCGCAGTGCGTCTGCTAAGGGCCAATGCCCGGCTGCGCGCCCAGGAGCGCCTGAGCGCGATCGCGACAGATGAGAATTTTTCAGACCAGTCTCACATGAACCGGGCATTCATGGCCGCTTGCGGCATGACACCCCGGGAACTGCAATTGCTCTACAAGGGCAAAAGCAAAACTCTTTCCTGAACATACAGGCCCAGGCCTGCATCCTGCCGGCGTCATGGCCGGTTTCCTTGCCCACTGCCTGACAGCCTGCACTTTGTCGCATGGTTTCAAAAAATTGTCGCATTCCTCCAAGTCTGCCAGCTGCTTTACTACGACGATAGAGTCGCGCTGATCGGGCGCACAGGTTTGCGAAATTGCCAGCGCTGACCTCGAGCAAGTGAAAGCAGGGCTAACGGCTTTTTATACCAATGCTTAGGAGGATCCCATGAGTGATATTAATTCTATGGAGGAGCGTGAAGGCGCCCCCAACTTTTTCAATGCCAGTCTGATCGCTGTCGGTATGGCAGCGGCCTTGATCGCCCTTCAGTATTGGCCGGTTGATCGCACTGACAGTCCAACCGTGAGTGTGGCCCAGGCTTTGCAAACCGGGGGCGATCTGAGCGGCAAATTGGAGGCCACGGCCGCTGGACCGGACAGGTCCTATCTGCCTAGCCAGTTCATCTCGGAGATCGAACGCGCTGAAACCTCGGAGCTACCTCCGCAGTTTTAACGGGCGCGCAGATACCCGGTCGCTTGTCGCAATTGATTTTTTTAATTTGGGAGAACGCACATGACTAAAGCTTTTCCGTCACGTTATTCTGTGGTTGGCCAAACAAAAGCGTCTGGCTTTAGAAGCGGCCTGGGCGCCATTCGCATATTGGGCACGATGGCTTTTGTGGCCTGGTCCGCTGCCACTCTGGGGCAGGGTCAGCCTGAAACTCCAATTTCAAGCGACAGAAGTAGCGTTGCAGCAGAGTTGCCGTTGGATGAATTGCAGCCCTATGTACAAAGCCCAGCGGCAATCAATATGGGCGATCAGGAGGACTCCTATGCCAACGATCTTGAAGCCACAAAGGATTTGAACGAGGAGATGGAGCCGACAGCAGCCGGGGCGCCCGCCGCACCAGGAAACCCGGCAACGCCATCGAGCGAAGAGGTTGAACGCGAAAGATCATCAGAAGTACCCCCGCTTCCGTAATATTTTCGGGTGCCCCGTAACGCGGGGCTTCGTTCTTTCTTTTGTCGCCCCCACAAACAACGCGCCCAGGCCTGACCAGCGGCCTGGGTAGAAGCCCTATGGAAATATTGGGCACCTTCGGCTAGAGTGGCTTGAAATATTTTTTCCACTCTTCAAGGCAGTCCCATCTTGATGGAACGCAAGATCGACATCTACAACCATGTCATGCCGCCAGCCTATCTTGAGCTGGTCAAACAACATGGCAAGGAACCCGGCATGGTCAAGCGCATGAGCAAGCTGCGCATGCTCTGGGACATGGAAGCACGGGTCAAGATGCTGGAGGCGTGGCCCGAGGTGCAGCAGGTGATTTCACTGGCGGTGCCATCACCCGACATGCTGGGCGGGCCCGACGAGTCGCCTGCCTATGCGCGGGTGGCCAACGAAGGCATGGCTGAAATCTGCCGGCACTGGCCCGACAAGTTCCCCACCTTCGTCGCGTCCCTGCCCATGAACAATCCATCCGCAGCCCTGGACGAGATGGATTTTGCGATTGAGCAGCTGGGCGCCTGCGGCGTGCAGATTCTGACCAGCGTGAATGGCCGCGCCATGGACGAGCCGGATCTGTTTGCCATCTTTGAGCGCATCACCAACCAACACCAGCGTGCCGTATGGATGCATCCCACCCGTACCGCCATGCGTGCCGACTACCCGGGTGAGGACAAGTCCAAGTATGAAATCTGGCAGGTGCTGGGCTGGCCGATGGAAACCAGCGTGGCCATGGCGCGTATGGTGTTTTCCGGCTTGCTCGAGCGCTTGCCCAATCTGCGCCTGATCACCCACCATTGTGGCGGCATGCTGCCGTATTTCTCGGGTCGCGCGGAAACATTGTGGGCGCAACTGGGCAGCCGCAGCGTGGATGGCTCCGAGGCCGATGTGCTCAAGCGCCTGTCCAAACCACCGATCGAGTATTTCAAGATGTTCTACGGTGACACGGTGCTGGGCGGCTCGTCCTCGGCCTTGCGCTGCGGCCTGGATTTCTTTGGCCCCGGCAAGGTGGTATTTGCCAGTGACTGCCCCTTCGATCCGGAGGGGGGGCCGATGTTCATCCGAGAGGGCATTCGCTCGATCGAAGACCTCAAGCTGGACAAGGAAGACGCCCGCAAGATTTATTTCGGCAATGCCTTTGAGTTGCTGGCCGCCCGCAAACTCTGACTGCTTGTGTGCGCCTTACAGTGGGTGCTCGGCATAAAACCGACCACCGTGGTAGAGCAGCGGGGATGATCCGGCGCGGTGGGTACAGCGTTCCACCTCGCCAACAAAGATCACATGATCGCCCTCCTCGTAGCGGCTGCGGTTGAAGCACTCAAAGCAGGCCACCGTACCGGCCAGCAGTGGCGCCCCGCCGATACCCTCGGCATATTCCACCCCGGTCCATCTGTCTGAATCCCTGGTGGCAAAGCGCTTGGCCAATTCCATCTGGTCAGCCGCCAGCACATTGATCGCGTAGTGAGACCCCTCGCTGTACACCCCCAGCGAACCGGCAGCACGCGCCAGGCTCCACAACACCAAGGGCGGGTGTAGGGACACCGAGTTGAAAGAGCTGGCCGTCATGCCCACCAGTCGGCCGTTGGCTGCGCGGGCAGTGACGATGGTCACCCCGGTAGCGAACATGCCCAGTGCAGCTCGAAACTCGGCGGCAGAGAAGTCGGGCGCACGAGCGCCAATGGACGGGGTTTGATGAGGCGACATGGCTGTGGAATTTAGCGCAAATCTGGCGCTACTTCGCATGTCTGAAGCAAAGCGGCCACCGCCCTGTGCCGGGCGCCAGTGAAACTACTTGGCAAAGAGCAGCTCTGGGTCGGCAAAGGACTTGAATTCCAGCGAATTGCCGCAGGGGTCGAGAAAGAACATGGTGGCCTGCTCGCCCACCTGACCCTTGAAGCGGATATAGGGCTCGATGATGAATTTGGTTCCCGCAGCGCGCAGCTTGTCCGCCAAAGTCTGCCAGTCTGCCATGGGAAGCACGGCGCCGAAGTGGCGCACAGGCACGTTGTGGCTATCGACAGCGCTGGTGTTGCGGTGGCCCGCCTCATCGGGCGACAGATGCGCCACGATCTGGTGGCCATAGAAATTGAAGTCGACCCACTCTTCCGATGAGCGACCCTCGGGACAGCCCAGCAGGCCGCCATAAAAGGCACGCGCCTCTTTCAAAGAGGCAACAGGAAAGGCGAGGTGAAAGGGAACGAGTGGGTTCATGCCAGCTTGAGTTAATAAATCAGCGGACCAGCAGGACTGGAACCTTGCAGTGGGCCAGTACCTGGGTAGCCACCGAGCCCATCACCAGATTGCCCAGCGCACTATGGCCATGCGAGCCCATCATCAGCATGTCGTACTTGCCAGAATCGGCCAGCTTGGCAATTTGCTCGCCGGCGTGGCCGACTTTCCATTGGCTCTTGGCGGCGATGCCATGCCGCATCAGGAACTTGGACACAGGTGCCAGAATTTTTTCCGCTTCCTCGGAGTAGTACTTGTCAACAATCTCCTTGCCCACAGCAGCCCGTGCGCGTGGCGGCAGGGCAGGCTGAGCGGTAAAGATGGTGTAGTCATTGCCATTGCTGAACAACTCGCTGTGCGTGGTCAGGTAGGCCAACATTTTTTTGGTGTACTTGCTGCCATCCACGGCCAAAAGTATCTTCATCGGGAAACTCCTCTTTGCTGCAGGCGCTAGTTTAGCCACTGGTTGACGCTCTTTCTTGATTGCCATCAAAAAAACCGGGGGGTCTGCTTTGCGCACAGTCTCAAGTTTTGCGTGGCAAGTGCGATATCACCGCTCGCAACCAGCTGTGGGCGCTGTTGTGTTGCATGCGGCGATGCCATAAGGCGTCCACATGCACAGCTGGCACCCTGAACGGCAATTCGCGCAGCACAAGTTGGTCTGCGATGCCTGTCACACTGATGAAATGCCGCGGCAATACGGTCAACAGATCGGAATTGGCCACCACCCGTCCTGCGGTGAAGAACTGGTTGACTGTGAGCACGATGAGGCGCTGTCGGCCCAGCGCTGTGAGTGCCTCGTCGATAAAACCATAGGGCCTACCCGAAAAGCTCACCAGAAGGTGTCGCGCTGTGCAGAATCGATCGAGCGTCAGCTCTTCATTGGCCAGCGGGTGACCCCGGCGCATGACGCAGACATAGTCGCTGTCATACAGGCGCTGATGCTGGAAGCTGACGGCCTCGCCAGCCTGGGCCTGGGCCGTCAGGCCAGCGATCACAGCCGGAAAATAACCGATGGCCAGGTCGGTGCTTTCATCATCCAGGATCCGGCGTGGGTCACGGGTGCTCAGAGGCACAACCCGAATGGTCACCCCCGGGGCCTCTCGGTCCATCACATCCACCAGCCCCGGAATCAGCTCGGCCGCGGTGGCATCAGCCATGGCCAGCACAAAGGTGGTATTGGCCGTGGCAGCAACAAACTCTCCTGGCACCAGGCTTTCCTGCAGCTGAAGCAAGGCCTGCTGCACTGTTGGCCACAGGGCCAGGGCGCGCGGTGTGGGCTCTATGCCACGGGCGCCGCGACGCACCAGTTCGTCACCCAGCGCATTGCGCAAACGCCGCAAGGCATTGCTGACCGCCGGCTGGGTGAGCGACAGCTTGCTGGCCGCACGGGTCAGGCTGCGCTCGGTCATGACCTCATCAAACACCCGCAGCAGGTTCAAATCGAGGGTTCGAAAATTGATTGCCATTTATTACATCACTACTGTGAATATCATTTATTCTAAATATAAAGTTGAATCATACTAGAAGTAACCCTAATATGTCTACAGTCCAGCCTTTGGCACAGGCCGCCAAGCTGGGTCATTTGAGTTCACAGGAGAATGTCATGAGCTATTACATCCATATGGATCACCCGAGCCGTCATCCCGGCGTGGAACGGCTGGAAAATTTTGTTCACGCGGTTCGCCTCGCCGGCAAGGGGTTCAGCACCGCACGTGGCCTATCGACCATGTTGCTGGCCGCGATGGTGGCAGCCCTGGTGGTGGTGGCCGATCAGTTGATCGACACCTGGGCCGATGGTCATCTGCTCGCCGCCTGGGTCTTGCTGTGGCTGGTGGGATTTGCTGCGCTGGGTCTTTTGGCCAATCCGGCACGTCTGCTGGCCCGCAAAACTGTTGCCTTCATGGACAACTGGTCGCATCAGCTGGCCCGTCGCCGTGCCGAAGAACGGATGTGGGCCATTGCAGCCCAGGATCCACGCGTCATGGCCGAGTTGCAGGCCGCCATCGGCCGGGCGCAGGGCTGATAAAAGCCTCGCCTGAAAAAAGCCCCCGCACGCGGGGGCTTTTTGTTTATGGCTTGGCCACTCAGGCGCTGAGCAGTTTTTCCATGTGCTGGCGGGTATCGCGCAGCGCCTGGGGCAGGCGCGCATCGATCTGCTCAAACAGCGCATCATGCAGCTTGAGCTCCTCGAACCACTGCTGCCGGTCAATCGAGGTGACTGCATGGAATTGCTCCGGGCTGAAGTCCAGGCCATTCCAGTTCAGCTCCTCGTAGGCGGGGCTGAGCCCGTAGAAGTGCTCCCGCCCCTTGGCGTCATCTTCGATCCGGTCGATCATCCACTTGAGCACCCGCATGTTCTCACCATAGCCCGGCCAGACAAACTTGCCATCATCGCCCTTGCGAAACCAGTTGGTGGTGAAAATGGAAGGCAAGCGGCCGCCCCGGGTGGTGATCTGCTCGCCCAGATTGAGCCAGTGTGCGAAGTAGTCGCCCATGTGGTAGCCGGTAAATGGCAGCATCGCGAACGGATCGCGCCTGACCACGCCTTGTTGGCCAATGATGGCCGCGGTGGTTTCCGAGCCCATGGTGGCGGCCATGTAGACACCTTCCACCCAGTTGCGCGCCTCGGTCACCAGCGGCACGGTATTGGAGCGACGTCCGCCGAAAATAAAGGCGTCGATGGGCACGCCGCTGGGGTTGTCCCACTCCGGATCGAGCGCTGGATTATTGGTGGCAGCCACAGTGAAACGGGCATTGGGATGAGCTGCCTTGGCGCCAGTCTCGCGGGCCATCTGGGGAGTCCAGTCCTGGCCACGCCAATCGATGGCATGCGCGGGCGCCTGGCCATCCATACCCTCCCACCAGACATCGCCATCATCAGTCAGCGCCACATTGGTGTAGATCACATCGCGCTTGAGCGAGTCCATGCAGTTGGGATTGGTCATGTAATTGGTGCCGGGGGCCACACCAAAATAACCTGCCTCAGGGTTGATGGCGTACATGCGGCCATCGTTGCCGGGCTTGATCCAGGCGATATCGTCACCAATGGTGGTGACCTTCCAGCCCTCAAACCCCTTGGGTGGCACCATCATGGAGAAATTGGTCTTGCCACAAGCGCTAGGGAAGGCCGCCGCCACATGGTATTTCTTGCCCTGCGGATTGGTCACGCCCAGGATCAGCATGTGTTCGGCCAGCCAGCCCTGGTCGCGCCCCATATTGGAAGCAATGCGTAGCGCAAAACATTTCTTGCCCAGTAGGGCGTTGCCCCCATAGCCGGAACCGAAGGACCAGATCTCGCGCGTCTCGGGGTAGTGCACGATGTACTTGGTCTGGTTGCAGGGCCACCTGCTGTCGGCCTGGCCAGGCTGCAAGGGGGCCCCGACCGTATGCATGGCTGGCACAAACTCGCCATCGGTGCCCAGCACCTCGTACACCGACTTGCCCATGCGGGTCATC
>CAXRBE010000137.1:0-15557 GCA_964228805.1 Burkholderiaceae bacterium
GCTACTCCATGTGGAACGCGGCCCTGACCCGTCGTGCCAAAGCGGGACGCTCCAGTTTGTTGCTCTACGCCAGGCTGGACAATCTTGGCGATACGCTGGCCTATTCGGCCACTTCGATCCTGACCCAAACCGCTCCAGGCAAGTCGCCTCTTCCTGGGCGTAGTCTGAGAGCTGGCTTGCAATTGAGTTTCTGAGGCCTTGTTTGTTGCTTGATCTGAATCAATAAGCGTGTGGCTCAACGATAAGCCGGCCGCGCTGGAAGAGCAGCTCCAGGTACCAGAAAACTGAAGAAATTATGAGCATGAGCTGTGAGTAACTCAAAACCGTTGATCTGGAACATTAGCGCGTCATAGCACCCGAGGTGGAGCCCAGTGATGTCCAGCCCGTCACCGCTCTTCGCTACAAGGTGGTTCTGGATTCAATGGACTGACTCAATTTTTTGATCGGGTTGCACCAGAAGCTGAACGTCAACATCCCCGAAAGCGATTACGCGCAACTGGTTACTTTGGATAATGTGCTGGACTACCAGCAAGCCCGCCTGAATGCGTGACATAGCGGGATATTTCCAGCCATATGAGCACCAATCCTAGCAGCCGGGTTTCAAGGTGCCAGCCGTTCTCGCACCCAGTTGTTATCACTTGTCAGGGTGTAGCGCAGCCGGTCGTGCAGCCGGCTTTTGCGGCCCTGCCAGAATTCCCAGCGCTCAGGTACCAGGCGAAAGCCGCCCCAGTGCGGCGGACGGGGTGGGTTGAGCAAATATTGCGCGGCATAGCGCGCAGCATTGGCCACCAGTACGCCACGGTTGGCAATCACCTGGCTTTGCGGGCTGGCCCAGGCGCCGATGCGGGAATCGAGCGGGCGACTGGCATAGTAGGCGTCGCTTTCCTCGGCGCTGGCCAGTCCCACCCGGCCCTCGATGCGCACCACCCTTTCCAGTTCCACCCAGTGAAATTGCAAGGCGGCGTAAGGGTTGCCAGCAAGTTCCCGGCCCTTGCGGCTTTCATAATTGCTGTACCAGACTATCCCACGCTTGTCGTAGCCCTTGATCAGCACCACCCGGGTGGAAGGCCGCAAATCGCTTCCTACACTGGCCAGAGTCATGGCATTGGGCTCCGGGATCTCGGCGCGAATGGCTTCCTGCAACCATTGGTCGAACTGTTGCAGGGGATTGGGATGCGAGGCGTCTTCACCAAGTTCGGCGCGCTCGTAGCTTTTGCGAAGGTCTGAAATTTTGGTCATACTCCAAGTATAGGAATTTGGAAGAGAGATTATGGAAAGCCTGGATTTACGCGTGTTGGTCGATGCGCTGGCCTGGAAACGCAGCGGACATGCAGTCACCCTGGTGACGGTGGTGGAGACCTGGGGAAGCGCTCCGCGACCTCCCGGGGCCTTACTGGCTGTACGCGACGATGGTGTGGTCAGCGGCTCGGTATCGGGAGGCTGTGTGGAGGATGACCTGATCGCCCGCACCAAGGCGTCTATCCGTGCCCCGGCTGGCGTCGAGGCAGCGGGTCTGCCTTCGATCATTGCCTATGGAGTCACCAAAGAAGAAGCGGCGCGTTTTGGACTGCCATGTGGCGGCACATTGCGCCTGGTGCAGGAGCCCTTGCGTGAAACCAGCTGGATCGAAAACCTGCTTGAGCGCACTGCCAGGCACCAGCTGGTGGCCCGCACGCTGTACCTCGCCACGGGTGAAGTGAGCCTGAGTGATGCGCTGCGCGGGCAGCCCATGAGCTTTGACGGCAGCACCCTCAGCACCGTATTTGGCCCCAAATGGCGCTTGCTGTTGATTGGCGCTGGACAGTTGTCACAGGCGGTGGCCTCCATGGCTGGCCAGCTCGACTTTGAAGTGCTGGTGTGCGACCCGCGTGAGGAGTACGCTGCCACACTGGGGATCGAGGGAGTGCGCAGGGTGGTGGGCATGCCCGACGATGTGGTGCGCGACATCCTGCCCGATGCCCACACCGCCATCGTGGCCCTGACCCACGACCCAAAACTGGACGACATGGCGCTGCTGGAGGCACTGAAATCGGCCGCTTTTTATGTAGGTGCACTCGGCTCTCGGCGCAACCAGGAAGTGCGCAAGAAACGCCTGGCCGAGCATTTCGATCTGAGTGTCGAGGAACTGGCCCGCTTGCACGGGCCAGTGGGATTGCGCATTGGCGCCAAGACGCCGGCCGAGATTGCGGTGTCCGTCATGGCCGAGATTGTGCAAGTGAAGAACTCGACCACCCAGGCACAGGCCAGCGCTGCCGGCTGTACCCTGGCCTGATCGGCGCTTAACCCAAGGTGTTTTGCTTCAATCCCAGTATCAGCTCAAGTTTTTTGTCACGAATGCCGTGAGCGCGCAGGCTTTGGTAGGTCTGATGGGCATACTCATGGGTTGAGCCGTAACGGCCCACAGCCTGGGCAAAAATCTGCAGGTACTGTTGTTGGCTCAGCTCACCGGTGTAACTCGGGCTTTGCCGCGAGAGTGTGAAAGCCAGCGCATTCAGCGTACCCTGCGCTGTCTCACAGCGAAGCCAGCGCGGGTCATAGACCGCAGAGGGCATTTCGCGTTCCCACAGACCAGCCAGCACAGCGTCCACCCGGTGGCGCCGGATCCGAAATGCCACCCCGTGGCAACTTCCGCCTGACAACAGGGCAAACACCAGCCCCGGGCATTGCGGTGTGCCGCGATTGATGCGGCTCCACATGCGCAGGGCACGGTGCCAGCCCTGCACCCGTGCGGGGCGCCGCTCATCGAATTCAAAGTCAGGTCGCCAGATCAGCGAGGCATAGCCAAAGATCCACAGATCCTCACGGCCACCCCAGTGCGTCAGGGTATCAGCCAGCATGGCTGCCGGGTTGCGCGGGCTCACGATGCTCGCGGATCTGCTGGGGTTCATCGCTGGCTCATGAGACCGCCGCTACTTGTAGCGCCAGGGTGGCACGGCTCAGACGTCGCGTTGAATCAACTCGATCTTGTAACCGTCGGGGTCGGTGATGAAGGCGATCACACTGGTGCCGCCTTTGACTGGCCCAGGCTCACGGGTGATGTTGCCGCCGCTGGCACGGATCTGTTCACAGGTGGCATAGACGTCCTTGACCCCAAGGGCGACATGGCCATAGGCGGTCCCAATGTCGTAACTTTCAACGCCATGGTTGTAGGTCAATTCAAGTTCTGCCTGGTCCGGGTTGCTGGCGTAGCCGACAAAGGCGAGGGAATATTTTTGTTCAGGCCGCTCGGTGGTGCGCAGCAGCTTCATTCCCATGACCTGGGTATAAAAATCGATCGAGCGCTGCAGGTTGCCAACGCGCAGCATGGTGTGCAGGAATCGCATGGTGGTTTCCTTGATGGTTTTAGGTCTGACTAATCGGCTTGCAGCCAGGTGAAATTTCCAGCTGCATCTGCCTATGCTAACCGCTACGACGGACGGATCAGTGGCTGATGCGCCCGTAGTTGGTTCGTAGCGGGTCCACTCCTCCAGCCTGGCCATCGCTGGCTCGTCCTGCACCTCCTCGCCCGCCGCGACGGCGGCGCCCACCCTGGCTCAGGGCGTCGGTGCCGGTGCGCAAAGGGTCTGGCTGTGCATGGTTGCCGCCTCGGGCAGCTTGGCCGCGCGCTTCATTGGGGCGGCGAGCCATAGCTTGCCCGTTTCTGCTGGCCAAAGACGTGGGGTTGTCAGCAGCATGTTGCCCTCGCTGCTTATGACTGTGGTGGCGCCCTGCATCGGTTCTGCCCTGGCTACCAGGCTGGCCGCGACCGGCCTTATTGTCCCGGATGCGTTGCATCATTTCCGTCCGGGCTGCCTTGGCGGCAGCGGCCATCACTTCACGGCTGGGAGGCTTGCCAGCGCCACCCCAAATGGTCTGGCGTCCCATGGCAATCGGTTCGGCGCGCTCACCCGCTTCCGGGCCAAAGTCCTGCACCGGCACCACCGGGATAGTTTGCTTGGTGAAGCGCTCAATCTCGGCCATGAAGCCTTCCTCGTCCAGGCAGACCAGATTGACAGCCTGGCCCTCACGCCCAGCGCGTCCGGTGCGACCAATGCGGTGGACATAGTCTTCCGGCACATTTGGAATCTCGTAATTCACCACATGCGGCAAGTCGTCAATATCGATGCCGCGTGCGGCGATGTCCGTCGCCACCAGGGCACGAATCTCGCCGCTTTTGAAGCCAGCCAGGGCCTGGGTGCGTGCTGCCTGGCTCTTGTTGCCGTGCAGGGCCATGGCGCTAATGCCGTTTTTTTCCAGGTACTCCGCCACATTGTTGGCGCCAAATTTGGTACGGGTGAAGACCAGCACCTGGCTCCAGTTGTGCTGGCTGATGATGTGTGCCAGCAGGGCCTTTTTCTTGCTGCGGCCCACCGGGTGAATTGACTGGGTGATGCGTTGGACGGTGGAGTTGCGCGGAGTGACCTGTACGCTCTGCGGGCTTCGCAGCAGGCCGTTGGCCAGGGCGGTGATCTCATCGCTGAAAGTGGCAGAGAACAACAGGCTCTGTTTTTCCTTGGGCAACAAGGCCAGCACCTTCTTCACATCGTGGATAAAGCCCATGTCGAGCATGCGATCGGCCTCATCCAGCACCAGCATCTGGACAGAGGACAAATCCATGAAGCCCTGCTGCTGCAGGTCCAGCAGGCGGCCTGGGGTTGCCACCAGAATGTCGATGCCTTGCTTCACCCGCTCGATCTGAGGGTTCATGCCCACTCCGCCAAAAATCACAGTGGAGGATAACTGCAGGTACTTGCCATAAGTGCGCACAGATTCTTCCACCTGAGCTGCCAGCTCGCGCGTTGGAGTGAGCACCAGAACCCTGATGCCCCTGCCGCCCCATTTGTTCTGGGCACTGCGGCTCATTGCCAGTCGGTGCAGCATGGGCAGGGTGAAAGCAGCGGTCTTGCCGGTGCCGGTCTGGGCTCCGCCCAGCAGGTCTTGGCCAGAAAGTACGACCGGAATGGCCTGGGCCTGAATTGGGGTGGGAATTTCATAGCCCTGCTCACGCACGGCCTTGAGAATGGCCGGAGCCAGTTTGAGATCTTCAAAGTTCATTTGCTAGGCGCCTTTGCAGGGCGCATGGGGTATCGGTCGCGACAGCTTGCAATCTATGGAAGCTGCTCAGTCAAGGTCCGATGGATACATGGGAGGTGCTGACCAGTCTGGGGCGCACCGCGGCAGATCGCCGTCATCGGTCTAACTGAACTGACCGATGCGTGGATTATCGCATGAGACGGACTCCGCTACACTCATTGCCATGGCCAGCACCACTTTGGCTTATGACGCGCATGAAGATCGCATCTGGCTATCGTTCAATGATGACAGCCCACGTCTGTGGTTGACGCGCCGGCTGATCGAGCAAGTATTCAACCACGGTCTCAAGCTGCTTGAGCAGACCACGGCCGGTGCTCAGGGCGGAGCCGATGCAGCCACCCGCATTGCCCTGGAGCATGAACTGGCTCTCAACGAATTGCTGCCGGGCGAGCACAGGCTGCCAATCAAAATGGGCAAGGAGTCCCAGTCCCAGACCCAACGCGAGACCCATGTGCTGTGCACCGGAGTAACCATGAACTTTGGACCCGAGAATTGCAGCTTCATTTTTCTGCTCTCCCAGGGCCGGCGTGAACTGCCAATGTCCAGGGTCATGCTGCACCGCTGGCTTCACGGTCTTTACCTGGCGGTTTGCCAGGCCAATTGGTCGCTGCGCAATGTGCCTAGCTGGCTGAGCCAAAGTCAATTGCCCCAGGCTGTCCAGGCGCTGACCCAGCATCCCCTGCCTCCAGGGCTGGAGGATGAGGATGACCCGCCCCAGCTGCCACCCGGCTCAGGCAGTCGCCCTCCGCCGGCCGGTCCGGGCTCTGGCCCCCTGCGATAATCAAGGCCCTGCCGGTCGTCAAGACCGGACTCCACTGCGGTTTTGCCGCCATCTCAAGCACCAGCTAAGACCCTCGCTATGGCCCAATATGTTTTTTCCATGAATCGCCTCGGCAAGATCGTGCCGCCCAAGCGCCATATTCTCAAGGACATCTCGCTGAGCTTTTTTCCAGGCGCCAAGATCGGCGTGCTGGGCCTGAACGGTTCAGGCAAGTCCACCTTGCTCAAGATCATGGCAGGGGTGGACAAGGAGTTCGAGGGCGAAGCCATTCCAATGGCAGGCCTGAAAATTGGCTATCTGCCGCAGGAGCCCCAGCTGGACCCGCAGGAGACTGTGCGCCAGGCGGTCGAGGGTGGCATGGGCGAGACCAAGGCCGCCCAGGCCCGACTGGAGGAGGTCTATGCCGCCTACGCCGAGCCCGATGCAGATTTCGATGCGCTGGCGGCTGAGCAGGCCAAGCTCGAGGCCATACTCGCCACTGCCGGCGATGGCGGGGATCACCAGCTCGAGATCGCGGCCGATGCCCTGCGCCTGCCGCCCTGGGATGCGGTGATCAAAAACCTCTCTGGCGGTGAAAAACGCCGGGTGGCGCTTTGTCGCCTTTTGCTGTCCAAGCCCGATATGCTGCTACTGGACGAACCCACCAACCACCTGGATGCCGAGTCGGTGGACTGGCTCGAGCAGTTCCTGCAGCGTTTCCCCGGCACGGTGGTGGCGATCACTCACGACCGCTATTTCCTTGACAATGCGGCCGAATGGATTCTTGAACTTGACCGTGGCCACGGCATTCCCTACAAGGGAAATTATTCCAGCTGGCTGGAACAAAAAGAGGCTCGCCTGGAGCAGGAGCAGAAAAGCGAGGACGCCCGCACCAAGGCCATGAAGAAAGAACTCGAATGGGCGCGGCAGAACCCCAAGGGACGCCAGGCAAAGAGCAAGGCCCGCCTAGCCCGCTTTGAGGAATTGAGCGATTACGAATACCAGAAGCGCAACGAGACCCAGGAGATTTTTATCCCGGTGGCCGAGCGCCTGGGTAACGAGGTGATTGAGTTCAAGAACGTCAGCAAATCATTCGGTGATCGCCTGTTGATTGAAAACCTCAGCTTCAAGGTGCCCCCGGGCGCCATTGTGGGCATCATCGGGCCCAACGGGGCGGGTAAGTCCACCCTGTTCAAGATGATTGCCGGCAAGGAGTCCCCCGACAGTGGTGAGCTCAAGATCGGGCAGACTGTGAAGATGGCTTTTGTTGACCAATCGCGCGATGCTCTCACTGCAGACAAGACGGTCTGGGAAGATGTGTCAGGCGGTTTGGATATCCTGACCGTGGGCAAGTTCCAGATGCCCAGTCGAGCCTACTGTGGCCGCTTCAATTTCAATGGTGGCGACCAGCAGAAAAAGGTGGGCTTGCTCTCCGGTGGCGAGCGCGGCCGCCTGCATCTGGCCAAGACCCTGATTTCCGGTGGCAATGTTTTGCTGCTGGATGAGCCCTCCAACGACCTGGACGTAGAGACCCTGCGTGCGCTGGAGGATGCGCTGCTGGAGTTCGCCGGCTCGGTGATGGTGATCAGCCATGACCGGTGGTTCCTGGATCGCATCTGTACCCATATCCTGGCCGCCGAGGGCGATAGCCAATGGGTCTTTTTTGATGGCAACTACCAGGAATACGAGGCGGACAAGAAAAAGCGCCTGGGCGAAGAGGGCGCCAAACCCAAACGGGTACGTTTCAAGGCCCTTAAATAGACGCTCGCTGCCCAGCTGTCAGGATATGGCCAGCCTCGCTGGCTGCTGTTTCAGCCTGGCATGTCGCTGGCCGATGGCCAGCTCTGATCATCGAGTGTGAGAGAGCGGGCGGCCAGCACCGCATTGACTGTGGCGCGGGCCGTGGTCTCTGCGGCCAGCACCGCCAGCAGCATCGGGTCGGCCTGTTGGCTGTGGGCACATGTGGCCAGGGCAAACAAGGTGTCGCCGTCAAACTGGGTGTGCACCGGGTTGATGGTACGCGCCAGCCCGTCGTGGGCCACTTGCGCCAGCCGCATGGCTTGTGCCTGGGTGAGTGTGGCATCGGTGGCAACCACGCCGATGGTGGTGTGCTGGCCAGCCAAGATATGCTGGGGTGAGGCGCCAGCCAGCAGGGCTGCGCAACTGTCCAGCTTGCCCGCGCCATCTGCGCGACGGGCGCCGGCAAGTACCTGGCCGCTGGCTGGGTCGCGCACATCACCCACGGCATTGCACACGATCAGGGCGCCCACCGTGATTCCCCGCACCGACAGCGAAGCCGTTCCGATGCCTCCCTTCATGGCCTGCGCCAGACCAAAGAGCTTGCCAACCAGGGCGCCGTGGCCGGCGCCGGCGTTGCCCTGGGCAGGCTTGTTCCGACTGGCCGCTGCACAGGCCTGGTAGCCCGCTAGGGCGTCAGGCCGGATTCGGGCGTCGCCCACGCCCAGGTCATAGATCACTGCGGCAGGAACAATTGGCACCAGGGCGTGCCCGGTCGCATAACCAATCCCCTGCTCTTCGAGCCATCGCATCACCCCTGCGGCAGCATCCAGGCCCCAGGCACTGCCACCGCTGAGCAGCAGCGCATGGACGCGCTCGACCAGTTTGCCCGGGGCGAGCAGGTCGGTTTCTCGTGTGCCCGGGGCAGCGCCACGCACATCGACGCCTGCCACCGCCCCGGCACGGGCCAGCACCACCGTACAGCCAGTAGGGCGGCGGGGATCGTTGTAATGGCCAAGCTCTAGGCCAGCCACCTCGGTGATCGAGCCGGGATGCAGCAATGCAGCGTTCATGGATGAAGTTTATGCCTTGTCAAGGGAAAATTGCTGGTCTGGTTTTTCTACAATGGTCGCATGTTTGTCCATCTGCGCCTGCATACCGAGTTTTCCATTGTCGATGGCAGCAACCGCATTGACGGCCTGGTTGGCAGTGCAGTGGCCGATCACCAGCCGGCGCTGGCCATCACCGATTTCAACAATCTGTTTGGCGCCATCAAGTTTTACAAGGCATGTCGCGGCCAGGGCATCAAGCCCATCATCGGCGTTGACATCCTGATCGAAGGCCTGGGCCAGGATCCGGCGGCAAGCTCACGCCTGTTGCTACTGGTGCAAAACAAAACTGGCTACCTCCATCTGTCCGAACTGCTGGCCCGGGCCTGGCGCGAGAATGTGGTCAAGACACAGGCCGTGGTCAAGCTGGCCTGGCTGAGCGAATTGAATGAAGGTCTGATTGCCTTGTCGGGCGCGCAGTCTGGTTTCATTGGGCAGGCTCTGGTGCAGGGCGATCTGCAGCGTGCCCACGATGCTGCTCTGCAATTGGCCAGTCTGTTTCCCCACCGCTTCTACCTGGAGCTGCAGCGTGCCGGGCGCTCAGAGGATGAAGCCCATGTCAGTGCCGCAGTCCAATTGGCAGCTCGCATGAAGTTGCCGGTGGTGGCCACCCACCCGGTTCAGTTTCCAGGCGAGGACGATTTCGAGGCCCATGAAGCGCGGGTCTGCATTGCCGAAGGGGAAATTCTGGGCAATCCACGCCGGGTGCGCAAATTCACCCGCGAGCAATATTTCAAAAGTGCTGCACAGATGCAGTCCCTGTTTGTTGACCTGCCCAGTGCCCTGAGCAATGCACTGGAAATTGCCAAGCGCTGCAATCTGACCCTGGAACTTGGCAAGCCGCAGCTGCCCAGGTTTCCCATCCCGGGCGGGCTGGGCATAGACGAGTATTTCCGCCAGGTGTCCCTGGCCGGGCTGGAGGAGCGATTGGCGCAACTCTACCCAGACCCCTCCAGGCGTGATGCTGCCCGCCCAACTTACCTCGAGCGCCTGGAGTTTGAAATCAGCACCATCCTCAAGATGGGCTTTCCCGGCTATTTCCTGATCGTCGGCGATTTCATCCAATGGGCCAAGACTCATGGCTGCCCGGTCGGCCCGGGGCGAGGCTCGGGTGCCGGTTCCCTGGTGGCCTATGCGCTCAGGATCACCGACCTTGACCCGCTGCGATACAAGCTGCTGTTCGAGCGATTCCTCAACCCGGAGCGGGTCTCAATGCCCGACTTTGATATCGATTTCTGCCAGGCCAATCGCGATAGGGTGATCGAGTATGTGAAGGAAAAATATGGCAAGGAGGCAGTCAGCCAGATTGCCACCTTCGGCACCATGGCGGCGCGCGCGGCGATCCGTGATGTGGGTCGCGTGCTCGACATGAGTTACACCTTCTGCGACGGCATTTCCAAGCTCATACCCAATAAGCCGGGCCAACAAATCACCATTGCCGAGGCGATCCGCGCCGAGCCGATTCTGGCCGAACGGCTGGAGCGGGAGGACGAGGTCAAGACCCTGCTCGCGCTGGCTCAGAAACTTGAGGGCCTGACGCGCAATGTGGGCATGCATGCGGGGGGCGTGTTGATCGCGCCGGGCAAGCTGACCGATTTTTGCCCGCTCTACCAGCAACCCGGCAGCGATTCGGCAGTCAGCCAGTTTGACAAGGATGATGTGGAGTCGGTCGGGTTGGTGAAATTCGACTTTCTGGGCCTGGCCACATTGACCATCCTGGAGATCGCTCGCGAGCTTATCCGGGCACGTCATCCGGGGCAGGAAGATTTTTCCTTTGAGACGGTAGCCCTGGATGATCAGCCGACCTACCAGCTGTTTCAGGAGGGCAAGACCGAGGCGGTGTTCCAGTTTGAGAGCCGCGGCATGCAGGGCATGTTGCGCGATGCCCGTCCCACCCGGCTGGAAGACCTGATTGCTCTGAACGCCCTGTACCGGCCAGGGCCAATGGACCTGATCCCCAGCTTTGTGGCGCGCAAGCATGGCCGCGAAGAGATCGAGTACCCGCATCCGCTGGTGGCCGATATGCTCTCTGAGACCTACGGCATCATGGTCTATCAGGAGCAGGTGATGCAGACCGCACAGATCCTGGGTGGCTATTCATTGGGTGGCGCCGACCTGTTGCGCCGCGCCATGGGTAAAAAGAAGCCAGAGGAAATGGCGCAGCAGCGCCAGATTTTTCGAGAGGGTGCTGCCAAAAACGGGATCAGCGAAGCCAAAGCTGACGAAGTGTTCGACTTGATGGAGAAATTTGCTGGCTACGGCTTCAACAAATCGCACGCTGCCGCCTATTCCCTGCTGGCCTATCACACCGCCTGGCTCAAGGTGCACTACACCGCTGAATTCTTCTGCGCCAATATGACGGTGGAAATGGACGACACCGACAAGCTCAAGGTCCTGTTTGAAGACGCCCTGAAAATGGGCATGAGTTTTGAGCCGCCCGACGTCAACCGCGGGCACTATCGCTTCGAGCCCATTTCCGATCAGGTGATCCGCTACGGTTTGGGAGCAGTCAAGGGCACCGGCCAGCTGGCCATCGATGGCATCGTCAAGGCGCGCCAGGAGGGCGGACTGTTCACCAGCCTGTACGACTTCTGTGTGCGGGTCGACCGCACCCGACTGAACAAGCGCGCCGTCGAGGCCCTGGTCAAGGCTGGCGCCTTTGATTCACTCAACCTCAACCGCGCTGCCCTGCTGGCCTCGATCGACCGGGCTTTTGAGTTCGCCGCAACCACTGCGGCCAACGCCAATCAGGGCGGCCTGTTTGACCTGATGGGCGAAGATGCCCATGGCTCCAGCACACAGGAACCCGATTTGGTGGATGCATTGCCTTGGGAGGTGAAGGAACGTCTGACCCAGGAAAAGACTGCCATTGGTTTTTACCTTTCGGGCCATTTGTTCGACGCCGTGACCCTGGAGCTCAGACGCTTTGTCAAACGCAGCATTGGCGATCTGATCGATTCGCGTGAGCCGCAGCTGCTGGCCGGCATCATCAGTGATTTTCGTGTCATCAACGGCCAGCGTGGCAAGCTGGGTTTGTTCAAGCTGGATGACAAGAGCGGAGTCATCGAGGCACGCATAGACGAGAGCCTGATGAATGCCAACCGGCCTCTGATGCGAGATGACGAGCTGGTGATTGTCATGGGCAAGGTCATGCCGGACCGCTTCTCTGGCGGCCTGCAACTCAATGTCAGCCAGATCTGGGACCTGGCTTCGGCGCGCTGCCGCTTTGGCAAGTACTTGCGGGTTCTGGTCAACGGCCAGGCGCCCGATATCCGGCGTCTGATCAGTGATTTCCCGCCGCGCAAGGAAATGACCGAGCAAGGTGAAGTATTGCGTGGTCTGGGCGTGCGCCTGGCCTTGCAGCGCGAGGGCGCCGCTGCAGAAGTTCAGCTGGGCGAGGGGGCCAAATTCTTCCCCTCCGATGCCGCCCTGGCTGGCTGGATGGCGCAGGCCGACCGCGGCCAGGCGGTGGTGGTCTACGACTAGCCTGGAGTCTGGCTTAATACCAGAACTCAGGATATCGGCGCATTGGCGATAAATTGTTCACCAGCAAGGCCATCAGCAGCAGGATCAGCGCGCCACTGAGAATTGGAGACAGCACAAACCAATAGGAGAGCTGGTGAATCTCGTCGCTGCCGATCACTGCGATCAGCGCAGTAGCCCCGCCAGGCGGGTGCAGCGATTTGCTCAGATGCATCAGCACCAGGGCCAGAGAAACAGCCAGGGCAGCTGCCAGTGCTGCCTGGCCCGCCAGAAGGAATGAGCAGCTCACCCCAACAAAAGCGGACAGGACATGACCCAGCAGAAGATTTCTGGGTTGGGAATAGAGATTTTGGGGGGCACCGAAAATCAGGATTGCGCTGGCGCCAAATGAGCCCACCAGAAACAGGTGATCGGTCAGCGGCAGGGCCTTGTAAAGACCAGCCTCATAGACGGCCAGTATGCCAAGAAATGATCCCATGGCCGACCACAAGATTTCCGAAAACGAGGCCACTGGCGGCAACGTTGTTCCGCCGCCGCGAAATTTAGCCAAATAGGTGCGTAGCCAATCCATGCTTTAGTCCCTGGGCCGAAAGCTGATGATCATGGGCGAGGGCACCCGCCCATCGGTATCACGGGGCAGCACTTCGGTCTTGATCAGCGCCTTGATGACTGCCTCGTCCCAGGCCTTGTTGCCGCTGCTCTTGGCCAGCCGCGTGCCGACGATGGTGCCATCGGGGGCGCTGCGCACCTCAACTTCGGCACTTGGGTTGCCGGCAATGTTTTCGGTGAAAACAATGTTCGGGCGTACCCGCGCCACAATGCGCCCGGCATAACTGGCAGAGGGCCCGGCCGAATTGAGTGCATTGCCTGTGGCAGTGGGGCTGCCAGAGGCGCCAGCCAATCCAGCCATGCGTTGCAGGTTTTCCTGCCTCAGTTTTTCCAGCTCCTTGGCTTCGCGCTCCGCTTTTAATTGTTGCAGGCGTTTGGCTTCCAGTTCCTTTTTGCGTTTTTCCTCAGCCAGTCTTTTTTCCTGTTCGCGCTTTTGCTGCAAGAGTTTTTCTTTTTCCAGCCGTTCCTGCTCCAGTTTTTCCTTCAGCTTGCGTTCTTTCTCGCGAGCCAGCGCTATTTCCGCTGCAGAAGGACCGGGGTCGACCTTGGGTGGTGCTGGCGCTGGTTTGGGCGGCTCGGGCTCCGGCGCTGGTGCTTCAACCAGTTTCGGTGCCGCCTGCTGAGGCACGGACGACCACAGTTCGGCCTCGACCGCGGGTGCGTTGTGGTCATTGCGCCAGTTGACACCCCAGGTCAGGGCTGCCAGCAACAGAACATGGGCCAACAGAGCCAGCCCCAGCGCGCGCAAACGTCCAGGCGGTGGAGGTGGCGAAAATTCAGACCGGTCGGCGGTGGTGGCGAACATTCCAGCAGGCTTAGTTCATTAGTTGCACCGACAGGCCCACGCGCTGAATGCCTGCGCGTTGCAAGGTGTCCATGATCTTGACCACCGATTCATACTTGACGCTCTTGTCGGCACTGATCACCACGGCCGAGTTGTTTGGAGTTGTGCCATCGGGCTTGCCCTGCGCCTGCTTGACTGCATCGGCCAGATCTTTCAGGTTGATCGATACCGACTTGTCCTTGACCTTGAGTTCGAGCGAATCGTTTTTCTGCAGGATGACCTGAATCACCTGGTCGGGTTGCTTGGCCGCCTTGCCCACGCTGGGCAGGTCGATCAGGCTGGGCGAGATCATGGGGGCAGTGACCATGAAGATGATCAGCAGCACCAGCATCACGTCGATGAATGGCACCATATTGATTTCATTGATGGTGCGGCGGCCGCGGCCACGACTGACAAGTGCGGGCATGAGCGTCTCTCCTGGGTCTTAGCGGCCACCGGCCGGCTGGGCACCCACATTGCGCTGCAGGATATTGGAAAATTCTTCGATGAAGGTTTCCTGCCGGATGGCCACCCGGTCGATGTCACGTGCAAAGCGGTTGTAGGCCACCACAGCCGGGATGGCCGCAAACAGGCCGATGGCCGTAGCCACCAGAGCCTCGGCGATGCCAGGCGCCACCGTCGCCAGGGTGACCTGCGACATCGAGGCCAAGCCGGTGAAAGCGTGCATGATGCCCCAGACTGTGCCAAACAGGCCGACATAGGGCGAGACCGAGCCTACCGAGGCGAGGAAGGACAGGCTGGAGTCGATCTGGTCCATCTCGCGCTGAAAGCTTACCCGCATGGCCCGGCGAGCACCGTCCATCAGGGTGGAGATGTCATCGATGCGCCGTTCGCGCAGTTTCTGGTACTCGCGCATTCCGTTGGCAAAGATGCGCTCCATCGGGCCAGCCTGACGCGCGTTCTGCACGGCTGCTGCAAACAGGTCATTCAGACTGGTGCCCGACCAGAATTCACGCTCGAAATCCTCGTTCAGGGCCTTGACCCGCTTGAGGGCGAACAATTTTCGAAAGATGGCGGCCCAGCTGGCGATCGATACCGTGACAAGCAGCAGCATCACCAGTTGCACCACCCAGCTAGCATGCAGCACCAGGTCGATGATGGACAGGTCTTGGGTCATTTCAGGACTTCCAGTACAGAGGTGGGAATTCTGGCAGGTTTCATATTGCTGGCGGACACCCAGCCAATGCGAATCGTACCTTGGCAAATCAGGTTCTGTGGAGCGCTGCCAGCCGGGCAGGGAAGGCGTCGGGCCGACTGGGCCAGCAGCAGCGAGGCCCGGCCGGCCTCCAGCAGCTCGGTGCTGACGATCAATTCGTCATCCAGCCGCGCTGGCTGGTGGTACTTCAGGTTGGTTTCGCTCACCACGAACATGCCACCAGTCTGCTCCTTCAGCGCCTGTTGCGACACGCCCAATGTGCGCAGCCACTCGGTGCGGGCGCGCTCGAAGAATTTCAGGTAGTTGGCATAGAAGACAATGCCGCCGGCGTCGGTGTCTTCCCAGTAAACCCGAATGCGAAATTCCTTCTGCATGATCAGCACAGCAGATTTTCAAGCCTGGCCACTGCCTCTTGCAGGGCCGGCAAGCTGTTGGCGGTGGAAAAGCGCACGAAGCGCTCGGTCTCCGCGTTGCCAAAGTCGCGCCCGGGCGTCACAGCCACATGGACACGCTGCATCAACGAAAAAGCAAAGTCCCAGCTGTCCTGACAGCCCAGCCGGCGGCTTGCAGCCGAGCAGTCGGCCCAAGCATAGAAGGCGCCATCGGGTATCACCGGCACCGGCAGGCCGATGCGGTTCAGCGCTGGAATGAAGAAGTCGCGTCGCGCCCGAAATTCAGCCCGCCGGCGTTCATATTCGGCCAGGCTTTCGTCCTCAAAACAGGCCAGGGCTGCGTGCTGCGAAATGGCGTTGGGGCAGATGAACAGATTTTGAGCCAGGCGCTCGA
>CAXRBE010000138.1:0-4142 GCA_964228805.1 Burkholderiaceae bacterium
ACCCCCTACTAGCCAGTCGCAACTTTACGCATCTTTCCGAACCTGTCTTTCGCCCAAAATCAGGGGCGAAAGATAGAAATGGCAAAAAACAAAGGCGGTCAGCGTGGTTCGATACTCTGCCTGAATGACATTCTTCATGAGCAAGTTGGTCAAACTTGTTCTTGGCGGAGCAGTGAAGATGGCCCCACCAACCTGCTCAGGTCCGGATGCATCGTTTTTTGATGGGGTCGGGGATTCGAACTACCCCTCCCGGATGGGGCAGCTTTCGACCCAAACCGGACCTTCAATCAGGAAGATTTTCCGGCAGATGTTGGCCGTTAATGCATGGTTCAATCCTGCTCCATCCCGGTCTCTGTCGCAAAACGCGCCACCAAGACCACCTTGGCAGGTAGGCCGATTAAGTTAGGCAAAAAAAAGAGACATCAACCGCCGTTGGCGCTTTGTTCTTTGGCCATGCCCCCCAGCAGTTTCAAAGCAGCTCTGATCTGTGAATTAACGGGATGGCCAACGTTGAGTCGCAGATGGCGTGTGAATCTTCGGTCGGCTGAGAACAGAACCCCGGGCGCGGTGCTGATGGACTGGGCCATGGCTTGGTGGTGGATGTCCAAAGCATTCACGCCCAGCGGAAGTTCCAGCCAAACGAAGTATCCACCTTGGGGCTCGGTCATCCGAGTTCCCTTTGGAAAAAAGCGCTCAATCAGTGCTCTGGCCACCGTGTGCTGGGACTGCAACGCACCACGCAGATGGCGTAAATGTCGGTCAAATCCACCTTGCATCAGGTATTCGGCAATGGCCAGTTGCGGAGGTATCGGCGAGGCCAGTGAGGTCATCATCTTCAAACGCTCCACGTCCTTTGCATAGCGACCGGCTGCAGCCCAGCCTACCCGATACCCTGGTGCCAAAGATTTGGAAAACGACGAGCAATGAAGCACCAGACCGTCCTGATCGAAGGCTTTAGCTGGCAAAGGTCTGCGCAATCCAAAGTGCAATTCGGCGTAGACATCATCTTCGATGAGGGGAACCCCGTGCCGCGCCAACAACTGCACCAGTGCCTGCTTTTTGGCATTGGGCATCAAAGCCCCCAGTGGATTCTGGAATGTAGGCATGAACCAGCAAGCCGCCACTTTTTGTTGTTTGAGCAAGGTCTCCAGGGCTTCCAGGCGAACCCCTTCCACTGGGTCGGTTTCGACGTCAACCGCTTTCAGGTGAAGACGTTCGAGGGCCTGCAAAGCAGCATAAAAAGTGGGCGACTCCACCACCACCACGTCACCAGGTTTTGTGACCGCCTGCAGGCAAAGGTTGAGCGCCTCCATGGCACCGTTGGTCACGATGATTTCGTCTGCACGCAAGGGTACCCCATTAAGGGCATAACGCCGTCCGATCTGGGCACGCAAGGACTCATCGCCAGCCGTAAGTGCCCCGGAGATTTGCGCTGGGCTCAGGCGTCGCATGGCCCGAGCACCGCTTCTGGCCAGCGCATCAAAGGGGAACAATTGCGCTGCAGGAAAAGCAGAACCCAGCGGAACAACATCCACATCACGCGTGGAGCCCAGCAATTCGAACACCAACTCGCTGATGGCAACCGGTGTGACACGCCCACTGGGTTGCGCCGCATCCGGGGGCTGAGCGGTGAGCTGACGCCGCGCACGTACAAAATAGCCCGAACGAGCCCTGGCCTCCACCAGTCCCTGTAACTCCAGTTGAGCGTAGGCTTGAAAGATGGTGGATGGACTCACGCCACGCTGCCTTCGAAGCTCGCGCACCGAAGGCAGGCGATCTCCGGGCCGCAGCACCCCCGATCGGATGCTGACCGCCAGTTCATCGGTCAGCTGTTGGTAGCGCGTCAGGCGGACAGCAAACATTTCTTCAAGGTCCTCCAGTGAAGTCCTTGATGCTATACCAGCCAATGAAAAATCAGCCATGTCTCAAGACAGCAGGAACGAACACAGGACTGTCGTGACCAGTGCATTCCCGCACATGCCCGCCACCGCCAGATCCAGGTGGTCTGGATATTCGGCTTGCGCCCGAACGAGGCCAATGGCGTGCGCGCTTACGCCCAACACAAAGGCTTGAACCCGTTCATCCTGTACCCCCAACCTACGCAGCAGAGGTGGTGTCAGCAAGGTGCCAAACACCCCTGTGAGCAAAACAGCGGTAACAGCAAGGGTTTGGTCGGCGCCAACACTTTGGGTCAGAGACAGGGCCACGGGCATGGTGGCTGCCTTGGGCGCGACAGCGGAGGTGATGTGCCAGGGCACCTTCAGCATCCAGCCGGCGGCCAGCACACCAAGCACCGAGACCACCGACGCCAGTAGCAAGCCCAGGAACATGGACGGCAACAGAGGGCCGAGTCGCTTGCAGGCCTGATGAAGGGGAACTGCCATTGCCACCACGGCCACATCCATGGCGGTCCGCAGTGTCTGTGTCCGGACGGAGAAATCTGACGGCTCCAATCCGAACACGGCGCAAGCAATCAGCACCAGCAAAACGGAAACGAATACTGGCAAGGCGAGCACGTGACGCTGGCTGAGGCGAAACACACCTCTGGACACCACATAGCACAGGCAGGCCAGCAGCAGTGCTGCAGTTTGTTCAAGCATCATGGCTGTTCTTTCTGCGCGGGCGATGCAGTGCTGAAATGAGCAGTCCGCAAGCCGCCGCCATGAGCAAGGTGACGGGAAGCCCACCCACCAGCAACAACGCCACCTCGCGTGGAGCCCATCGCAAGCTCACGACCGCAATGACCAGCGAGGGCAAGAGGAACAGCGTCAGGTGGTTCAGCAAAAAGGCACTGGCCCCCGCTAGCGCTGTCGGCGCCGCCCGCCAACAATGTAGAAATGCCCACAGGGCCAGAAATCCCAAAAAACTGCCGGGTACACGGACACCAAGCCACGGGGACAGGGCATCACCCAGCAGCTTCAGGCCCAGCAGAGCGAGCCAACCGACAAGAATCGAGAAATTGCGCTTCATCTGATGCAGTGTCAGAGCATTTCACGGGTTTAGGGCGTATCAGAAGTCAGCATATCTGGGGAGATCAGCAGCCATCTGATACGGTTAATTTTCAACATATCTGCATCCTGCGCATCAGAGGAGGCGGCGGCACCATTGGTGCATGCCTGGTCGACAGCCTCGTCCGGGCACGCTGGCCCGAACCCATCCGCTATTTGCAAAGGACGGGGCCATGCGAACAACCTGTGAGGCTTCCATGCAAAAAGTCATTCCCATTCATCCTGTTGGCGCCGTGGCGGCGAGCGACAAAATTCACGTTCGCGCCATCGGTGGCACCTTCTCAAGATGGCGCTGGACCTTGGTCTGGCTGACCCAGGCCTTCTTCTATGGCGTTCCATGGCTGAACTGGCACTCGCGCCAAGCCGTGCTGTTTGACCTTGAAGCCAAGCGCTTTTACCTGTTTGGCGCCGTGCTGTTCCCGCAGGACCTCATCTACCTGACCGGACTGCTGGTCGTCAGCGCGCTACTGCTGTTTTTTGCGACTGCCGTGATCGGACGGGTCTGGTGCGGTTTTGCCTGTCCGCAAACGGTCTACACCGCCATCTTCATGTGGATCGAGAACAAGTGCGAAGGGAGTCTGCAGAACCGCAAGCGCCTGGACAAGGCCGCCTGGGGCGTAGAAAAACTGTTTCGTCGGGGTAGCAAACACATGGCCTGGTTGGCTTTTGGTCTGTGGACGGGCTTCACCTTCGTCGGTTACTTCAGTGCCATGCGACCCTTGATGACCGATGCCTTGTCGTTGACCGTGGGCCCATGGACCATTTTCTGGATTCTGTTCTACGGCCTGTTCACCTACCTGAATGCGGGCCTGGTTCGCGAGAAAGTCTGCCTGCACATGTGCCCCTACGGACGCTTTCAGGGCTCCCTGATGGATGCGCACACTTTGAACGTGGCCTACGATCACCAGCGGGGTGAACCACGGCGCAGCATCGCTGAGAACGAACACAGGCCAGCGAATGAGGGGCATTGCATCGACTGCACATTGTGTGTACAGGTCTGTCCTACCGGCATCGACATTCGCAAGGGGCTGCAAGCGGCTTGTATCGCCTGTGGCCTGTGCATTGATGCCTGCGACGAAGTCATGGCCAAGATCCAGGCACCCAAGGGCTTGATCCGAATGGCCTCGTTGCATG
>CAXRBE010000139.1:0-2227 GCA_964228805.1 Burkholderiaceae bacterium
GGACGTGGGATTTTTTCTTGAAACCTTGTTTGGCGGCTTGATGGCAGGGATGCTGTATTCCCTGGTGGCGCTGGGCTTTGTGCTGATCTTCAAGGCCTCCGGGGTGTTCAACTTTGCTCAGGGTGCCATGGTTCTGTTTGCGGCGCTGGCCATGGCACGGCTGGCCGAGTGGATCCCGCAGTGGGTCCAACTGGATAACAAATTTCTGGCCAATTTCCTGGCCTTCATGCTGGCAGGAGCGATCATGTTCGTGGTGGCCTGGCTGGTCGAGCGCCTGGTGCTGCGCCATCTTGTCAACCAGGAGGGCGCCACCCTCTTGATGGCCACCCTGGGTATCACCTATTTTCTGGACGGCCTGGGCCAGACCATCTTTGGCAGCGACATCTACAAGATCGATGTGGGCATGCCCAAGGACCCGATCTTTGCCTTTGATCAGGTGTTCCAGGGCGGCATCCTGATCAGCCAGGAAGACCTGATTGCTGCGGTCATTGCCGCCGCGCTGGTGGCGGCGCTGTCAGTGTTTTTCCAGAAAACCGCGACCGGCCGCGCCCTGCGCGCTGTGGCTGACGATCACCAGGCGGCGCAGTCCATCGGCATTCCGCTCAACCGCATCTGGGTCATCGTCTGGTGCGTGGCGGGCGTGGTGGCCCTGGTGGCCGGCATGATCTGGGGCTCCAAGCTTGGGGTGCAGTTTTCCTTGTCCACCATTGCCCTGCGCGCATTGCCGGTGATCATTCTTGGGGGCCTGACCTCGGTGCCTGGCGCCATCATCGGCGGGCTCATCATTGGGGTGGGGGAAAAGTTGTCGGAAGTTTATCTTGGCCCCTTTGTAGGCGGCGGGATCGAGATCTGGTTTGCCTATGTGCTGGCGCTGGTCTTTCTCTTGTTCCGCCCGCAAGGATTGTTTGGTGAAAAGATCATCGACCGGGTATGAAATACACGGACGATGATCTTTCGGCGAGGGCAAAAGCTCAGGCGGAGCTGAAGACCAACTTGCGCAGCAAGTGATACAAAGCGTGTAGATACCTGAATCATTGATCGGTCATTGAAATATGTTTTATAGAGAAAACGGCCAGTTCAAGACTTCCTATCCGGCAGATCAGCAGATCTTTGCCATCGACCAGGACCGCTGGGCCATTTTGTCGCTTGTGATTCTGGCCTTTGTCGTGCCCTTGCTGGTGGATGAGTACATGCTGCGCGCCATCCTGATACCCTTCCTGATCCTGGCGCTGGCTGCCATAGGGGTCAATATCCTGGTGGGCTACTGCGGCCAGATTTCCCTGGGCTCCGGCGGCTTTATGGCGGTTGGGGCCTATGCTGCCTACAACACCCTGATACGGGTCGATGGCATGCCCCTGCTGCTGGCCTTGCTTTCGGGAGGCTTCTTCGCCACGCTGGTTGGCATATTTTTTGGCATCCCGAGCCTGCGCGTCAAAGGTCTGTATCTGGCAGTGGCGACTCTGGCGGCACAGTTTTTTTGCGACTGGGCCTTTTTACGGGTGGGCTGGTTCACCAACAACACGCCTTCGGGCTCGGTCTCGGTGTCCAATCTGCAGGTATTTGGCCTGCCGATTGAAACGCCGGCGCAGAAATATCTGTTCTGCCTAGTCCTGCTGGTGGTCTTTGCCCTGCTGGCCAAGAACATGGTGCGTAGTGCCATCGGGCGAGAATGGATGGCCATCCGCGATATGGATGTAGCCGCCGCGGTGATTGGCATCCGCCCGATGTACGCCAAGCTCAGCGCCTTTGCGGTCAGCAGCTTTATCGTCGGTGTGGCAGGCGCCTTGTGGGGTTTTGTCCACCTGGGCTCCTGGGAGCCGGCCGCCTTTTCGATCGACCGCTCATTCCAACTGCTGTTCATCGTGATCATTGGTGGGCTGGGCTCCATCATGGGCAGCCTGTTTGGCGCCGCTTTCATTGTGGTGCTGCCGATTTTCCTCAACCAGGCCCTGCCCTGGGCGGGAGGGCTGGTGGGTATGGAAATTTCAACCGCCGCAATTTTGCACACCGAGTACATGGTGTTCGGCGCTCTGATTGTCTGGTTTTTGATTGTTGAGCCCCACGGCCTGGCTAAGTTGTGGTCCACCGGCAAACAGAAACTGCGTCTGTGGCCTTTTCCGCACTGAGCCAACCCAATAACTGATAAATCTGCACAACTTCTCGTCCCTTTCACTCACCACCTACCTCAAGGAGATCTTCAATGAAACTGAAACAGCTTACCCTGGCG
>CAXRBE010000140.1:0-6609 GCA_964228805.1 Burkholderiaceae bacterium
TTCACTTGATGCACACGGCGCGCACCTGCCTGAGGTCAGTCAGGCCGAGCAGGACTTTTTCCATGCCGTCCATCTTGAGGGTGCGCATGCCGCTTTCCACCGCTGCGGCAAAAATGTCTGCCACGCGGGCACGCTCCTGCACCAGTTTTTTGATCTGATCATCGGCCACCAGCAGCTCATGCAGGCCAAGCCGGCCCTTATAGCCCGACTGGCTGCACTTGTCGCATCCGACGGCCCGATAAAAGCGTAGCCGCCCGCCATCGGCTGAGTGGAGCAACCAGCTGGCCATGAGCTTTTTGGCCTCACCTTCGCGGTCGAGCTGCCAGGCCTGGGTATTGCGCAACTCCTCCACATACTCATCGACAAAGGCCTGGGTTTCATCCTCGTCAGGAAAGTAGCCCTCCTTGCACTCACACAGCCTTTTGGCCAGGCGCTGCGCCAGGATGCCCAGCAGGGCATCAGCAAAATTGAACGGGTCCATGCCCATGTCGAGCAGGCGCACGATCGACTCGGGGGCCGAGTTGGTGTGCAGGGTGGAAAACACCAGGTGCCCGGTGAGCGAGGCCTCGATGCCCATGGACACGGTTTCATGGTCGCGCGATTCGCCCACCATGATGATGTCGGGGTCAGCGCGCAGGAAGGCGCGCATCAGCATGGCGAAATCGATGCCGGCCTTGCGGTTGATCTGCACCTGGCGCAGCCCGCGCTGGGTAATCTCCACCGGGTCTTCGGCCGTCCAGATCTTGGCCTCGGTGGTGTTGAGAATCTTCAGGATCGAGTGCAAGGTGGTGGTCTTGCCGGAGCCAGTCGGGCCACAGACATAGAACAGGCCATAGGGCTTGGTGATCACCAAGTCCAGGCGTTTGCGGTTGTTGGGCGACAGGCCCAGGTTTTCCAGGGGGATGGGCTCGCCGCCAGCCAGAATCCGCATCACCACATCTTCCACGCCGCCGGCCGAGGGGATGGTGGCCACTCGCAGCTCAATGTCCAGCGGCCCGAATTTCTTGAACTTGATCTTGCCATCCTGCGGCCTGCGCCGCTCGGCAATATCGAGATCGCACATGATCTTGAGCCGGGTCACCAGGGCCTGACGGAACTGGGCTGGCACCTCGATATAGGGCATCAGGGTGCCGTCAATGCGAAAGCGGATGCCGGTCTTGGCCTTGCCCGGCAGCGGCTCGACATGGATGTCGGAGGCGCGCTGATGGTAGGCGTCGACAATCACCTTGTTGACAAACTTGACCAGCTCGTTGTCTGAAGCGGCTGACTCCAGGGCGCTTTCATTGGCAGCCTCTTCCTCAACCAGTGGCTCGCCCAGATCGGCCAGCAACTGGTCAATCGAGCCCGCATGGACTTCGAACAGCAAATCCACCGTCTGTTCGAACTCGAGCTGGGTTGTCACCCGGTAGTCAAACTTGCCATGCCGGGGAAACACCTGAGGCACCAGCCGTGCGCCGCGGGTGGCCTCGGGGTCCAGGCACAGGATGACCAAGCCATCGGGCGAGTCTTCCAGCGGCAGCCAGCCCTGCTCCTGCACAAAGTCGCGCTTGAGGGCGCTATGCATCATCTCGGAGCGGATGCTGCCGGGGTTGAAGGGTTGGTAGCGCACGCCAAAGAACTTGGACAGTGACGAGCCGATTTGTGCCGCCGAAACCTGAAACCGATTGATCAGCAAGCGCTCCACTGGTTCACGCGCCTCACGTGCATCCTGCACACACTTTTGCAGCTCTTCGGCGGTGAGGATGCCGTCGATCACCAGGCCAGAGTATTTGCTGGTGTAAATCCGACGGCGCGACAGGCTGTCCAGGGAGTTGAAGTGAAAGGCCACCGCAAGCGCCTTGCAAAGATGCTGCACGCCTTCGACCACCAGCTCGTCAAACTTTTGGCCGCTCAGACTGTTGATGATCTGCAGCACACCAAACAGCTCGCCGTTTTCCAGGATCGGGGCCACCAGCATTTCACGGGTTTGGTAGCCGGTGCGCCGGTCCACCTCTTGCAGGAATTTGAGGTCGGGATGGATCTGTCGCAACGCCTCCTTGTCATAAACATCAGCCAGGTTCACCAGGCTGTGACTCAGGGCCGCATAGCCAGCAATGCTTTGCGCGCTGATGGGCAGTTTGATTTCCCGTTTGCTGGCCAGGCCGCTTTTGAACTTGGAGATGATGCTCTTGCGATCTTCATCAAGCCCGTAGAGGGTAAGCCGGTCTGCATTGAACAGCTTGCAGAGGGCCGGGCTGACCTCGCCCATCACCTGCTCCAGCTCACTCGCTTCGCGCACCAGCTCGGTGATCTGCTGCAGCTGGCGGTAAAAAACCGACCTGCCGCTTGCGTCCAACGCGCTCTTTGGCAAGGGACGGTCAGCGGCAGCGGGTTCTGCCTCAGCTCTGAAAACTTTGTCGACCGCAGTCATGTTCTGAAATTACCCTCCGGCTAGCGCCAGCTTTCCTGCCTCAGGCCCGCCTTAAATGCGCCGCACAACTTTTGTACATCCACTGGATGCAATTTGAGCTTCATTCTGAGGAAGGCGCTTGCCTTGCAACAAGAGGCGCTCTCAACATTCTTGATGTAAGTCAAGAAAGGCGGCTGCGCCCCAACAAAAAGGGCCCCGACAAGGGGCCCTTTTTACTGAATGTCAAAAATCGGGTTAGGCGGAGGCTTCGTCCCTGTTGTGACGCTTTTGCAGTGCGCGCCCCAGGAGCACCACAAAGATGGCGCCAGCCGCCGCTGCGGCGTAATGCAACCAAGGGTTGGCCGCCAAAACATCCTTAAGGGCCACATCAGACACAATGGTTTCGCCTCCCACCCAACCAATCAGGGCTGCGCCCAGGGTGACGATGATCGGGAAGCGCTCCATCAGTTTGATCATCAAGGTGCTGCCAAAAATCACCAGCGGAATGCTGATGGCCAGGCCCAGTAACAAGAGTAGCTCATTGCCTTTGGCAGCGGCGGCTACCGCAATCACATTGTCCAGGCTCATCACGACATCGGCGATCAAAATGGTGCGCACCGCGGCCATCAATCCGCCGCCTTCCTTGCCGTAGCCCTCTTCTTCCTCTTCCTCTTCGCTGAGCAGCTGTACACCGATGTAAAGCAATAGCAGGCCGCCTATCACCTGCAACCAAGACATCTGTAGAAGCTGAGCAGCCACCAAGGTCAGAACGATCCGCAGCACCACCGCTGCGCCGGAGCCAAACAGAATGGCTTTTTTCTGCTGGTGGGGCGGTAGGGAGCGCGCTGCCAGAGCAATCACCACCGCGTTGTCGCCCGAAAGAATGATGTTGATCCAGATGATCTTCATCAGGCCAATCCAGAAATTGGGGTCCTGCAGGTATTCCATGTCTCTTTATTCTCCAGTGTTATTACGTAGTTCAGTCAGGCATGCCCTTGCGGCACCGTCCTAGATCAAGGCCTTGAGCAACTTGCCCATCTCGGAAGGGTTGCGGGTAACCTTGAAGCCGCACTCCTCCATGATGGCGAGTTTGGCATCCGCCGTGTCGGCGCCACCTGAGATCAGCGCGCCAGCATGGCCCATGCGCTTGCCCGGGGGTGCGGTGACGCCAGCAATGAAGCCGACGATGGGTTTTTTCATATTGGCCTTGCACCAGCGGGCCGCTTCGGCTTCGTCAGGGCCGCCAATTTCGCCAATCATGATGACGGCATCGGTGTCGGGGTCGTCGTTGAAAGCCCGCATCACATCGATATGCTTGAGGCCATTGATTGGGTCGCCGCCGATGCCTACCGCCGAGGACTGGCCCAGTCCAAGCTCGGTCAGCTGTGCCACCGCCTCATAAGTCAAGGTGCCTGAGCGCGACACCACGCCAATGCGCCCCTTCCTGTGGATATGGCCGGGCATGATGCCAATCTTGATCTCCTCAGGCGTGATCAAGCCCGGGCAGTTGGGGCCGAGCAGCAGCGTTTTCTTGCCGCCGGCGGCCTCTTTGGCCTTCATCTTGTTGCGCACCATCAGCATGTCGCGCACCGGAATGCCCTCGGTAATGCAGATGGCCAGATCCAGATCGGCCTCAACCGCCTCCCAGATGGCGTCGGCCGCACCCGCAGGCGGCACATAAATCACCGACACGGTGGCGCCGGTCTGCTTAGCGGCCTCTTTGACCGAGGCAAAGATGGGCACATCAAAAATTTTCTCGCCAGCCTTCTTCGGATTGACGCCAGCGACAAAGCAGTTTTTGCCATTGGCGTACTCGATGCATTTTTCAGTATGAAACTGCCCGGTCTTGCCAGTGATGCCCTGGGTGATGACCTTGGTGTTCTTGTTGATGTAGATCGACATGATTGAGTCCTAGTCGGTTGAGGACAGAGCTTGCTGCGCTGCAGTCTGTCCCGCGATATCTCATGTGTTGACGGCGGCAACCACCTTCTGGGCGGCTTCGGCCATGGTGTCGGCGCTGATGATCGGCAAGCCCGACTCGGCCAGCAGCTTCTTGCCCAGGTCTTCATTGGTGCCCTTCATGCGCACCACCAGCGGGACCTTCAGGTTGACCGACTTGCAAGCGGTGATCACGCCAGTGGCGATGGTGTCACAGCGCATGATGCCGCCAAAGATGTTGACCAGGATGGCCTTGACCTTGGGGTTTTTCAGCATGATCTTGAAGGCCTCGGTCACCTTCTCGGGCGTGGCGCCGCCACCCACATCGAGGAAGTTGGCCGGCTCGGCGCCGAACAGCTTGATGGTGTCCATGGTGGCCATGGCCAGGCCCGCGCCGTTGACCAGGCAGCCGATGTTGCCGTCCAGGCTGATGTAGGCCAGATCAAACTTGGAAGCCTCGATTTCAGCCGGGTCTTCCTCGTCCAGGTCACGCAGGGCAACAATGTCGGGGTGCCGGAACAGGGCATTGGCATCGAAATTGAACTTGGCATCGAGCGCGATGATGTTGCCTTTGCTGTCTCGGTTGAGCGGATTAATCTCAACCAGCGAGGCGTCGGTTTCCATGTAGCACCGGTAGAGTTTCTGGCAGACATCGACAAACTGCGCCTGCGAATCAGCCGGCATGCCCACGCCCCGGGCCAGTTCGGCGCCCTGCTCCGAGCTCAGGCCAGTGAGCGGGTCAACAAAAACTTTGACGATTTTCTCGGGCGTGGCGTGCGCCACTTCCTCGATGTCCATGCCGCCTTCGCTGGAAGCAATGAAGGCCACCTTCTGGGTGGCACGGTCGGTCACCACCGACAGGTAGTATTCCTTCTGGATGTCGGCGCCTTCCTCGATATAGAGGCGGCGCACTTTCTGCCCGTCCGCGCCAGTCTGGTGGGTCTTGAGCTGCATGCCAAGAATCTGGCCGGCCTGCTGCTTGACCTGATCGATGCTCTTGGCCACCTTGACCCCGCCGCCCTTGCCGCGCCCGCCGGCATGGATCTGCGCCTTGACCACCCACACCGGGCCACCCAGCTTCTGAGCTGCTTCAAGCGCCTCCTGGACGGTGAAGGCTGAAATGCCCCGGGGCACCGGCACCCCAAATTGACGCAGGATCTCCTTGCCCTGGTACTCGTGAATCTTCATGAGGGATCTCTAAAGAAAGAGTGAATAACGCTTACCGCACGCAGCTTTTTTGCACCGTGACGGGCCGCACCTGTTCGGCGGCTCAGACTGTATCATGTTGGCACAGGCCAAAGGCCAGCCCGAGCGCCGTCTTTTCAGGTATTGATTTCATGCCCCGTTTCAAAGTATTCATCGATGGCGAAGCCGGCACCACTGGCCTGCAAATCCGTGAGCGTCTGCAGGCCATGCCGGACATTGAGCTGGTCAGCATTGATCCAGCCCTGCGCAAGGACCCCCTGGCCAAGAAAACCCTGATGGGTAATGTGGATCTGGTAGTGCTGTGCCTGCATGATGAGGCGGCCTTCGAGTCGGTTGCCATGATCGACGCCCTTGCCGCCGAGACCGGCCGTCTTGGCCCCAAGGTGATTGACGCCTCCACCGCCCACCGCACCCACCCCGACTGGGTGTTTGGCTTTCCAGAATTGGCGCCAGGCCAGCGCGCGGCCGTGTGCAAGGCCCGCCGGGTGGCCAACCCGGGCTGCTACGCCACCGGAGCCATTGCGCTGATCCGTCCGCTGGTCGATGCCGGCCTGATCCCGCCGGATTTCCCCCTGTGCCTGCCCTCGGTCAGCGGCTATTCCGGCGGTGGTCGCAGCATGATCGAGGCGTACGAGCAGGGCACAGCACCGCCCTTTGAGCTCTATGCCCTGGGCCTGAAGCACAAACATATTCCGGAAATCATGCACTACACCGGGCTGACCCGGCGCCCGCTGTTTGTGCCTTCGGTGGGCAACTTCCGCCAGGGCATGCTGGTGCAATTGCCGCTGCACCTGGACAGCCTGCCCGGGCAACCCAGGGCGCAAGCGCTGCATGATGCGCTGGCGCGGCACTACAGCGGCAGCCAGTGGGTGACGGTCGAGCCCCCCACGGCCGACGGCAAGCTCGATGCCGTAGCCCTGGCCGATACCAACCAGCTCGAGCTGCGGGTGTTTGGCAATGAAGAGTTTCGCCACGCGGTGCTGGTGGCAAGGTTGGACAACCTGGGCAAGGGCGCCAGTGGGGCGGCGGTGCAAAACCTGCGCCTAATGCTGGGTCTGGACTGAAACGCTGGCCCT
>CAXRBE010000141.1:0-3712 GCA_964228805.1 Burkholderiaceae bacterium
CTGCTTGCCGTTGCCATGCGCGTGGGCGCGGTTGACGAAGCGGCAGACCAGGTCCTTGTCGGAATAGGCCAGGTGCACCGGGATGCGGTCGGTGATGGTCTCCAGGAAACTCTCGTGCGCGCTCAGGCGCCGTTCGGCGGCCTTGCGCTCGCTGATGTCCACTACCGTGGTGTTGCTGTGCAGGAACTGCCCGGCCGCGTCGAACACGCCGGTGGACGAGCACAGCACGTGGAACTGGCTGCCGTCCTTGCGGCGCACGGCCAGTTCGATGGCGTCCGGCGTGACCCCGCGCGCCAGGGACTGCATGTACAGCTTCAGCCGCGCGCGCAGGGCCGGGTCGATCAGGTCGAACAGGTCGCGGTGCTCGATCACTTCCTCGCGCGTGTAGCCCAGCCAGGTCAGCAGGGTCTGGTTGATGTTGACGAAGCGCAGGTCCATGTTCAGCGACAGGTAGCCGCAGGGTGCATGGTCGTAGAGCGCCTGGGCGCGGTCCAGGGCCTGCTGCAGTTCCAGGGTGCGCTGGGCCACCAGGGCTTCCAGGCCGGGGGCGGCCGGGTCCGGGCTGAGGTTGTGGTCCATGTAGAGGGCTCCAGATCGGGGCGGCCAAGAGCGGCCGAAAACAACGGTTCCTGTGCTATCGGCCGCTGCGGGCCAAAATTCAGGGGCCGACCCTCTCACGATCCGGGAAAAAAGCCACAAAAAAGGTTCATCGCAGATTTCCGTGGAAGGTTGCGCTTTGGTTTTGTAGGCTGATGCCCTCACAGGTTGTGTTGGAGGGCCAAGCCAATGATTGAGCGGGAGCTTCTGGAGGCGATCGGTGGCTGGGAGGGTTACAGCCTGGAGCGGGTGCAATGGCCTGAGGCACAGAGCCGAACGCTGCAGCTGTACCTCAAGGCCAAGCCTGGCCAGATGTTGTGCGAGCAGTGCGGGCGAGCCTGCTCGCAAGTTCACGAGAGCACGGTTCGGCGGGTGCGCGATCTGCCGCTGTTCGAGTACCGTGTGGTGCTGCACGTGCCCCGCAGGCGCCTGTGGTGCGAGCACTGTGGCGGGCCCCGACTGGAGAAGCTCAGCTGGCTGGGACGCTACCAGCGCGTGACCGATCGCCTGGCACGCGCCTGCCATCAGTTGCTGCACTCGAGCAACGTGCAGGCGGTCGCTGCGTTCTTCGAGCTGGGCTGGCACACCGTCAAATCGCTGGACAAGGCGCTGCTGCGCGCCAACCTCGTGCAGCCCGACTGGCAGCAGGTGCATTACCTGGCGATGGACGAGTTCGCCCTGCACAAGGGGCATCGCTACGCCACCGTGGTGGTCGATCCGATCGGGCGTCAGGTGCTTTGGGTCGGACAGGGTCGATCACGCCAGAGCGCACGAGCCTTCTTCGAGCAGTTGCCGCCCGGTGTGGCCCAGCGCATCCGCGCCGTAGCCATCGACATGACGACGGCCTATGAGCTGGAGATCAAGGCGCATTGCCCGCAGGCCGAGATCGTCTACGACCTCTTCCACGTCGTGGCCAAATACGGTCGGGAGGTCATCGACCGCGTCAGGGTCGATCAGGCTAACTTGCTGCGTGCGCAGCCCCAGGCGCGCCGGGTACTCAAGTCCAGTCGCTGGCTGCTGCTGCGCAAGCGCACCAGCCTGCAACCCCAGCAAGCCGTGCACTTGCAGGAGTTGCTGCAGGCCAACCAGCCGTTGATGACGGTCTACGTCTTGCGCGATGAGCTCAAGCAGTTGTGGTTCTGTCGTCAAACATCGCAGGCGATGCAGGCTTGGCAGCACTGGTGCGAACAGGCTCATCAAAGCGGGATTGAGGCCTTGAAGACCTTTGCCAAACGCTTGGAGGGTTACCTGCACGGCATCGTGGCCAGATGCCGTCATCCCTTGAACACCAGCATCGTCGAGGGCATCAACAACACCATCAAGGTCATCAAGCGTCGTGCCTATGGCTACCGCGACGAGGAGTACTTCTTCCTCAAGATCCGCGCCGCCTTCCCCGGTATTCCTCGATGAACCCAAAAAAAGCGGACTCTGGGCTGCTGCCGGATGCGTTGACACCGACCTAAACTATTTGATCTTCCTCGAACTGTACGGGACCGATATACCCGAGCGTCGAATGACGCCGCGTTAGGTTGCGAAAGCATGACCTGCCCCCACTAGCCGTACCAACAGATTGGAGAAGTCCGGCGTTGAAGGTTAATCGAAGTTTTGTTTCTGCTCACTGCCAGCAGCACCGCCAGCGCGCTGGCGGTGCTGCTGGGCGAATCGTGCCGGCGGGATGCGTCCCAGACTGCTGTGCGGCCTGACCTCGTTGTAATCCCGCCTCCAATGTGCAATGCACTCCCGGGCCTGTGACAACGATTCAAACCACTGCTCGTTGAGGCATTCATCTCTGAACTTGCCGTTGAAGCTCTCGATGTAGCCGTTCTGCATGGGCTTGCCCGGCTCAATCAGGATGTGCCGAATCCCGTTCTTGTGCGTCCAGGCCAGGAACGCCCGACTGGTGAACTCCGGGCCATTGTCCGTTCGCACTGCTGCCGGGTAGCCGCGGAACCTTGCCACTTGGTCGAGCACGCGCGTGACGTACTGGCCCGAGATGCCGTAGTCCACCGTGATGTCCACGGACTCCTTGCTGAAGTCATCCACCACCGTCAGACACTTGATGCGCCGTCCACTGGACAGGCTGTCCGAGACGAAATCCATGCTCAGCACTTCGTTGATATTCCTGGCCAGTTGCAGCGGCACGCGCTCCTGCACTGGGCGTTTGACTTTGCGGCGCTTCTTCACCGTCAGGTTGGCCTGCCGGTACAGCCGATAGATGCGCTTGTGGTTCACTCCCGGAAACTGCTCGCGCAGCATGTCGTGGATGCGCCGGTAGCCGAATCGGCGGCGCACCAAGGCCGTTTGCAGAATCGCTTCACCCAGGGTGGCGTTGAGCTCGCTGGGCTGCGGCGGGTGGCGGTAGCTGTCTCGGGATAGCCCCACAAGGCGGCAGGCGTGCCGCTCCGAGAGGTGATGCTGCTCAATCATCTGTCGGATGGCATCGCGCCGCGCCTGTGGGGCTAGCGCTTTACCCCGAAGACGCTCTTGAGGGCGTGAATGTCCAGATGGGCTTCGGCCAGCAGTTTCTTGAGCTTGGCGTTCTCGCTCTCAAGCTCGCGCAGGCGCTGGGCCTCAGAGACCTGCATGCCGCCGAACTTCGCACGCCATTTGTAAAACGTGGCCTGGCTGAAGCCGCCGCTGCGGCACAACTCGGGAATGCCCATGCCGGCTTCGGCCTGTCGCAAGAAGCCAATGATTTGTTCGTCGCTGAACCTGCTCTTCTTCATGTCCGTCATTCTCCTGGGTTGACGGACTTCTCTCGTTTACCGTGGTACGGCTGGTGGGGGGCAGGTCAGTATGACCTCACCGATGACAGCTTCAAGGCGCCTGCGCTAAATACGTTTACAAGAACTTTGGAGCTCCAGACTATTGCACAGGCAAATCACTCTGCCGGCATTTCGAAGGAGGCGTTAAAGCCGTTTATTGAGGAGCTCGCAGCAAGTGTTGGCCGAGATTCAGCCTTAACGAGTCGACAAAAAAAGCTCGCTAAGTTTCACATTGATGCCATTGAGGAAAGTATGGCGGAGGCCGACAGAATTGCAAGAGGGGCGTCAGGGCTAAGAATCGCAATGGGAGATTATTTGGGTGCCATTATAGATGGTATAACAAGTATCAT
>CAXRBE010000142.1:0-20758 GCA_964228805.1 Burkholderiaceae bacterium
CCAGGCTTGCGGCTGCTGCCCGGGCGCTTCATGGTGATCCGCCAGGCCATGGGCACCCCGCGCAGCCGGGGTGAGGCAGCGGCCGACTATCTGCAAGCCTTTGTGCAGGAAATGAAGGCTTCGGGTTTTGTGGCAGACTCGCTGCAAAGGCATGGCATCCAGGGCGCCACGGTGGCTGCGCCTGAAGACTGATCTGCGCGGCATGCCATCACACTTGTCATGATAGAGCCCACCCAACAAAGCACAGTCACTCCATTTCTGGCCGGGCCCAGAGGCAGTACCCTGCCAAGACGGATGGGCCCCTGCACTTTCCTGATGCAAGCTCTCAGACTGGCTTGAACACGATGAGCCGCTTTCTCCTGCTCAGCACCCGCTTGCAGCGCTTCTTCCCCTTCCTTTCCTGGTTTCCCATATCTGCCCTGGTTCTGCGCGCCGACCTGATCGCCGGCATCACTGGCGCTCTGGTGCTGGTGCCCAAAGCCATGGCCTATGCACAGCTGTCGGGGCTGCCAGTCCACTACGGTTTGTATGTGGCTTTTGTCCCGGCCATCCTGGGCGCGCTATGGGGGTCTTCTCGCCAGCTGGCCACCGGACCGGTGGCGGTGATCTCGCTCATGACCGCAGCTGCGCTCACGCCCCTGGCGGTGCCTTTCTCGGACCACTACATCGAATTGGCACTTCTGCTCACTCTCATGGTTGGGGTGATCCAGTTCCTGTTGGGCGCACTGAAGCTTGGCACGATCGTCAATTTCATTTCGCATCCGGCCATCCTGGGCTTCATGAACGCAGCTGCAGTCATCATTGCCCTGTCACAACTAGATCTGCTCTTGGGTATTCACAAAGGCCGCAGCGACTATCTTCTGGCCGATGTGTGGGAAATGCTGGGCCAGCTTCCCCGGGCCCATCTGCCCACACTGGCCATGGCACTATTTTCCCTGGCTCTGATGCTTGGGTTCAAGCGCCTCAAGCCACTGGCAAAGCCCAGCACCCTGCTTGCCGTGGTGATTGCCACTACGGCCAGCTGGCTGGTCGGGTTTGACCGTTCGGCCTCGGCTCACTTTGACCAGATCGCTGATCTGCAGGCCCGACAGCTGGTACTTGCTCACGCCGATGCAACCCAACGCATTAGCGAAATCGGCGCAGAGATCCCCGCCCTGAGCAGCCGACTGCGCGCCGCAGAACGCAGCGATGCACGAACGGCTGCCGCCCTGCGCTACGAATTGCACATGAAGCAGCTCGACATCGCTGCCCTCAAAGCGGGCAATGAGAGCTTGCTGCGTGACATCCAGCAGTTCGAATTCAAGCTCGGCGTACCCAAGGATGGTGAAGCCCCGATGCTTTACCTGCCCAACCAAATACCACCCGATGCGGAAACCTCGCTCTGGCGTTGGCATGTAGAAAAGATCGGCACCAAACAGACACTTCAGATCAAGGCTGGCGGTGACGTTGTCGGCCACATCCCCCAGGGCCTGCCCGAATTGCGACTGCCTAGCTTCTCACTGGAGGCCTTCGTCGCCCTGCTGTCGGCAGCCATAGTCATCGCCCTCATGGGCTTCATGGAATCCATAGCCATGGCCAAGGCCATGGCTGTCCAGTCAGGGCAAAAAATCAACCCCAATCAGGAGCTGCTGGGTCAGGGCATTGCCAATCTGGGTGGATCGCTGTTCCAGTCCTATCCGGCCTGCGGCTCCTTCACTGGTTCGGTCATCAACCTGCAGGCTGGCGCCAAAACCGGCCTTGCCATGATTTTCAATGGCTTGTTCGTGGTCGCCACCCTGCTCTTTCTCACGCCCTACCTCTACCACTTGCCCAAGGCCACCCTCGGGGTGATCATTCTGCTGGCCGTCACCAGCCTGCTCACACCCAAGTCAATCCTGCTCGCCTGGAAAGCCAGCCGTGCCGACGGTGTCGTGGCTGCAGTCACCTTCATCACCACCTTGCTGGCCGCTCCCCATTTGGACAAGGGTCTGTTGACCGGCGCTGCTTTGGCGATCCTGCTCTACCTGTACCGAACCATGCGCCCGCGTGTGGTGCAGCTTGGACGTCACCCGGATGGTGCCCTGCGTGACATTCGCGCCCATCCAAATCTGCCCACCAGCGCCAGCGTGCTGGCTTTGCGATTCGATGATGGACTCTACTTTGCCAATGCCAGTTTTTTTGAGGAGGCCATGCTCAGCGAACTGACCGGCAAGCCCGGCGTGCGCTACATCCTGTGTGTTGCCAACGGCATCAACTACCTGGACGCCTCGGGCGAGGAAGTCCTGCGCCAATTGATTGAAAGCCTGAGGCAGCGAGGTATTTCGATTGTCTTTTCCGGCCTGAAGAAACAGGTGACCGATGTCATGCGGCGCACCGGCTTATATGAAACGCTTGGCGCAGACCATATTTTTCCGGACGCCAACCAGGCGCTACACGCCATCTACAACTGGCTGGGGCCTGATAGTCCCAGAGAACTGCTGCACCCGGCTGCCCAACCTGAGTCATGAGCAATTTGAGCGTGCTGCTGCGCAAGTCTCTGCCCTTTTTGAACTGGCCCCGAGCAAGCGCGCAAACCATCAAAATGGATGCCTCCGCCGGCTTGACCGGCGCCATCATTGTCCTGCCCCAGGCCATCGCATTTGCCAGCATCGCCGGTATGCCGCCGCAATACGGCTTGTATGCTGCCATGTTGCCAGCCATCATCGCCGCGCTTTGGGGGTCAAGCTGGCATATGGTCACTGGCCCCACCACTGCGATTTCGATTGCAGTTTTTGCGTCGGTCAGCGTGCTGGCAGTTCCTGGAACCGAAAGATTCATTGGCTTGGTGCTCACCCTCACCCTGCTGGTTGGCCTGATTCAATTCATCATGGGCGTGGCCCGCATGGGTGCCCTGGTCAACTTCATCTCCCACACAGTGGTCGTCGGCTTTACCGCTGGCGCAGCCTGCCTGATCGCAGCCAGTCAGTTGGGTCAGTTTCTGGGGCTCGATGTCCCGCGCGGACTTCATTTCCATGAGGTGATTCTTTATGCGGCCGAGCATATGTCCGAATTCCACCTCTGGGTGTCTTTGGTCGGTCTGAGCACCCTGCTCGCCGGCCTCATCGCCAGAAAATACCTGCGTAAATTCCCCTACATGATCATCGCCATGGTAGTTGGCAGCCTGTTGGCACTGATTTTCAATCTGGTCATGGGTGACCAACATACCGGCATCAGAACGGTAGGCGAGGTTCATGCCACGTTGCCGCCCCTGTCGATGCCTGATCTCTCTTTTCCGGCCCTACGAGACATGCTTCTGCCAGCCTTTGTCGTAGCCATCCTGGGCCTGACCGAGGCGGTCGCGATTGCCCGTTCGATTGCCAACCTCTCAGGCCAGCGCATCCACAACAATCAGGAATTCATCGGCCAGGGCCTGGCCAATAGGGTGGGAAGCTTTTTCTCCGCCTATACCGCCAGCGGCTCGTTCAATCGCAGTGGCCTGAACTACACCTCTGGCGCCGCCTCACCCCTGTCGGCTATTTTTTCGGCGGTTTTTCTGGTCACCATCTCGATGTTTGCGGCCCCCCTGGTCGCCTATATTCCAGTGCCGGCGATTGCGGCCATCCTGTTCATAGTGGCCGCCTCCCTGATCAATGTCCACCAGGTCGCCCACATTCTCTTGCGTCAACCGCAGGAGCGGATTGTTTTCCTGATGACCTTTATCGGCACCCTGGTCGATCTGGAGCGCGGCCTCTTGCTGGGCATTCTGACCTCGCTGTTTTTCTACCTGTTTCGGACATCGCAGCCACCGATTGAGGAAAAAACCCCTGGGAAGTTGAGCGCGGGACAGACACCCAACAGCTTGATCACCGCCACTCCGCTCACCCCGATCTGCCCTCAGGCGGCCTTGCTGGAGCTGCGCGGCTCAATCTACTTTGGTGCGGTCGGCCATGTGCGCCATCACCTCAACGCGGTGGACACGGTCGACCCACGACGCAAATGGGTGCTGCTGCTGGCGCGCCGAGTGAACTTCATCGATTTCGCGGGCGCTGAATTGCTGGGCGAAGAAGCCAAGCGCCGGCGCGCCATGGGCGGGGGGCTGTTTATTGTTGGCGCACCACCCCAGGTACACCAATCCATCGAGCAGGCCGAGCAGATCAACGAGATTGGCCTCAAACGCATACTGACCCATAAGAGCGATGCGATAGCCGCGCTTTATCCACAGCTTGACAGCGAGGTTTGCCGTTACTGCACCCAGCGGGTTTTCCTGGAATGCCAGCAACACCTGCCCAATGGAGCGCCACGTCCTGCCGACACGCCCAGCCAGGCAGGCATCAGCACCTGACCCGCCCTCAAATACCCTACCCACATAGGTTATGATTCCTTACCCTTTCAGGCTATGGACGAGTTGCCAGAAGATCTCAAGAATGCCCGTTCATACCAAGGGGGTTGTACCGACCTTTTGTGACCGCCCCAGTTGGCGCTGACCGCGCCAGCGTCAACCATGGAGACAAGCATGAATTTCGACAAAGAATATGACGCATCCGGGCTGTCTTGCCCGCTGCCCATCGTCAAAACCAAAAAAGCTCTGGCGGACATGAGCTCGGGCCAGATACTGCGGGTGATGGCCACCGACCCCGGTTCGGTGTGCGATATGGCCGCCTTTGCCGAGCAAACCGGCCACGCCCTGATGGGACAAGGCGAAGAAAACGGCAAATTCATTTTTTTCCTGCGCAAGGCCTAAGCCTTTCGTAGCAGATATCTAGGAGACATCATGAGCAAAAAAATGGCCCTGATCGCATCCAAGGGCACACTGGATATGGCTTACCCGCCCTTTATTTTGGGCTCCACAGCGGCCGCCCTGGGCTGGGAAGTGCAGATTTTCTTCACTTTTTATGGCCTTCAACTGCTGCGCAAAGACTTGAGTTCGGTCAAAGTGAGCCCCCTGGCCAACCCGGCCATGCCCATGCCGGTGCCCATGCCGGTGGCAGTGCAGATGTTGCCGGGCATGGAGTCCATGGCCACCATGATGATGAAGCAGAAAATCAAGTCCAAGGGCGTGGCCTCGCTGGAAGAACTGCGCGACCTGAGCCTGGAAGCCGATGTCAAGTTCATTGCCTGCCAGATGACGGTAGACCTTTTTGACTTTGACAAAAAAGACTTCATCGACGGCCTGGAGTTCGGTGGTGCAGCCACATTCATGAATTTCGCCGGCGAATCCGACGTCTCGCTCTTCATCTGAGCCTGCTTCAAGTACCCTCAAAGGTCACGAATTCGATCATCCGGGTTACGAGCAGCACCTAAAATCAGCTCATCCCATTTTTCCTAGAGGCAATCGATGGAAAACAGTGCTGCCAATTTGGCCAACCTAGTCGTCTGGGGTGGCTTTGCTCTGGCCCTGATCTTTGGTTTTGTCGCCAGCAAAACCAATTTCTGCACCATGGGCGCATTGTCCGATGTGGTCAATATGGAGCACTGGGGCCGCATGCGCATGTGGTTGCTGACCATTGCTGTGGCCGTGTTAGGCACCAGCATGCTGGTCTACAGCGGCCAAATCGATACCGCCAAATCGATCTACCAGCGACCCCAGCTGTCCTGGTTGTCCTTGATCGTGGGCGGGTTGTTGTTTGGCGTGGGCATGACCATGGCCGGAGGCTGCGCCAACCGCAACCTGATCCGGGTGGGTGCAGGTAGCGTGCGCTCGCTGGTGGTGCTGGTGTTCATGGCGATCTCGGCCTACATGACCCTCAAAGGCCTGTTTGGCCAATTACGCGCCAGCCTGCTGGACCCGGTGGTGCTTGACCTCTCCCCTTTGGGCATGAAAACCCAAAGCCTGGCGGACCTGCTCAGCAGTGCAGCGGGTATGCCGGCCACATCGGCCCTGCTGGTGGTGGCGCTGGTGTTGTCGCTTGGGCTGGCTGTCTTCGCCTTCAAAGACAAGCGTTTTCGCGGCAACGCCATGCAGTGGGTCGGCGCCCTGATGCTGGGACTGCTGGTGGTGGCCGCCTGGTACCTGAGCGGCCATATCGGCTACGCGGAAAATCCAGATACCCTGGAGATGAGCTACTTCGCCACCAACACCCGCACCATCGAATCCTTCAGCTTTGTAGCCCCCACCGCCTTCAGCCTGGAACTGCTCATGCTATGGACCGACAAGTCGTTGCGCATCACCTTTGGCATTGCGGCGGCACTGGGCATTGTGCTGGGCTCGTTGGCCCACGCCCTGAGCCACAAGACCTTCCGCTGGGAGGGCTTTGCCAATCTGGAGGATCTGCGCAACCAACTGGTTGGCGCCATCCTGATGGGCTTTGGCGGTGTCACCGCCATGGGTTGCACCGTGGGCCAGGGCATCACCGGCGTCTCCACCTTGGCCATCGGCTCCTTCATTGCACTGGGCAGCATCATCGTTGGCTGTGTGGCCATGCTGAAGTGGCAGAACCGGGATTGAAGGCTGCGACGCCTACCTGACCCAACTAGCCCCCGCCGCGCTGGGTGTAGAGGTCAAACCGCTTCATAAACGCCAGGCGCTGGCCATCGTCCAGTCCCTGAAACCTGAAGCGCACCCGAAGGCGTGGCAGGCGAATCAAGCCAATGCTGAGTTGCGGTAACGCCTCCCAGGCAAGCGCCAGACTGCCGCTGTCAATCTGAATATCTGCCCCTGAGGGGATCAGCTCCAGGCGGTGCTCACCCACAGCCCGGTGCAGGCTCATCAGCCATTCGGCCTCGCTGCATGACATGTCGCGTTCAAACTGCGCGGGGTAGAAGGACTGCATGTAGTCCTAGCCTGAGCTTGACTCAACCACCGGCCACAGGTGGCCAGATCGCCAGCACATCGCCCTCGCGCAACTGTTGAATAGTTCTTTTGGGAGGCTCAACATAGGTGCCATTGACCAATACCAAGTGAATCAGCTTAGGTGGCAAATTGCATGATTCGATGACTTCGCCAACAGTCGATCCATCCCGTACTTCACAAGCCACCATATTTCCATCGCGCCCTTGCAATGGTAGGTAATCAGTCAATCCGGCAAATAATTTGAGGGTGATATTCATTACCGGCGTAACTGGTTATGGGAAAAACCGAATGCAGATTTCAACGTCGACGGGCATCGGCTGCACCACTCCACGCGCTCTGCCCTTGTCCGCAGGCAAGGTAGGCCATTGCAAGTTGGGTGGGGTCGCGCATCAACACATCCTTCCATTCTCCCAACTTGATTTGCCCCTCCACCAAGCCACGCATCACCCCGACATGCTCAGTCCAGCCTACTGAGTTGGTGCCCACCAACGTGTCGCCATCAAACTGCAAGCTCAGGTGTTGCCTGCCATCCGGGTTATTCACTTGAGCCTGTTGACCACCCGGCACACCCTCCCAATTGCCAAAACTGGTTGAAATCAGCCCCAAGGTATCCAGCACATTGATTTGTGTCACCCCTTTGAGTTCAGCAGGTTGGCCCGCCATATTGAGCGATGCCACCCGGGCTTGATCTGCAGCGTTGGGCTGAATGGCACTGACAATCGTTTTTCCGGAGACTTTGTCAAACGCCTCAGCGCAGTCACCCGCAGCATAAATACCCGCCAGATTGGTTGACATACGCGCATCAGTGAGTACGCCTTGCAGGCATGTCACGCCTGAATTTTCGAGGAAACCGATATTTGGCCTGACCCCGGCAGCAATGATGATCAAGTCTGCCGCCAAATGCTGACCATTCGACAGACGAGCCCTCAGCGGTGCGTAGGTCTCAATCGCTTCCAGTCTGGTGCCTGTGAACACCTTGACTCCTTTGGCCTCGCACCAATCACGAATCATGCCTCCGGCCACAGGCCCCATCATGCGCGGCACCATCCGGTCACCCATCTCAACCACCGTCAGTTCCACCCCCCGGGCAGCCAGAGATTCCATAATGATGCAGCCAATAAAGCCTGCACCAAGCTGCAACACACGTGCCCCGGGTTTGGCCAGCTCCATGATTTTGCGCGCATCATCCAGGGTCCAACAGTGGTGCACACCCGCGCAATCCACCCCAGGAATTGGCGGGCGTACCGGAGTTGACCCAGTGGCGATCAGCAATCGATCAAAACTGAGTTGCTGTCCGTTATCGAGCATCACCGAGCGCTTGTTGGCATCAAGACTTTTAGCCCTAGCCTGAATCATTTGGATATGTTGGTTGGCGTAGTGGTTCAAACCTTTTCTTAACCAGGTGCCGCTTTCCTCAATATTGCCCATCAGCAGATAGGGTATGGCCATGCGCGAATAAGGCGCCTCCTTTTCGTCGCCCACCAAGGTGATGGCATCGGCAGGCGCGTGCTTGCGGATGGTTTCGGCAGCAATCACGCCGGCGGGGCCAGCCCCAAGAATGACATGGTGCATTGCAGTCTCCTAAATAAACAGCGGCCTCGATGGCCGCTGTTGAGGTTGCTTGTCACCCGGGTCCAGCAAGTATGGGCTGCCAGCTTCCGGGCCAGTCACGGGGCGCGGCTTATAGCCCCAGTCGCTTCTTGGTGGCAGCGGTTGGTCTGCCTTCCGCATCCCAACCGCGCACCTCGTAATAGTGAGGCAGCATTTTGGACAATTCGTTGACATGCCCCTTGGCCGGTCCGGTCTTGGCAGCTTCAGTCAATAAGCGTTTGGGCAGGTTGTCATCCTTGGCGGTCAGACCTGCACGATTGTTGAACTCGCGCTCCATATTCCAGATACGCTCGCCAATTTTTTCCAGTTCCTCGGTGGTGTATTCATCACCGCATGCAGCGGCTACCTGGGGAGCCACATCCGCCAGGCCCCAGGCAAAGCTGGTAAAGATACACACACCCGCCGAGTCAAAGGCAGCAGTGGCATCCTGGAACGCCTTGACCAGTTCCGGTTTGCCCTCCGTAGCCAGCGGATCGGTTTTCACCGGAATCCCCAGCACCTCGGAGGCCACGGTGTAGCCGCGCAAGTGACAGGCGCCTCGATTGGAGGTGGCATAGGCCAACCCAATACCCTTGATACCCCGTCCGTCGTAGGCAGGGAATTCCTGCCCCTTGACGCTCATGGACAGATCGGGATGGCCGTACTTGGCCGTGAGACGCTTGGATCCTTGACCGATTTCCTTGCCGAAGCCCTCACCCTTGCCGGTCACTTCGGCAAAGTACGCCAGGGCAGCGGCAGATCCAAAGGGTGCCTCAATCCCCAATTGCTCCTTGGTCAGCACGCCCATCTCATAAAGTTCCATCACCGCACCCACCGTAGCACCAAAACTGATGGGATCAAAGCCATATTCGTTGCACAGCAGATTGGCATATTGCAGCGCTTCCAGGTCATTCACACCGTTGGCTGCGCCAAGAGCCCATGCAGCTTCGTACTCCAAGCCACCTGAAGCACCTCGGTACTGAGGTTTGGTGGCGATGGTGAAATGGTTTTCATCCATCTTGCTGATGCGACCGCAAGCAATGGTGCAGCCAAAGCAGGCTTGGTTGGTCACCAGATGCTTTTTGCCATCTGTCTTGCGCGGCGTAGCCATGGCTTCAGCCGAAATATCTTTAGCCCCCTCGAATTGCACATCCTGGTGATTGCGGGTGGGCAGCGCACCAACCTCGTTGATCACATTCATGAGAACTTGGGTTCCGTAGGTGGGCAGCCCAGAGCCGGTGACCGCGTTGTCAGCGAGAATTTTCTTTTTCTCGGCCACCGCTTTCATGAACTTCTTCGGGTCGCGTACGGTGCTGACCCCCTTGGTGCCACGCACAGCGATAGCTTTCAAGTTTTTGCTGCCCGCCACAGCCCCCACGCCAGACCGACCAGCAGCGCGGTGCAGGTCGTTGACCACCGCAGCAAACAGCACCTGGTTTTCACCGGCCTGTCCGATGCTGGAAATACGCAGCAAAGGATCCTGATGGCCTTTCTTCAGCATCTCCTCGGTTTCCCACACGCTCTTGCCCCACAAGTGGCTGGCATCACGAAGCTCTGCGGTGTCATCGTTGATGTAGAGGTAAACCGGCTTGGGCGACTTACCTTCAAAAATCACCATATCCCAACCGGCCATGCGCAATTCAGCGCCCCAATAGCCCCCGGAATTGGAGCAGGCGCTGGCACCGGGCAAGGGGCCCTTGGTGATCACGGTGTCGCGGCCGCCGGTGGAAGCCATGGTTCCAGTCAAGGGGCCGGTGGCCCAGATCAGTTTGTTGGCGGGCGATAGCGGATCCACTTTGGCGTCCACTTCTTCGACCAGGTATTTGGTTCCAAGGCCACGCGAGCCCAGATAGCTGCGCGCCCAATCCATATTGAGCGGCTCAGACTTGACCGTACCTTTGCTCAAGTCAACACGGAGAATTTTTCCAGACCATGCCATGATTTTTCTCCTTAAGCAGTAGACGGTTGATTGCCGAGCTTGTTGGCCCACTGTTCCATCCGGCCCAGACCGGTCCAGTTGGCATCAATGAACGTGATCGCACCTGTGGGGCAGGCTTCGGCACAAGCCGGCTCGCCGCCGCACAGATCGCATTTCTGCACCTTGCCGGTTTCCTGCACATAGTTCACTGTGCCAAACGGGCAGGCGATGGTGCAGACCTTGCAGCCCACACAAGTGGCGTCATTGACCACCTTGGCGCCAGTGGCAGCGTCGACGGTGATCGCCTCCACCGGGCAGGCGTGCAGGCACCAGGCCTCATCGCACTGGGTGCAGGTGTAAGGGACTTTTTTGCCGGTATGGTGGAAATCAAACACCTTAATGCGCGACTTGGCAGTGGCGAAAGTGCCGTAGTTCTCGAAAGAACAGGCCATCTCGCACTGCAGACAGCCGGTGCACTTGTCAGGATTGATGTGCAAAACCTTTTGCATGAGCCTCTCCATGAATGACGAAGATTTGCCAACCTATGCAAGATTGGTCATAGCCAATATCTTAGGGCCCCTAAACACCACCAACCCTAGGGGAAACCCTTGAGCCCGAAACACTTGGTGATGGCTGGCCGGAAGCGATGACCGACTCCGCGAATGTCCCCCGCCCGCCAAGCGGGCTCCTCCTTTATTTCGCTGCGCCGGCCATCCCATCCTGCCGAACATCGCTGACGCCAGCAAGGCGGGGTGAGTGACGCAGTGAGGTCAAGGAGGAGCGCGCAGCGCGGGGGACATGAACGGAGTCACCCCCCCGCCTTGCTGGCCAGGGGTAATACCCCTGACGGGGTGTGACTTGCAACGGGTCGAAGAAGCTAAGCTGTGATTGATAAAAACTCAATCTTTGCCGGCGTTGGGAAAGAACAGCTGCTCTCCCCCAATCTTGTAATTGGCAACGGTTGACTGACCCGCCGGGGACACCACCCAGTCAACGAACTTCTGGGCCAGCGCCACTTTCACATGGGGATGTTTGGCCGGATTCACCACCATCACGCCGTACTGATTGAACAGGCGCTTGTCACCTTGCACTAGGATGGTCAGGTCGGCGCGGTTCTTGAAATTGAGCCAGGTGCCGCGGTCGGCCAGCACATAGGCATGGCTGCTGGCCGCAATATTGAGCGCTGGGCCCATGCCGCAACCACAAGCCCGGTAGCCCTTGCCCGTCTTGTCGCTCAGGCCAGCCATTTTCCAGAAACGCAGCTCGGCGGCGTGGGTGCCACTCTTGTCGCCCCGCGAAATGAAGGCTGCATTGGCCGCACCGATCTTGCCCAGGGCCGCCACCACATCCTGACCCCGCACACCCACCGGGTCGGATTTGGGGCCGATGAGCACAAAGTCGTTGTACATCACTGGCAAACGCTTGAGGCCGAAGCCCTCGGCCACGAATTTTTCTTCCATTGGCTGGTCGTGAACAAACAACAAGTCCGCATCTCCACGGCGACCCAAATCAATGGCCTGGCCGGTGCCAAGCGCCACCACTTTGATCTCAATGCCGCTGGCCTTTTTGAACTCTGGCAACAGGCGGGAAAACAAACCCGATTGCTCGGTCGAAGTGGTCGAGGCCATCACCAGGCTTTGGGCGGCGCTGGCCAGGCTGAGCATGGACAGCGTCAGCGCACACAGGCACCGCACCAGGCAAGAAATTCTCAAACCAGCTCTCCCTTCAAAAAAAGATGCGCGGCGGGCGAGATAGCCTGCAGTCGTTCGTTGTCGAAAAATTCTGAGGCAGGCAAATCAGCCAGGATGCGACCATGCTCCAGATAGACCACCCGTGTGGCCAGCCGTTTGACCTGGCCCAGGTTGTGGCTGGCAAACACCATGGTCAGGGGCTGACCCGCGCGCCCATGGGCAAACTCGGCCATCAGTTGCTCCACCTCGCGTTTGGCATGGGGGTCCAGGCTGGCGGTGGGCTCATCCAGCAGCAGCACATCGGGCGCCAGGGCCCAGGCTCGCGCCAGCGCCAGGCGCTGCTGCTGCCCGCCCGAGAGGGTGCGCGCTGGGCGAAAAGCCTGCTCCTGCAGCTCCACCCGCTGCAAGGCCTGCAGAGCCAGCGCCCTGGCTGCACGCCAGGGCGTGCCACGCAGCCATAGGCCCAGCGCCACATTGTTGCGAGCCGAGGTGCGAAGCATGAAGGGGCGCTGGAACAGCATGGCCTGGCGCGCCGAGCCGTCCACCCGCAGCTGGCCGCTGGTGGGGCGGATCAAGCCATGCAAGACCCGCAGCAAGGTGCTTTTGCCGCTGCCATTGGCACCCACCAGGGCCACCGACTCGCCGGGCTCGATACGCAGCGTCACCGCGCGCAAGGCCTGCACCGGGCCAAAGCTGACACCCAGGTGCTTCAGGTCGAACAGCACACGGCTCATGCCAAGCCCCGGTTGGCGTTCAGATGGCGACCGCGGCCTTCTGCATGTTCACGCCAGCGGCGCAAGCCCGCAATGGCGGCATTGAGCAGCAACACTACCGTGAGCAGAATCAGGCCCAAGGCCAGGGCCAGGGGTAGATCGCCCTTGCTGGTTTCCAGGGCGATGGCCGTGGTCATGACCCGGGTATAGCCCTCGATATTGCCACCCACGATCATGACCGCGCCCACCTCGGCAATAGCCCGGCCAAAGCAGGTCATGATCACGGTCAGCAGGGCATAGCGCTCGTCCCAAGCGAGCAGCAAGCCGCGCAAGCCAGAGCCAGCTCCCAGAGAGCGCAATTGCTCGCCATGCCAGTTTTCCCTGTCTTCTACGATTTGTCGGGTCAGGGCGGTGGCGATCGGCAGCACCAGCAGGGCCTGGGCCAGCACCATGGCCTGGACGCTGAACAACCAGCCCAGATGCCCCAGGGGGCCAGAGCGTGAGAGCAACAGGTATACCAGCAACCCCACCACCACAGCGGGTACCGCCAGCAAGGTGTTGGTGAGGGTATTGATGGCCTCGCGCCCGGCAAAGCGTGCCACCCCCAGCCAGGCCCCGAACAGCAAGCCCAGGGTGCAGCCGATGGCGCAGGCCGAGGCACTGACCGCCAGTGAGCGCGCCACGATGGACAGCAGCACCGGGTCAAATGAGAACAGCAATTGCAGGGCGCTGGCTGCGCTTTCGGTGAAGGTGGACATGAATCGGGTATCGTATCTGTCACTCTCACTCGACGCGATATGTAGCGCTGTGCATAAGCTTGAGCTTCATTACCGATTTGGCCGCGATGTGCCCACTCAGCCAGGGCTGGTGCGCAACCCGCTATTGGATCTGCTGCACGCGGTGCAGGACAGCGGCTCCATCTCCGGCGCTGCCAGACAGCTGGGCTTGTCTTACCGCCATGTCTGGGGCGAACTGAAACGCTGGCAGGCCGAGCTGGGCCAGGATCTGATCGTCTGGGAAAAGGGACAGGCCGCGCGCCTGAGCGAATTCGGCAGCAAGCTGCTGTGGGCCGAGCGGCAGGCCCAGGCGCGGCTGGCGCCGCAGATCGAAGCTCTGCGCGCCGACCTGGAGCGTGTTTATGCCATGGCCTTTGATGAAGGCACCCATGCCCTGACCCTCTATGCCAGCCACGACGATGCCCTGAGCGCCTTGCGCGTTCATGCGGCCGAGCAGCATCGGCTGCACCTGGACATCCGCTTTGTTGGCAGTGTGGACGCGATCCGGGCGCTCAATGAGGGGCGCTGCGTGCTGGCCGGCTTTCACACCCCGCGCGCGCCGGCCAAGGGCTCGTTGGCTGAGCGCAGCTACAAACCCCTTCTCAAGCCCGGGCTGCACAAGCTCATTGGCTTTGCCGCGCGCACCCAGGGCCTGATGGTGGCGCCGGGCAACCCGCTGGGGCTGCAAGGGCTGGCCGATCTGACCCGCCCCGCTCTGCGCTTTGTGAATCGCGCGCTGGGCACTGGCACGCGTGTGTTGCTGGACGAGTTGCTGGCTGACGCCGGCATCGCAGCAAAACAGATCCCGGCTTATGACCGAATCGAGCCCTCGCATGCGGCCATCGCCCAAGCCATTGCCTCTGGGCAGGCCGATGCCGGGCTGGGCATAGAGGCCGCCGCGCGGGCCCGTGGGCTCGACTTCATCCCGCTGGTGGAGGAGGACTATCACCTGGCTTGCCTCAGGTCTGCGTTGGAAGAGCCGGCGGTGAAAATTTTGCGCGATCTGCTGATGAGCCCTCTCTGGCAGCAAACCTTGCTGGGACTGACCGGCTATAAGGCTGCGCAGCAGTCTGGCATGGTGCAGTCGCTCAGCCGCACCCTGCCCTGGTGGCGCTATCGAGACAGCAAACAAGCCGACCAGACAAAAACTACACCCAAAAAGTGAACGCAAGCAAACAGGATCTGACCCGCGCCAAGCTTGCCAAGTAAAGCCCTTGAGCAAATGTTTTTTTGCATTTGCAGCAATTGGTCTCTAAGTGTTTCCACTGTATGAATTAGCGACCTGACTTTGTGCTTATCACCGTAGAATCTGACAGCACATCCGGCAGAGCCGCCTGCAATTGAACACATGCTATCGGTCAATCCCTGAGAGAAGTACTGCCCAAACTGGAGAGAACATGCAAGCCTTACTCAAACTCACTGGCCTGGTGGACGGCCTGAGCAGCCGGATTGGCAGGTTCACCATGTGGCTGGTGCTGGCCACCACACTGATCAGCGCAGGCAATGCCATTGTGCGCAAGGCATTTGGCACCAGCTCCAATTCGCTGCTGGAAATCCAGTGGTACTTGTTTGCAGGTGTGTTCATGCTTGGCGCCGGCTACGGATTTCTCAAGAATGCCCATGTTCGCATCGACTTCATTTCCGCCCGACTCAGCCCAAGGGCACGCAACTGGATTGATGTGTTGGGCATCGTGCTGGTGCTGGTGCCCTTCTGTGTGATTTGTATCAGGCTGAGTTGGCCGCTGTTTGTACAGGCCTACACCACCGGTGAAATGTCGCAAAACGCAGGGGGCCTGATCCGCTGGCCTGCCTATGCTCTGATGCCGCTGGGATTCAGCCTGCTTTTGCTGCAGGGACTCTCAGAATTGGTCAAGCGCATCTCTTTTCTGGGCGGTTTGATACCCGACAGCCTGGAAGACCATAGCCACAAGAGCGAAGAACAGAAACATGCTCAGGAGCTCGAAGCCCTGGCTGCGCGCAAACTGGCGGGAGACAAATAAATGGAAGCCTCTTTTCTGGCGCAGAACTTTGTGCCCATCATGTTTGTGGGCCTGCTGGTCCTGCTGCTGACCGGCTTTCCGGTAGCGTTTGCCCTGGCTGCCACCGGCCTGGGCTTTGGCTACATTGGCATGGAAGCTGGCCTGTTTCCGGCCACCTTGTTCCAGGCACTGCCCCTGCGCATCTTTGGCATCATGCAGAACGACACCCTGCTGGCCATCCCATTTTTCACCTTCATGGGCATTATCCTGGAGCGCTCTGGCATGGCTGAGGATCTGCTCGAGACGGTGGGCCAGGTGTTTGGGCCAGTGCGCGGCGGTCTGGCCATTGCAGTGATTCTGGTGGGTGCGCTGTTGGCAGCAACCACCGGGGTGGTGGCTGCCGCGGTGATCTCCATGGGCCTGATTTCTCTGCCCATCATGCTGCGCTATGGCTACAGCCGGGTCATCGCCACCGGCACAATCACCGCCTCGGGTACGCTGGCGCAAGCCATTCCACCCTCGCTGGTGCTGATTGTGCTGGCCGACCAACTTGGTCGCTCAGTAGGCGATATGTATGCTGGCGCCCTCATTCCTGGCCTCTTGCTGGTGGGGCTCTACATCATTTTTGTGGTCGCAGTGGCGCTGATCCGCCCCTCCATGGTGCCTGCCCTGCCCCTGGAAGCACGCATCTACCGCGAGCCCAATGGCAACTCCGGCCACCGCTCGCTGGGTATGTTGTTTGCGCTATGTGCCGCTGTAGGTTTTGCCTGGTCGCGGGTGCATGACGGCCTGATGACCGCCTGGCTTGAGCGCGACATGCCCTCGCCAAGCGACGAAATTGTGATTCTGTCGATGACCATGGCCTCGCTCACTGGCCTTGCGCTGGCTATTCTCAATCGGGTAAGCAAGCTGGGCCTGCTGTCTCGCCTGGCCGAACAGGTGACCTTTGTGCTGATGCCGCCGCTGATCCTGATCTTTCTAGTGCTGGGTACCATCTTCTTGGGCGTGGCTACACCCACCGAAGGTGGCGCCATGGGTGCCGTTGGGGCGTTGGTGCTGGCCCTGGGCAAACGCCGGCTGGATATGCCCCTGCTCAAACAGGCGTTGGACAACACCGCCAAGCTGGCTTCGTTTGTGCTGTTCATCCTGATCGGCTCCACCGTCTTTAGCTTCACCTTCAACGCTGCCGACGGGCACATCTGGGTTGAACACCTGTTCGCTCAGGTTCCTGGTGGCGCCTGGGGCTTTCTAATTGTGGTCAATATCCTGGTGTTCATCCTGGGTTGCTTCATCGATTTCTTCGAGATTGCCTTCATCGTGATTCCGCTGCTGGCGCCAGTGGCCGAGAAAATCCTTCCCGGTCTGGTGCCTGGCCTGACTGCTGATCAGGCCATGATCTGGTTTGGGGTGATCATTGCCATGAACCTGCAGACTTCCTTCCTCACACCGCCCTTTGGTTTTGCTCTGTTCTATTTGCGCAGTGTGGCGGCTAAGGCTGACTACAAAGATCGCATCACTGGCCAGACCATCCCCGCTGTCCAGACCATGGAAATCTACAAAGGCGCGGTCGCCTTCATCGTGCTGCAACTGATCATGGTGGCGATGGTCATGTTATATCCAGCCCTGGTCACCAGCGGCATGGATGAGGGAGTCAAGCTCGATGCCACTCAGGTGCTGGAGCAGATGCAAATGGATGCTGCAGAAGAAGCTGCCAGCCGGGAATCTGATGCCGACGGCAATGCTGATGGGGAAAAGAAGGACGAGGCCCCCGACAAGGAGGAGGACCCGATGAAGGCCCTGCTCGAATCGATGGCCCGTGACAAAAAATAGCAGACAGACCCTCGTCCACAAATAACTTCAAAATAATCCTGCATAAAAAAAGCCCCGCATTCGCGGGGCTTTTTGATGAGGCGGACAAGCAGTTCAGAGCTTGGCCGACTGCATGAAGCTGTCAAAGCGCGCCTCGGTGAAGCGGAACCAGACATTGGCTTCACGGCGGAAATTGGAATAATCTTCGTAGACTTTTTTCCAGTTTGCATTCTTGGCCGAGAGTTCGCTGTAAAGCGCCATGGCCTGCTTGAACGCCGCATCCATCAGGTCTTTGGGGAAGGGGAACAACCTGGCGCCACCAGCCACCAGGGTCTTGAGCGCAGCCGCATTCTTGGCATCGTACTTGGCCTGCATGTCCATGTGAGCATAGGCCGCAGCAGCGCTGATCATGGCCTTGTACTCGCTGGACAGGCTGTCATAGGCCTTGGTATTCACATGCAGCTCAAGCTGAGGGCCGCCTTCCCACCAGCCGGGGTAGGCATAGTTCTTGGCCACTTTGTAAAAGCCGAGTTTCAGATCGTCGTATGGCCCCACCCACTCAGCCGCGTCAATGGTGCCTTTTTCCAGTGCCTGGTAGATCTCGCCACCGGGAATGTTCTGCGGCACACCACCGATACGCTCGACCACCTTGCCGGCAAAGCCACCAACGCGGAACTTAGTGCCTTTGAATTCGGCCAGCGATTTGATCGGCTTGCGGAACCAGCCACCCATCTGAGCACCGGTGTTACCCATGGGGAAGCTGATGATGTTGTAGTTGCGGTAGAACTCGCGCATCAGCTTCAGGCCATTGCCCTCGTACATCCAGGCGTTCATCTGGCGAGCATTGAGGCCAAAGGGAATGGCGCAACCCAGGGCAAAGGTTTCGTCCTTGCCGAAGTAGTAGTAAGGGGCGGTGTTGGACATTTCGACCGTGCCGTCCTTGGTGGCATCGACCGTTCCAAATGCTGGCACCAGCTCGCCGGCAGCATGGGTGGAAATCTCGAATTTGCCGCCCGACATCTCCTTGACCTTGGCGGCAAAGACATCATTCACACCGAACAGGGTGTCCAACGCTTTGGGAAAGCTCGACGTCAGGCGCCAGCGGATGGCAGCCTGGGCGTGTACGGCAGGTGCAACACCTGCGGCCAGCACGCCGGCAATGCCGGCCTGCTTGATGAGGGAACGACGGTCCATTTGATTCACTCCATTCAAGGTTGTGGAACATACCCCGCACAACAATGTGTGCGAATGCGTTTCAAAGTTTAGCTCCAATGTCTCTAAAAATCAGCCCTTTCTACTACGGGTTTCCCCTTGGATGCAGGCTTCAGGCGCTTTGCACCAGGCGACTGGCCAGCTGGTACAGGCGGGTCCAGGGGGCAGTCAGCTCCTCCAGCACACTGAAGTGGTTGCGCCCAGGCACCGCCTCGCAGACCGGCACCACTTTCTTGCCCCAGGCTTGCTGGATCAGGGTGTTGTGACGCAGAAATTCGGCGCTTTCATCGGCACCGGCCAGGGTGTAGAGCACGCCCTGCTTGGGACGGGGCAAGAGCGCCGGGCTGGCGCGGCGTGCATCCTCAGGGGTAAGCCTGAGCGAATCCTGCAGAAACAGCACTTGGCGCACCGGCTCCAGGTCGTACAGGCCAGAGATGGACAAGGCGCCCTTCACCAAGTCGGCCGGTAGGCCCTTGGAATATGTTGGCCATTGACAAACCAGCAGCATGGCGGCCAGATGGCCACCGGCGGAGTGGCCGATCACCGTGATGCGATTGGGGTCGCCCCCATATTGCTTGATGTTGCGGTAGGTCCAGGCCAGGGCGCGAACCATCTGCATTGTGATCTCTGGAATGGTGACGGCCGGGCACAGGTCGTAGTTGGGAATGACCACACAAGCACCCTGGTTGGCAAAGGCCGGGGCGATGAAGGAGTGGTCGGCCTTGTCGAGCGAGCGCCAGTAGCCTCCATGGATGAACACCATCACCGGTGCGCCCGCTTTGGGCGAAGGCGTGGGGGCCAAATGTGAGGGCGGAAAGATATCAAGCTTTTGCAGCGGGCTGTCGCCGTAGGCAATATCTGCATGATGGCGATGCGCCGCGCGCGCATCCTCCGAGGCTTCGGCCCAGCGCGCGAAGTGATCGGCATGCTCGGGCACCAGGGCGCGGTTGTTGTACATGCGGTCCAGCCATTGGGGGTCATACGTGGTCATGCTTGCTCCTTGGCGCGAATGCAATGGAGGCAGAGTCTAGCCGGTAACTCACCAACGCCCAGGCAGGCGCCTTAAAATCCAGGGTTTTGGGCAGGCAAGTTCCCTGTTCCCAAGTCCCCAGGAGATTCACCATGCAACTGAGCCGCGAACAGATCGAGCAATTCGACCGTGAGGGCTATCTGTTTTTCCCCGGACTCTTCACGCCCGAGGAAACCCAGGTACTGAACAATGCAGTGCCCGAGCTCTACAGCCGGCGCGAGGCCTACAACGTGCGCGAGAAGGGCTCGGACGCGGTGCGCACCAATTTTGCCGCCCACCTGTACAGCGAACCCTTTGCCAAGCTGGCACGCCACCCGCGCATGGTGGAGCCGGTGGAGGCCCTGTTTGGCGAAAAGCTCTACATGCACCAGTTCAAGATCAACGGCAAGATGGCCTTTGAGGGCGATGTGTGGCAGTGGCACCAGGACTTTGGCACCTGGCTCAATGACGACCTGATGCCCGAGCCGCGCGCCATGAACGTGGCCATCTTCCTGGACGATGTGAATGAATTTAACGGCCCCTTGATGTTCATTCCTGGCAGCCACAAAAAAGGTGTGCTGGAGGCCCAGCATGACCTGCGCACAACCAGCTATCCGCTGTGGACGGTGGACAATGCGCTGATCACCCAGCTGGTGGAGCGCGCTGGTGGCAAACAAGGTGGCATCGTGTCGCCCACTGGCCCGGCCGGCTCGATGATTTTGTTTCACTCCTGCCTGGTGCACGCTTCCACCAGCAACCTCTCGCCCTGGAACCGGGTCAGTGTCTACCTCAGCCTGTGCGCGGTCTCCAACCACATTCGTCGCCACAAGCGACCCGAGTACATTGCCCACCGCGACTTCACGCCGATCGAATGCCTGCATGACGATTGTCTGCTGAAAAGCTATCCGGTCGACCTGCCCTGGAAAAACGGCATGCCTGCCAGCGCGCTGGAGACTTCGCTGGAAGAAATCTTGCAGCCTGCTTAAACCGTCACCCTGCCCAACCCTCACCTCGTTCCCTTTCTCTTTCTTTTTCTGTTCGATTTCTCATGAGCCTTCACGCCCAACTCCAGCAGCGCGCTGCCAACAACAATCCCATCCGCATTGGCCTGATTGGTGCTGGCAAGTTCGGCTCGATGTACCTGTCGCAAATTCCGCGTACCCCCGGGGTTCACCTGGTGGCCATTGCCGACCTCTCCCCCGCCAATGCCCGCACCAACCTGGCCCGCGTGGGCTGGCAACCCGAGCGCACCCAAGCCAGCTCGGCCGAAGACGCCCTGAAAAATGGCAGCACCTGGATCACCGATGACTGGC
>CAXRBE010000143.1:0-2969 GCA_964228805.1 Burkholderiaceae bacterium
ATCGACTCGCCATGGCTCGATTGGCTTTTGCCGACATCCCCCGATTGGTGATTGATGAGCGAGAAATTCAACGGGGCGGACCCAGCTACACTTACGACACCTTGCTTGAGTTGCAAACCGAGCATCCACAGGCCAAGCTCTTTCTGATCATGGGTAGGGACCAGGGTGATGCTCTACCAACCTGGCGTAACTGGAAATCGATTCCAGAGCTGGCGACAATTTGCATTGCGGACCGCGGGTCTTTGGGACAGGGTTTGGACAGTTTCATGCCGCCAGCCGAGCTGGCAAATCGCTTTCGAAAACTGGATATGCCTCTGATTGTCATCAGTGCAACCGGAATCCGTGATCGCTGGTCAGAAGGGCAAACGATTGCGCAGTGGGTCAGCCCGGCCGTTGCGCGCTATATTGAAGACCATCACCTTTATCAAACAAGCTCATGAGCATTGAATCTGCTACCAAAAAGAATTTACAGAAACTCCAGCGCGCCATTGTCGATGGACTGGAAGATGTCAAAGCCCAGGATATCCAGGTCTTCAACACCGAACACCTTTCACCTCTGTTTGAGCGGGTGGTGGTGGCCAGCGGCACCTCCAATCGCCAGACCAAATCACTGGCCACCAGCGTGCGGGATGCAGTGCGTGAGGCGGGCTTTCCTAAGCCGCGGGTGGAAGGACAGGAGGTGGGTGAATGGATCATCGTCGACTGCGGACCAGCGGTGGTGCACATCATGCAACCCATCATCCGTCAGTATTACCGCTTGGAAGAATTGTGGGGTGAAAAGCCGGTTCGGCTGAAATTTGGCGCTGACAAACCAGTGCCTGCCGCCAACAGAAAAGCAGAGTCCGCCCCAACCAAACCGGCTTCCAGCTTACGTCGATCCAGTGCCGCAAAGCGAGGTCAAGCCGAAGTTTTTCCCTCTAAAAAAGCTTTGGAAAAGAAGGCGGCTGCCAAGAAACCTGGCAGCAAAGCTGGCACAACTTCCAAGGCACCGGCGAAGAGAGCACCCCTGCCCGTGGTGAAAGTCAATGCACCTAAAAGGCCTACGGCCAAGAAGCCAGCCGAGCGCAGGGTGACCGCCAAATCGCCACGTAAGCCTTGAGGATCTGAGCCATGCGGCTGCTGATCATCGCAGTCGGCCAACGCACACCGGGCTGGGCCCAGACCGCCTGGAACGACTATGCCAAGCGATTTCCGGCCGAACTGAAATTTGAACTCAAGTCCGTCAAGACCGAGCCCCGCAGTGGTGGAAAAACCACCGAACAGCTGATGGCGGCCGAGCGCAGGCGCATCGAAGAGGCTATTCCCAAGGGGGCGCGCATTGTTGCCCTGGATGAGCGCGGCTCCGTGCTGTCGACTCTGGCACTGGCTGACAAGCTCAAAACTTGGCAGCTTGGTGGCGAGGATGTGGCGATGGTGATTGGCGGGCCGGATGGGCTTGACCCGGTTTTTCGCCAACAAGCCCACGAGCGCATTCGCCTGTCAGACCTGACCATGCCCCACGCCATGGTGCGAGTGATGCTGGTGGAACAGCTTTATCGCGCCTGGTCGATCAATGCCAATCACCCCTACCACCGCGAATAGCCATGGCTGACTTTATTTATCTCGCCTCACAAAGTCCGCGTCGGCGCCAACTGCTGGATCAGCTGGGTGTGCGGTATGAGTTGCTGCTGCCAGACGACAGCGAGGATGCTGAAGGCTTGGAAGTGGTACTTGCAGGGGAGTCGCCAGCATCCTATGTGCAGCGGGTGACCCAGCTGAAACTTGACTCGGCGCTGGCGCGACTGAAACGACGCGGCCTGGTGCCAGCACCCGTGCTGTGTTCGGACACCACGGTTGCGCTGGGACGAACCATTTACGGTAAACCAAAAGATGCCATGGATGCTGATCGCATGCTGGCGGAGCTGGCCGGGCGTACCCACCGTGTGCTGACTGCCGTAGCAATAGGCACTGCGGGAAAGCACAAGGCGCTGCTATCGACATCGCGCGTGAGTTTTTCGGCTCTTTCCAAGAAAGATATTACAGCTTATGTGGCTAGCGGTGAGCCTATGGGTAAAGCCGGCGCCTACGCGGTGCAAGGCAAGGCTGCCAGATTTATTGATCGAATTTCTGGCAGCTATTCAGGCATCATGGGGCTGCCCTTGTACGAGACGTCACAATTGCTGCGATCATTCGGCTGCAGACTTTGAATTGTCGTATTTTGAGCAGGCCGCAGGGCTAAGAAACGCTGATCTCAACTGATAAATTTGGACCATGCAAGAGGATATTCTGATCAACTGGTCTCCGCAGGAAACACGCGTGGCCGTGGTGGAAAACGGCGCTGTGCAGGAACTGCATGTGGAACGCGCCGTTGAGCGCGGATTGGTTGGCAATGTCTACCTGGGCAAGGTGGCCCGCGTCCTGCCAGGCATGCAATCTGCCTTCATCGATATTGGACTGGAGCGTGCAGCGTTTTTGCATGTGGCCGATGTATGGCACCCACCTGTTGAGGGAGAAACATTGAGTCAGGCGCGCAGCAACCAGCCGCATGTACCGATCGAGAAACAGGTGTTTGAGGGCCAGGCCCTGATGGTGCAGGTGATCAAGGACCCGAGTGGCACCAAGGGCGCGCGCCTGTCCACCCAGATCAGCATTGCAGGGCGCTTGCTGGTGTTTTTGCCGCAAGATGACCATATTGGCATCTCCCAGAAAATTCCCCTGGAGCAACGTGAAGCCCTGCGCCAGCGCCTGCAACTGCAAGCTGGCACCAAAGGCGGTGGTTTTATCTTGCGCACAAATGGCGAAGATGCCTCTGATGAGGAGTTGGCCGAAGATATAGCCTACCTGCGCAAAACCTGGGCACGCATCAAGGAGTCGGCTCAGCGTCTGCCGCCGCAGTCGCTACTGCACCTCGACCTCAACCTGTTGCAGCGGGTGCTGCGCGACTTGGTCAGCGAACACACCCAAACCATCCGGGTCGATTCGCGTGAGCA
>CAXRBE010000144.1:0-4021 GCA_964228805.1 Burkholderiaceae bacterium
GGCGCGCGCGTGTACCTTGTCCTTGAAATCCTGCTCCGGCGGCACGCTGGGCATGTCCACGCAGCGCCCGGTCACATCGAATTTCCAGCCATGGTAGATGCAGCGGATGCCGCCCTCCTCATTGCGCCCGAGGAACAGCGAGGCGCAGCGGTGCGGGCAGCGATGGTCCATCACCCCCACCCGGCCGGCGCTGTCGCGAAAGGCGATCAGCTTCTCACCCAGCAGCATGAGCCGGATCGGGTCGCCGTCGGCCTTGAGTTCTGAGGAGCGGCCCGCTGGAATCCAGTACTGCCGCATAAAGTTGCCCATCACCGTGCCAGGGCCGACACGGGTGAGATCGAGTGAGTCTTGTTGATTTTTCATGAAAATGTCCGAAGAAAAAAATTAGCCCTGGGCCTGCTTGCGCAATAAAAGCACCGGGTCGATCCGGCCCTGCGGGCCAAGGCCTGCATAGCCCTCGATCCGGTCAAGCTCGACCACCATCACGGCACCCTTGCGCTGCGGGTCGTGATTGCGCTCGGCCTGGGGCATCTTCTCGAAAAGGGCTTCGCGCACCGCGGGGCTGGCATCCAGGCGCGCCCGACCCTGAAACTGGTAGGTGGCCTTGGCATCCTCGTCGCGATACATCAGGGCGACCCTGGGATTGGCTTGAATCGAACGAAGCAGCAGGCCATCGGGGTTGCGGATCCAGACGGCCAGGGCATCGTCACCGTGGCATTGCACGCTGCCGCGAAAGCTCAGGATCGGCTGGCCGTCCGGGCTCACACAGGCAAGCAGGATCGGATGGCGCTCGACCAGCGCCCGATCAATGCGGCTGCGCACCACCTCGGGAATGCAAAAACCCGCGCTCATGCTGACTCAGGCACATAGCCGCTGGCCTTGACCAGTTGCTCATAGCGCTTGCGTTCATCCGATAAAAAGGCAGCAAGCTGGGCTGCATTCTGAAACTGGGGCGCCATGCCCTGGGTAGCAAGCCGGTCCAGATTTTCCTGCTTGGCCATCATCACTGCCAGCGCGGCGTGCATGCGCTCTGCAATGTCGCGGGGCAACCTGGCGGGACCAAAAAGTCCCGCCCCGTTGACGATGCTGACATTCACACCGGCTTCACGCAGGGTGGGCACATCCGGCACCAGGGGTGAACGGGTGTTGCCCGAGACTGCCAGCAGACGAATCTTGCCGGCTTTGTGCTGCGCAGCCAGCGGGCTGGTGCCGGTGATGAGCATGGGCAGGCGGCCCGAGGCCACATCGACAATGCCCACCGCACTGTCCTTGTAATGGGCAGGCGTCAGGGGAATGCCGGTGGCCTGCGAAATCGCGATCCCGGCAAAATGCGATGACGAACCGGCCCCGGGCGCCGCTCCGTAAACGGCCTTGCCACCCTGAGCGCGAGCCCACGACAGGAAGTGCGTCAGGTCAGGCGACTGGGTCAGGCCACCGGTGGCAATCCCGACATCGAAGGCGGAGACGCCTGCAATCGGGGTGAAGTCGGCCACCGGGTCGTAATCGAGCTTGGTGTAGATATTGGGGTAGATGGCAAACAGGCTGCTGGTGGAGAACATGAAGGTTCGGCCATCGGGCGCAGAGCGCTTGAGTTCACCCAGCGCCACGCGCCCGCCAGCGCCCAGCTTGCTGGCCACGACCACCGGCCGGGCCAGAGTTTCGCGTAAGTTTTCAGCGATCAGGCGCGCCGTGAAGTCCATCGAAGATGCGGCGCCGACCAGGATGGTGATGGGCGACTTGTCATCCTGGGCCAGTGCAGGCGCGGCCACGCAGGCGGCGGCGGCGCCCAGGCCACGCAAAAGTTCTCGTCGTGAGGTCATGAAAGAATCCTTCAAAATGAAAGCGACAGGGGTTTTAAATCTCAAGCCGGCTCGCGCTGGTAGCCGCTGGCGTTGACCAGGACTTCAAATCGTTTCAGCTCCTCAGCCAGGTGCGCCGACAATTGGGCCGGTGTTTGAGGCCAGACAGTCATGGCAAGCTGAGTGAGCCGCTCCCGAATGGCCGCCTTGGCAAACATCGGCTGCAGGGCATCGTGCAAACGGTTCACCATTTCAGGCGGCATCTTGGCCGGACCGAACAGGCCAGTGGATGTGGTGGAACTGATCGGCACACCTGCTTCGCGCAAGGTGGGACCCTCCGGCACCAGCGGCGAGCGCTTGTCTCCGGAGATGGCCAGGATACGGATGCGGCCGGCCTTGTGCATTTCAATCAGGGGCTGCAGGCCAGTGATCATCACAGGCAGGCGCCCGGCGGCCAGATCAACAATACCCACGCCGCTGTCCTTGTAGGGAACATGAGTCCACTGAAATTTAGCAGCCATGCCAATGGAGATGCCAACAAAGTGTGACAGCGAGCCATTGCCAGGGGCCGAGCCAAATACCGCTTTGCTGCCCTGATTTTTTGCCCAGTCGATCAGCTGTCTGAGGTCGGTTGCGCCCGACGTGGGTGTGTGGGTGGCAATCGCCACATCAAAGTAGGACACGCCGGCGATCGGGGTGAAGTCTGCAGTCGGGTCGTAGTCGAGCTTGGTGAAGATGTGGGGGTAGACTGAAAACGGCCCGCTGGTGGCAAACAGCAGGGTGCGCCCATCGGGCGCAGCCCGGCGCACCTCGCCCAGCGCAAGCCGCTGACCGGCGCCCAGCTTGGGCATGACCACCGTTGTGCGACCCAGCGCCTCCTTGTAATGCTCGGCAATGATGCGCGCGGTGATGTCCATTGATGATGCCGCACCCACCAGGATGGTGATTGCCCCCGATTCCTGTGCCCTGAGCAGACCGGGCGAGGCCAGGCAGGCCGCGCCGGCAGCAATGGTTTTCAGAGTAGCTCGACGAGTATTCATATGCAGTGGTTCCAGGTTGATTGTTGGCGCCCTAATGCGCTGATTTGCAAAGCGGGAAAACAGCTTCGTCTAGCCCTCAGGCACCGAGGCTGGCAGGCCAACGGGTCGTACCGCCTGGTTGACCTGCGCCCGATAGGCCTCACGCCATTCGGCGGAGGTATCGGCCAGGAAGTACCCGCTGCGCGCGCCCATGAAAATCTCCGGCTGTTCAACGCCAGGCGCAGGCTGGCCCTGGGCAAAGGCACGAGCAGCTTTCAACACCCGGCGCCGCGTTCTTGAAATCATCAGGTCGCCAGGGCCCAGATGCTCGAAGGCATGGTCACTGATTTCGCCCATGCTCTCGGTGACGGCCTGATCCTGCAGGGGGATATGGTCGATACCTGAGTAGATGCGATTGGAGCGTTGCGCTTCGCGGTCAATCAGCCAGTTGTTGTCCTCACGCGCCTCAATGCGGTAGCGGCCCAGCCAGTCCGAGTCATCGGGCAAGTACTCGGGTGCAGGTGCCGCGCCGCCAAGCGGCTTGCCATTCTTCAGCGGCAAAGCGCTGCTGGGCGCCCCTTTGCGCCAGCGGAAATGAATGGTCATGGTGTGGGTGTCATCCAGGGGCACCCAGGCCCGTGCATTGACATGCTGGGCAAACACGCCTTGCGGGGTCTGGGTCCAGAAAGGAAACATGTAGTTGGCAAAGCGCCAGTAGGTGCGCTCACCCTCATCAGTCTTGACCCGCCTGTAAGCTCCGTAATAGGTGCCCCAGGGCGCATCGGTGACATGGTATTCGGGGGCGCGCTCGCCACTGGTGTGTTCCAGGGGATGGCCGGCGGGCACATCATCAGGTTGCAGATGGCCGGCATGCAGGAAGCCAAAATGCGAGGTGTCGATGTCACCCTCCAGGGCTTGCAGCCAGTTGCAGTTGCGTTGCACAAAAATGGTATCGAGCTCGCTCTCTTCAAGCATCGCAGCCTCGATCATGGGCATGGGTGGTGCAGGGTCCTGCTCACCCATATAGACCCAGAACACCCCGGCACGCTCGGCTGTCCTGTAGGCGCGCGCGTGTACCTTGTCCTTGAAATCCTGCTCCGGCGGCACGCTGGGCATGTCCACGCAGCGCCCGGTCACATCGAATTTCCAGCCATGGTAGATGCAGCGGATGCCGCCCTCCTCATTGCGCCCGAGGAACAGCGA
>CAXRBE010000145.1:0-25936 GCA_964228805.1 Burkholderiaceae bacterium
GTTGTCGATAACATTCTTGGCCTTGTATTTTTCTTCGCGTTCAACCACGGTGAACAAGACTTCGCGCGCGGGGTTGGAGATCGCAAAATTGGCCGCACGCTGGGCCGCCTGAAACGCAATGATCACCCATAGCATTGGCGAGGCCCAAAGGGCACCAAAGCCCAAAGCGAAGACTAAGGGCAAAAATCCAGCCGCAGGACCAGCCCCAAACCGCTGGATGAGTTTTCCCGTGGCAAAGAATTGCACCACGATGGTGAGCAGGCTGACGGCCAGGTCAATCCGGGCGAAGATGGCAGTACGTTTGTTCGGGTCGTCGCTTAAAGCGCGCACGATTTCGGCCTGCTGAAAATACAGGAATGTTCCCGCCAGTGATAGCAATGCTACCCAGAGGGCGATGCCGGCAAGATAAGGTGAGCGCGCGATCATGCCAATGCCAGCAATCCAGCTCCCACCCAGTGCCTGCGGCGAGGCCTGAGGCAGCGGGCTGCCTGGATTCTGTGCTTTGAATTCGGCAGCAGCCGTTTCAAGCCGTGTGGCACACCACACGGCCGCTGGAAGCAGTAGTGCGGCAATGCTCAACAGATTGGCACGTCCAAGCGGCTCGGCAAGCGTGGTGGCGATGGTTGGCCCGAGCAGTGCACCAGCCGATCCGCCCGCGGCAATAAAACCAAACAGGCGCTTTCCCTGTTCTGATCCAAACAAATCCGCCATGAACGACCAGAACACAGAGACTGCGAACAGGTTAAAAACGCTGATCCACACAAAAAACACTTGCGCAGTGGGCGCAAGGGCAATGCCCTGCGTCAGCATGAACCAAAAGATAAGGATGTTGGCGGTAAAGAAGTGATAGACCAGCGGAATAAATTTTTTCCGTGATATGCGCGCCACCAACGCGCCATATACCGGCACCACGGCCAGCATGACAAAGAAAGTTGCGGTAAAGAGCCAGGGCAGATTCTTGATGCCACTGGCAAGGCCCATTTCGTCACGAACTGGACGCAGCACGTAATAAGCCGCAAGCAGACAAAAGAAATAGGCGAACGACCAGAGCAGCGCGCGCGGCTCTCCCGGTCGAACCTCAACGACTCGCGACAGAATTCCGCTGGCCGTCAGTAGATTCATGATGCCCTAAAGACAGGAATAAGAAACTGGCTTCCAAATTCTTTGTCAATAACTTATATTTCCCTCAGAGCCCAAGGTAGAGCAAGGAAATTCAGTCTGATCGTCAGACGTTGAACAAGAAGTTCATCACGTCGCCGTCGTGCACCACATAGTCCTTGCCTTCAGCGCGCATCTTGCCCGCGTCCTTGGCGCCCTGCTCGCCCTTGCAGGCGATGTAGTCGGCAAAGGCGATGGTCTGGGCGCGGATAAAGCCGCGCTCGAAGTCGCCGTGGATCACGCCGGCAGCCTTGGGCGCGGTGTCACCAATGTGGATGGTCCAGGCACGAACCTCTTTCACCCCGGCGGTGAAATAGGTTTGCAGTCCCAGTAGCTTGAAGGCGGCGCGAATCAGACGGTTGAGGCCAGGCTCGGACTGGCCCATTTCGCTCAGAAACAACTCGCGGTCTTCATCGCTCATGTCGGCCATGTCGGCTTCCATCTTGGCGCAAATGGCCACCACCGGCGCGTTCTGGCCAGCAGCGTACTGCTGCAGCCGCTCCAGCAGCGGATTGTTGTCAAAGCCGGTCTCGCTCACATTGCCGACAAACATGGCTGGCTTGGCGGTGATCAGGCACAGCGGTTTGAGCAGCGTGGCCTCTTCCTGGGTGAACTCCAGCGTGCGCACCGGCTTGCCCTGGTTGAGCGCGGCCTGTACCCGGGTGAGGATCTGCACCAGCTTGGTAGCTTCCTTGTCGTTGCCAGATTTGGCGGCCTTGGTGTAACGCACCAGGGATTTGTCGACCGTGCCCAGATCGGCCAGGCAGAGCTCGGTCTGGATCACCTCGATATCGGCAATCGGGTCCACCTTGCCCGCCACATGGATCACGTTGTCATCCTCGAAGCAACGCACCACATTGACAATGGCATCGGTCTCGCGGATATGCGCCAGAAACTGGTTGCCTAGGCCCTCGCCCTGGCTGGCACCAGCCACCAGGCCGGCGATGTCGACAAACTCCACAATCGCCGGCACGATGCGCTCGGGCTGCACAATCTGCGCCAGTTGCTGCAAGCGCGGGTCAGGCACCTCCACCACGCCCACATTGGGCTCGATGGTGCAAAAGGGGTAGTTTTCGGCCGCAATGCCCGCCTTGGTCAGGGCGTTGAACAGAGTGGACTTGCCGACATTGGGCAGGCCGACGATGCCGCACTTGAGAGACATGAAAATTCCTTTGAAATCATCCCTACCCGCACATTCGAGTGCGTCACCGATGCTGGCCAGGTAACTGCGACGCGCTGAACGGAACCAGGCTCCAGGTGCTGCCTGCTGGAGGCTTGCGCCTCGTTTGGGTTAGGGGGAAATGAGTACTGATTGTACTGATCAGCCTAAGCCATGCATGCCGCACCTCTTGCCAACTGTCGATGGCCGCAGCAACCCGCCAGGCTGAGTCAGCGCAAAAAATTGCTCCACGCACCGATATTGAACACCTGGTGGTATCCGTTCTTCTTCAACACCATCCTGGCCATGCCGCTGCGGGTGCCGCTGGCACAGCACAGGACCACGGGAACGTTTTTCGGAATTTCAGTAAGTCGGCTGCCTAATTCCTGTAACGGAATATTGAGGGTCCCGGGCGCGCTGGCGCTGGCGTATTCAGCCGCCGAGCGCACATCCACCAGCACCGCGCCCTGTTTCTTGAGTTCGGGCAGCAAAGCCGCCACCCGCTTGCTGTTCCACCATTTGTAGCCCAGCCACAGTGCCAGCAAGATCAAGGGCCAGTACTGCCTGACGATTTCCGCTAAATCCATGTTCATTCCTCTGTCAAATCAAAACAGCTGCCGATGCCCCTGCGGTACGGTCACCACCAGTTGCTCGGCCGGGTACGGCTGCATGAAGTCGGCCGCGTCCTGGGCCCCGGCCTGCAGCCAGTCGCTGTAGCGTGACTGCGGCAGGATCACCACCATGCGTTTTTCATCATCGGGCTTGTGGAAGTGCCGCATCAACGGGTGCTCGTCGGCGTTGAGGGTGAGCATGGTGAAACTGTGGACGATCTCCCCCTGCGCAGCCCGCCAACTCGACCACAGGCCGGCAATGCCCATGGGCTGCCCGTCCGCGCGCTCGATGCGGGTGGGCACCGCCCGGCCGGAGCGCCAATCGGGCTCAAAAAACGCGATGGCCGGAATGATGCAGTGCTGGGCACGACGCCAGGCCTCGCGGTAACTGGGCTTTTCGGCCACGGTTTCGGAGCGGGCGTTGTAGGTGTACTTGGTGCCCTTGGTGTCTTTGGCCCAGTGTGGCACCAGACCAAACAAGCCGCTCAAGGCCTCGCGCTCGGGCACGGCCTCATCGCCCACATCGGCGTGTTCATGCCGACGGATGAAGCCCGCCGGGTAGCCGGGCCAGACGTCATGCTTGCCCAGCGCAACCGGCGGCTCCACCCCGAAAGCGGTTCGATAGATCTCCGGCAGGGCGGGCGCCTGGTAATGACTGCACATGGCGGGTTTGTAGCCCATCTTGGGCGCTGCCCGTATACTGTACATATGTCCAGTATTTTTGAAATCAGTGCCCCAATCCTTCTGGCCGAGGCCCTGCAGCGCTACCCCACGCTACAGGCCCGGGTGTGCGCCGGTTTTCCATCACCGGCTGAAGACCTGCAGGAGCGCTCGCTCAGCCTGGACCAGATCCTGGTCACACACCCGCAGGCCACCTACCTGATGCGGGTGCGCGGCCTGTCGATGGTGGAGGCCGGCATTTTCGACAACGACCTGCTGGTGGTCAACCGGGCACTCAAGCCCCGGCACAACCACATCGTGGTGGCCATTGTGGATGGCGAGTTCACCGTGAAATACCTGCACCAGCGCCAGGGCCGCATCCGGCTCAAGGCCGCCAACCCAACCTACCCCGACATCGTGCCGCGCGACGGCCAGACCCTGGAAGTCTGGGGCGTGGTCACCTCCAGCACCCGACAGTTTGGCCACTGAGCCTGATCAGCAGCAGCACGCCCATGTACGCCCTGGTCGACGGCAACAATTTCTATGTGTCCTGCGAGCGGGTGTTCCGCCCCAGCCTCAACGGCATTCCGGTGGTGGTGCTGTCCAACAACGATGGCTGCGCCATCGCCCGCTCCAATGAGGCCAAGGCGCTGGGCATCAAGATGGGGGCACCCTGGTTCCAGATACGGCATCTGGAGGCGTCAGCCGGCCTGGTCGCACTGTCAGCCAACTTCGCCCTCTACGGCGATATGAGCGATCGCATGATGAGCCTGATCGGCGGCCTGGGCCACACCCAGGAGATTTATTCGATTGACGAGTCCTTCATCGAACTCTCGGGTATCCCGGGCGATCTGGTCGAACGCAGCCGCAAGATGCGCCGCCGCATTCTGGCCTGGACCGGGCTGCCCACCTGCATCGGCATCGGCGCCACCAAGACCCTGGCTAAGCTGGCCAACCACATCGCCAAAACCGCCGAGCGCAAGCCCGGCAGCTACCCGCGCCAGCTGGCCGAGGTGTGTCACCTGGGCGCCTTGCCGGTGCCGGACTTGCAGGCGGTGCTGGCGGCCACCGAAGTGGGCGAGGTATGGGGCGTGGGGTCGCGCATCGGCCGCCAGCTGCAGGAGGGCGGCATCCACAGCGTGCTCGACCTGACACAGCTCGACCCGGCCATGGTGCGCCGGCGCTGGTCGGTGGTGCTGGAGCGCACCGTGCGTGAGCTGCAGGGCACGCCCTGCATTGCCATCGAAGACAGCCCGCCAGCCAAGCAGGAGATCGCCTGCACCCGCTCCTTCGGCCAGGCGGTGAGCGAGCTGTGGCAGCTGGAAGAAGCCGTCACCACCTTCGCCAGCCGCGCCGCCGAGAAGCTGCGCCGCCAGGACAGCGTGGCCGCGCAGGTGCTGACCTTCATCCGCACCAGCCCGTTTCGCCCCGAGCGTCAGTATTCGCGCTCCATCCTGGTGCCCTTGCGCCGCCCCAGCAGCGACACGGCGGTGCTGGTGCAGGCCGCACTCGCGGGTCTGCGCAGCATCTACCGCCCGGGCTACAAGCTGGCCAAGGCTGGTGTGATGCTGGTGGACTTGGCACCCGCCAGCCGGGTGCAGCAGGAGCTGGTCCTGAGCTGCGAGGAGCCGATGCCCAACCGCTCGCGCCTGATGACGGCACTGGATACACTGAACCAGCGCTACGGACGCGGCACCGTGGTGATGGGCAGCAGTGGCACCGGCCAGCAGCCGCGCCAGTGGAGCATGAAGCAGGAACGACGCACGCCGCGCTACACCACCCGCATCGAGGACATCCCAGTGGCCACCACCTGAACAGGCAGCGAAAAACCCATCAGCGATCACCCCGGTCCAGCGGGCAGTCAGCCCAGCTGCACCGCCTGTCCCACGCGCAGCACCGACTCGGCGCCACTCTGCACGATGGCATTCATGCCGAAGGTCAAGGCGCCTTTCAGGCGCGCGTCCTGCCGGTAGGCGCGCAGCGCCTCGCTCACGGCCTGGCCCGGCTGCGCGGTGAGCGGGTCGATGTCGGGAATGCCGCAGCGCGCGCAAGGCTTGACCAGGCGCAGCACAACAGCCGTGTCGTTGCCATCAATTTGCAAACGGTCGAGCCGGTCTTCCTCATGGGCTGACAGGCCACTGAGCACAATGTTGGGGCGAAAGCGCTCGATTCCGACGCTGGCATGGCCGGCGGCCTGCAAGCGGGTGTTGAGTTCATCCAGCGAAGCCTGCCCCAACACCAGCAGAGGAAAACCGTCACTGAACTGGTTGGGCGCCTCCAGGCCCTGGGTCCAAGCGGGGCTGGAGAGGCGTCGCTCGTCCGGATCGAAACGCACCAGCCGATAGCGGGCGCCACCTGCAGCTGGCAACCCGGCGGAGGTCAGCGACAGGAAGTCGGTGAACCATTGCGCCGCGATGTCGCCCATGTCGTAGGCCCGGACCTCGTCGTCCCACACCCGCACCCGCACTGACTCCTCCACCACATCCACTGCCAGGTGCAAGGCCAGCATACCCGCAGCACGCAATACCAGCTCGCTGCCGCCGCGCTTGAACTGTGGCTGCACCAGGGCCAGACGCGGCTGCTCGCGCTGGGACACAAACTCACCCTGCTCGTCCACCACCATCCAAGCCCGGTCCAGATCCAGGCCAGTGTCCAGCAGCAGGGATTCGTCCAGCGCAATGCCGGCACAGGACTTGACGGGGTAAACAAACAGGCGCGCAATGCGGGCAGTGGCTCCAGTCGCTGGCGTGGTTGATGCACTCAATTGAATTTCCTTTCCGTCCATCGGAGGCGACATCATAAAAGGCCGCTCATTTGCGCCGCGCCACCTACAATCCTCGCATGGCGCAATTCCTGGACGTTTGCATCCGCGGCAGCGGTGTGGTGGGCTGCACCCTGGCCCTGCTGCTGGCGCGCGAGCGCCTGCGTGTGGGGCTGATCGAGGACACCAACCCCGGCGCCAGCCACAAGCCCGATGTGCGTGCCTATGCGCTCAACCATGCCTCGCGTGCCGTGCTCGAGTCGCTGCGATGCTGGCCCGCGCCGAGCGCAGCCACGCCGGTGCGCCGCATGCAGATCTTTGGTGACCGTAGCAGCGAGCTGGACTTTGATGCCGCCTCGCTCGGCCACTCCGCCCTGGCCTGGATCGTCGACGCCGCTGAGCTGGAGCGGCAACTGCGCGAGGCGGTGCGCTACCAGCCCCAGATCGAAACCCTGGCAGCAGCGGCCCCGGCCCGGCTGACCGTCGTTTGCGAAGGTCGCACCAGCCAGACCCGGGAGGAACTGGGGGTGGACTTCGACATCACGCCCTATCCTCAGCAGGCCCTGGCAGCGCGCGTCACCTGCCTGCAGGCTCATGAGGGAATTGCGCGGCAGTGGTTCGACCGAGGCGACATCCTGGCATTTCTGCCCACTGATGGCGAAGACGGCAATACGGTGGCCATCGTCTGGTCGCTCCCCCCGGCCAAGGCGGGGCGTCTGGTGCAAACCTCGCCTGAAGATTTTTGCCGTGAGCTGCAAGCTGCCAGCCAACAGGCGCTGGGTGAGCTCAGCCTGAGCAGCGAGCGGGCGCTGTGGCCGCTGCAAAAGGCGCACGCCCGCCAATGGACTGGACGCAACAGCTCTGGCGCCTGGGCGCTGGCCGGTGACGCCGCCCACAATGTGCACCCGCTGGCTGGCCAGGGGCTCAACCTTGGCCTCGCCGACATCGCCGAACTGGCACGCCTGATCAGCGGGCGCGAGTCCTGGCGCAGCGTCGACGATGCCCGTCTGCTGCGCCACTACGAACGGGGCCGCAAGGCTGGCATGTTCATGATGGATACCGGCCTCGACGGCCTGCAGCTGTTTTTCTCGCAAGACCCCAATGCCTGGGGCGGCCTGCGCCGCTTTGGCCTCAACTGCATGGACCGCGCCGGCCCGCTCAAGATGTGGTTGGCGCGCCAGGCCATGGGGCTTTCTCACGCAATTCCCACCCCTTTGAAGCACTCACCATGAACCCTTTGAAAAACCTGCCTGCCCTGGCCTTGGCCCTGTGCTGCCTCAGCGCCTCAGCGCAGGAAGCCACCATTCGCAAAAACATTGCCGCGCGTGTTCCTCAACTGCAAAACATTGACGAGATCAGCAAGACGCCGATGACGGGCCTTTTTGAAGTGCGCGTCAATGGCACCGATATCTTCTACACCGATGCCGAGGCCAACTTCATCATCCAGGGCCAGTTGTTCGACACGCGCCAGCGGCGCAATCTGACCGAAGAGCGCATTGACAAGCTGACCGCCATAGCCTTTGACAGCCTGCCCCTGAAAGATGCCTTCACCATTGTGCGCGGCAACGGCAAACGCAAGATCGCTGTCTTCGCCGATCCCAACTGCGGTTACTGCAAACGCTTCGAGCGCGATCTGGAGAAGGTGGAAAACATCACCATCTACAACTTTCTCTATCCAATTCTTGGCGCCGACTCGGCTGACAAGGCGCGCAATATCTGGTGTGCCAAGGACCGCTCCGAAGCTTGGCTGGACTGGATGCTACGAAGCAAGACGCCGGCCTCGGCCAGTTGCGACACCGCCGCCATTGCGCGCAATGTGGAGTTTGGGCGCAAGCTCAAGATCAGCGGCACACCCACTCTGGTTTTTGCCGACGGCACACGGTTGCCGGGTGCGATCAACACCGATCAAATCGAGAAGCAGCTCGCCAACATTCGCTGAGCCGCAGCCTCATCATGCCGAACAAGTCTCGCCGGCCCGAAACGCACGCCCTGCACTACCGCATCACCCCGGTCGATCTGCATGCCCACCTGTTCGGCGTGTCCCTGACCATCGCCCGGCCGGCGGCCCAGCAGCGCGTGGCCCTGCCGGTCTGGATCCCTGGCAGCTATCTGGTGCGTGAGTTCGCCCGCAACCTGCTGGGGCTGCAGGCCCGCCAGGATGGCCACATCCGACCGCTGCACCAACTAGACAAATGCAGCTGGCTGATCGAGTGCGAACCGGACCTGCCGCTCGAGCTTCGTTATCAGGTCTATGCCTTTGACGCCTCGGTGCGCGCCGCCTGGCTGGATACGCAGCGCGGCTTTTTCAATGGCACCAGCTTGTGCCTGAGTGTGGAGGGCCTGCATGATGCGCCGCATCTGCTGGAACTTGCGAAAGGGAAGCTGCCATCTGGCTGGCAGCTCGCCACCGGGCTCAGCCCAATCAAGGTTGACCGCCTCGGTTTCGGCTTGTATGGCGCTAGCGACTATGACGAACTGGCCGATTCCCCGGTGGAGATCGGCCCCTTTTGGAGCGGCAGCTTTACCACCGCCGGGGTGGCCCACCGCTTCGTTGTCAGTGGCGCGCCACCGAGCTTTGATGGCGCCCGCCTCCTGGCCGATGCAGAGAAAATCTGCGAAGCCCAAATCCGCTTCTGGCATGGCCCCTCAGCGGGCCGCTCCCGACGCAACCGGCCACCCTATGACCGTTATGTTTTCCTGCTCAACGCCACCGATGAGGGCTACGGTGGCCTGGAGCACCGCAACTCGACCGCCTTGATTTGCGCCCGCAAGGACTTGCCGCGGCGGGGCAGCGCCCCGGGCGATGGCTATACCACCTTGCTCGGTCTGATCAGCCATGAGTATTTTCATACCTGGAATGTCAAGCGTCTGCGGCCCGCCGAATTCGAGCGTTACGACTACAGCCGGGAAAACTACACCAAACTCTTGTGGTTCTTCGAGGGCTTCACCAGTTATTACGATGACCTGCTTCTGCGCCGTGCTAGCCTGATCGACGACGCCACTTACCTCAAGCTGCTGGGCAAAGGCATCAACCAGGTGCTGCAGACACCGGGGCGGGCGGTGCAGTCGGTGGCGCAGGCCAGTTTTGATGCCTGGGTCAAGTACTACCGCGCTGACGAGAACACGCCCAATATCACGGTGAGCTACTACAGCAAGGGAGCGCTGGTCGCCTTGTGCCTGGACCTGAGCCTGCGCGCTCAAACCCACGGTCAGCACAGCCTGGACGATGTGATGCGCGAGCTCTGGCAACGCTGCGCCGGCGGCCCGATGAGCGAGGACAACCTACTCGCAGTCCTGCACGAGCTGGCTGGCCGTTCATTCAGGCGTGAGCTGTCTCGCTGGGTGCACGGTACCGGCGAATTGCCGCTGCGTGCCTTGCTCTCGGCTCGCGGTGTGAGCGTGCGCGAGGACCCCGCCCCGCTGGCACAGCGGCTGGGGCTGCGGGTGACGGACAACCAGGGCGTTCAGATCAAGACCGTGTTGCGAGGCGGCGCGGCCGAGCGGGCCGGTTTTGCCCCTGGCGACGAGTGGCTGGGCATTGAGCTTGGCTCGGGCAAGCAAAGCAGCCAGTGGCGCCTGAGCAAACTTGATGATTTGCTGCTGTACGCGGGCTCTCAAGCCCGCTTGCGGGCGCTGGTTGCGCGTGACAAACGCCTGCTCGCTCTGCCCCTGTCTATCCCCAAGGCGCAGCCAGTCTGGCGCCTGGGCGTGAGCGACGCCCAGCAACTGCGGCGCTGGCTGGACGACTGAGCCGACCAAGGTGCACCGGTTCAGGCCAGGATCAGTCTCTTGAACTTGCGCTTGCCAACCTGCACCACATAAGTGCCCGGCTTGAGCTTGGTGCCCTTGTCGCTCACCACGCCACCATCCACCCGTACCCCGCCGCCATCAATCAGGCGGTTGCCCTCGCCAATGGAGGCGGCCAGCCCGGCCTGTTTGAGCAAGGCGGCAATGCCCATGGGACCATTGGCCAGCGCAATCGCTTGCTCCTCGATCTCATCGGGGATGCCACCGCGCGAGCGGTTGATGAAGTCTTGTTCGGCCGATTCAGCAGCTGCGCTTGAGTGAAAGCGCGCCGTGATTTCCTTGGCCAGCAGGACTTTGGCCTCCTTGGGATTGCGCCCAGCCGCCACCTCGGCCTTGAGGGCGCCAATTTCGGCCATGCTGCGAAAGCTCAGCAGGGTGTACCAGCGCCACATCAGCTCATCACTGATCGACAGCACCTTGGCAAACATGGTGTTGGCGTCCTCGGTGATGCCGATGTAGTTGTTCTTTGACTTGGACATCTTCTCCACACCGTCCAACCCTTCCAGCAACGGCATGGTGAGGATGCATTGCGGTTCCTGCCCATATTCGGTCTGCAGGTGCCGCCCCATGAGCAGGTTGAATTTCTGGTCGGTTCCGCCCAGCTCGAGGTCGCTCTTAAGGGCCACCGAGTCATAGCCCTGCATCAGCGGGTAGAGAAATTCATGCACTGAAATCGGGTTGCCTGCCTTGAAGCGGTCATGAAAGTCGTTGCGCTCCATCATGCGCGCCACGGTGTACTTGGCGGCCAGCTGGATCATGCCCATGGAACCCAGCGGCAAGCACCATTCACTGTTGTAGCGGATCTCGGTCTTGTCCGGGTCCAGCACCAGACTGGCCTGCCGGTAATAGGTTTCGGCGTTGTCCTTGATCTGCTCGGGCGTCAGCGGCGGGCGGGTGCTGTTGCGGCCGGAGGGGTCGCCAATCAGGCTGGTGAAGTCGCCAATCAGGAAGATCACCTGGTGCCCCAGATCCTGCAACTGGCGCATCTTGTTGAGCACCACGGTATGGCCAATATGGATGTCAGGAGCGGTCGGATCCAAGCCTAGTTTGATGCGCAAGGGAGCCTTGTTGGCCTGTGAGCGCGCCAGCTTGTGCACCCAATCCGACTCAGGGATCAGTTCCTCACAGCCGCGCAGAGTCACCGCCAAAGCTTCTCGGACCTGGTCCGTGATCGGGAAAACTGGGGAAGAGGCTTGATTCATAAGGGTTTTCCCAAATGTCCAAATGGAGGAGATCGATATAATTGGTGGCTGTCGGCTCGGCATGGATTCTATGTCGCCCGGCAACAGCCCTGGCGCGCCCGGGGCTGCCAACGTCCACTCTCTCTTCAGGAATCTTTCTTTGACACATCGTCTGGTCATTGCCGGCAGAGATTTCGCCCAGCGTCTGGGCAGGCTCGCTGAGCGCCACCCCAAGCGGCTTGGCGCAGCCTTGGCCCTGCTCCTGTGTGCCGGTGCCGGCGGGGCCTACGCGGTGGCATCGCTGACCCCGGATGCGGCCGACCTGCCTGTGTTCGAAGTGACCGAAGTCGTCCAGCCCCTGCCCTTGCAAGCCCAGGCCGAGGTGCTCGATCTGCACCGCTTCCGGCTGTTCCGCTCGGATACCTCCCGCAGCAACGACACCGCCGACACCCTGCTCAAGCGCCTGGGTATCGACGATCCCGCAGCCGCCGCTTTCCTGCGTGCGAATGCCTGGGCCCGTGTGCATGTGTTGGGCCGGGCTGGCCGCAGTCTGCAAGCCCAGGTTGGCGATGACAACACCTTGCAGCAGTTGGTGGTGCGCTGGGTTGCTGACGACAGCGGCCTTTTCAAACGCCTGGTGATCGACAGGTCTGCCGTCGGCTTTTCCTCCCGCCTCGAGTCGGCTGCCCTGACTGCGTCGACCCGCATGGCCAGCGGCACCATCCAAAGCTCCCTGTTTGCGGCCACTGACGATGCCCGGGTGCCCGAATCGGTTGCCAACCAGATCGCGGATATTTTTTCCGGCGACATTGATTTTCATCGCGCCTTGCGCAAGGGAGACCGTTTCAGCGTGATCTACGAAGTGCTCGAAGGCGATGGCGAGCCTCTGCGCTTTGGCCGTGTGTTGGCAAGCGAGTTTGTCAACGCTGGCAAGGTCCACCAGGCAATGTGGTTCCAGCCCTCCGACGTGGGCGTACACCCGGCTGGTCAAAAAGACAGTGCTTCTGTCGCCCATGCCAAGACTGGTGGTTACTTCAGCCTCGACGGCAAGAGCCTGCGTCGTGCCTATCTGGCCTCACCCCTGGCTTTTTCTCGCGTGACCAGCGGCTTCAAAATGCGGTTCCATCCCATCCTGCAGAAATGGCGCGCCCATCTGGGGGTGGACTATGCCGCACCCACTGGTACGCCAGTGCGCGCTGTTGGCAATGGGGTGGTCGAATTTGCAGGTATGCAAAATGGATTTGGCAATGTGGTCTTTATCAAACACGGCAACAATCACACCACGGTCTATGCCCACCTGAGCCGCATCAGTGTCAAACGCGGGCAAAGTGTGAGCCAAGGCCAGACGGTTGGCGCTGTCGGAGCCACCGGTTGGGCCACCGGGCCTCATTTGCACTTTGAATTCCGTGTCAATGGTGCACAGCGTGACCCGCTGGCCATGGCCCGCCAGAGCACGGCTGTTGCGGTCGCGGCCTCTTCCCGTGCGTTGTTCGATCGCTCGGCCAGCCAGGTCCGTGTGCAGCTGGCTGTAGCCTCCACTCTCCAGACCAGCAACGTTCAATAACCGACCGGGCTACGGCTCAGGGCCAGCCCCACTGCCCCGCAAGTGACTGACTACTTCATTGGCCTGATGTCTGGCACCTCGCTGGACGGGGCCGACGCTGTTTTGCTTGGCTGCAACGGCGATGCCATGCATGTGTTGCAGCATGCCTACTCTCCGATGCCCGCCACTTTGCAGGCAGAGTTGCTGGCTCTGAACCGAAGCGGACCCGACGAGCTGCACCGCTCGGCCCTGGCTGCCAACCAACTGACCCGCATGTATGCGGCCCTGGTGACTGATTTGCTTGCCCAGGCCGGGCTGACAGCCAGCCAGGTCAGGGCAATTGGCGCGCACGGTCAGACTGTACGCCACCAACCGGGCGCTCACGATGGCATTGGCTACACCCTGCAACTCAACAACCCGGCCTTGCTCGCGGAGTTGACCGGCATCGATGTGGTAGCGGATTTTCGCAGCCGCGATGTCGCAGCGGGGGGCCAGGGAGCCCCGCTGGTGCCGGCTTTCCACCAGGCTTTTTTCGGACATGCCGGGCAAACGCTGGCTGTACTCAACCTGGGTGGCATTGCCAACTTGACCGTTCTGGACCGGCAGACTGTGCTTGGTTTTGATTGCGGACCCGGCAATGCCCTGATGGATGCCTGGTGCCTGCGGCATACCGGCCAGCCTTTTGACGCTGGTGGTGCTTGGGCGGCCACTGGTCAGGTCCACCCAGCCCTGCTGCAAACCTTGTTGGCCGAACCCTATTTCAGCCGTCTTCCACCCAAGAGTTCAGGGCGGGACTTGTTTCACGACGATTGGCTGCAGTTTTGCCTGAGTAACTTTCCAGACCTTGCCGCCGTCGATGTGCAAGCTACCCTGGCCGAATTGACCGCCAGTGTCTGTGCCAGCGACGCCTTACGACAGGCTACCAACTGCAGCCGCCTGGTCGTCTGCGGCGGTGGCGCGCTCAACGCACACCTTCTATGGCGTCTGCGCCAGCACCTCGATGGCTGGGAGGTAACGAGCTCGCAGTCGCTGGGGTTACCGCCCCAGCAGGTGGAGGCAGCGGCTTTTGCCTGGCTGGCGGGTAAAACCTTGCGGCGCGAAACAGCCAGCCTGAAAAGCGTCACGGGCGCCCGAGGCGCCCGTGTGCTGGGAGCAATTTACCCGGCCTGAGCCGGGCACAAACACTCAGACGGAAAATGACGACCCGCAACCGCAAGTGGTGGTGGCATTCGGATTTTTGATCACGAATTGCGCGCCCTGCAGGTCTTCTTTGTAGTCGATTTCAGCGCCCACCAGATACTGGTAGCTCATGGCATCAATCAGCAACGACACGCCATTCTTGCTCATGGTGGTGTCGTCCTCATTGACCACTTCGTCAAAGGTGAAACCGTACTGGAAGCCAGAGCAACCGCCGCCTTGGACAAAGACGCGCAACTTCAAATCGGGATTGCCCTCTTCAGCAATCAGTTCAGCCACCTTGGCCGCAGCGCTATCCGTGAAAAGGATGGGCTCTGGCATTTCGGTGGTCAGGTTTTCTGCAATGGCACTCATGGATAGCTCCCAAAAAACTGTCTGGATCGGCAATAGTTTAGCAAATTAATCAGGAATCTGCTGGACGACCCTCAGACATTGCTGGCGGCCAGCCTGAGCGCTGGCTTTTCCTCTGCGCTTGGGTAAAGCTGACCGGCAATGGTGGCGCCCTGATGCATTTCCAGCGCGGCGTAATGGACATCGCCCTCGATACGCGCCTTGGGCTGGAGCTCGAGCAGGGTGGTAGCAAAAACAGGCCCATGGACAGACCCATTGACAATCACATGCCAGGCATGGATTTCACCGTGAACTTGCGCAGTCTCAGAGATGACCAGCAGGCTGGGCTTGCCAGATTCGGCTCGGATATCACCGTTGACCACGCCATCGATACGTAAGCCATCGCTGAAGTGCATCGGGCCCTCGATGCGGGCACCCTCACCGATCAAGCTGCGGATGGGGGGTTGTTTTTTTCGGCTGAACATATCTTGTCTCCTGGTTTCAGGATTGTGCCAACAATTTGATTGTCTGGCTGGCGCGGGTTGTTTTTCCCTCCAGCACTTTGGCTGTCATGCTCTTGACCACCGTCTGGGAAGGCAGTTCGAAGGTACCCTCCAGACGACCATACTGCTTGAACCTGATTTCCTGGACACCTTGAGGCAGGCTGGCTGTCCACGGCTTGCCTGCCTGCAGCCCGCTGAAGCTCAGCTCCAGTTGGCCGCTGAATTCTGGTGCATTTTTCTTGGCTTGAATGACCAACACCTGCCATTTGAGCTGGCGACCATTTTGCAGATCAGCCTGCAGCCCCCGAATTGCCAATTCGCCCGAGGCACTGCTGGCCGGGATCAGTTTCTCGAAGAAGCCCAGGTCATCACGCAATGAACGATTTTCAGCCTCCAGCTTTTTGTTCAGGGCAGTGAGGCCCTCCTGAGTTGCCCGCTCCGTTGTAAGTAGGGTGGTGGAGGTATTGGCCAGCGAAACAGCCTGATCGCGCTGTTCACGCATGTCTTCAAAGTCCCGCTTGAGCACGCGCAGCTCTGAGCGCAGCTGGGCAATGATCTCGCCATTGTCGTTGTCCAACCCGGCAATATCCTTGCCGAATTCAAAAGCCCAAAGTCCAATGGCAGCGCAAAAGCCAAGCACAATAGCCAGGCCGGCCCAGCGCAATGGCCAGGGCAAGGTGCTTCGCACCGCCATGCGCGGTGCACTGATGGTCAAGCGGCGGTGAAACAGTCGAAATCTCATGGCGCCTCAGGACAAGTTGGCATTGCTGTCGACCCCAACAAAAACGGCTGCCTGGTGTTCGCCCGACAGCCGTTTTTTCGCAAGCCTCTACAGGCCAGACAATCCAAAAATTAACGCTTGCTGAACTGCTTGCGACGGCGAGCGGAGTGCAGACCGACCTTCTTGCGCTCCACCTCGCGCGCATCGCGCGTGACGAAACCAGCTTGCGACAGCGCAGGCTTAAGGTTGGCGTCATAGTCGATCAAGGCGCGGGTGATGCCGTGACGCACCGCACCAGCCTGGCCAGACTCGCCCCCGCCAGACACATTGACCTGAATGTCAAAGGTTTCAGCATGGCCAGTCAGCACCAGCGGTTGCTTGGCAATCATGATCGAAGTCTGACGGCCGAAGAACTGCTCAATGTCTTTGCCATTGACTGTGATCTTGCCCTTGCCTTTTTTCAGAAACACACGGGCGACGCTGGACTTGCGACGGCCGGTGCCATTGTTCCATTCACCAATCATCTCAAGGCTCCTTAAATTGCCAGCACTTTGGGTTGTTGGGCGCTATGCGGGTGCTCGGCACCGCCATAGACCTTGAGCTTCTTGATCATGGCGTAGCCCAGAGGCCCCTTGGGCAGCATGCCTTTGACCGCTTTTTCCAGCGCCCGGCCAGGATGCTTGGCCTGCAGATCGCGGAAATTGGTCTTCCGGATTCCGCCAGGAAAGCCCGAATGGCGGTAGTACTTCTTGTCCAGGGTTTTGGCCCCTGTGACAAGCAGCTTGGAAGCGTTGATGACGACAATATAGTCGCCGGTATCGACGTGAGGCGTGTAAATGGCCTTGTGCTTGCCGCGCAGACGGAGGGCGACTTCGCTGGCTACCCGTCCGAGCACCTTGTCGGTGGCGTCAATCACAAACCACTCGTGCGTCACGTCAGCAGGTTTTGCGCTGAACGTAGTCATGAGTGAACTCTTAAAAGTTGAACCAGCCCTTTTCCACGGTCGGTGTTCCTCTGCCGGGAACCTCTTAGGTGGTTTTCCATGCTCCGCCGCGGGGCCAAAATCGCTGCAGAGCCGAGCATTGTACCAAAATCGGCGATTCGCTTGAGTTGGCCAGCCCGATGGCCAGTTGGCAGCCGCCCAAGCCCACTGAAACCCCGGGTAACATTAGCCCCCATGTTCAGCTATCGCCATGGATTTCATGCTGGCAACCATGCCGATGTGCTCAAACACACCACGCTGATTGCCCTGCTGCGCCACTTGTGCCAGAAAGAAACCCCCATCTCAGTGCTGGACACCCACGCCGGCGCTGGCCTGTACCGACTGGACAGCCGCCATGCGCTCACCAGCTATGAGTCCAGCCAAGGCATTGGCCGCCTGATCGCCACGCCCACCACCGAGGCGCTGGCGCCTGCCCTGCGCGACTATCTGGACACGGTGGCTAGTTTCAACCGGGCGGGGGATTGGCGCATTTACCCTGGCTCGCCCTTCATCATTCATCGTCTGCTTCGCGCGCAGGACCGACTTGTTCTGTTTGAACTCCACCCGACTGATGCCCAGGCCCTGTTGACCAATGTCGGGCAACTGCGCTCAGGTCGCCAGATCGAGACCCGGATTGAAGATGGCTTTGAGGGCGTACGCGCGCTCTTGCCCCCGCCCTCGCGCAGAGGCCTGGTCCTGTGCGATCCAAGTTACGAGATCAAAAGCGACTACGCACGGGTGGCCACCATGCTGGGCGACGCCCTCAAGCGCTTTGCCACTGGTGTCTACGCAGTGTGGTACCCCCTGATTCCCCGCCCTGAAGCGCATGCCTTGCCGCGCAAGCTCAAGACCTTGGCCGGCCATCATGGCCGGCCCTGGCTCAACGTCAGCCTCACTGTCAAATCCGGCCGCACCGGAACCACCCGGGACAATGCGCAGCATGGCGGGGGCCTTCCCGCTTCGGGCATGTTCATCATCAATCCGCCGCACACCCTCAAGGGCACGTTGCAAGAGGCCCTGGTCCAGATCTCAGGTCTTCTGGCACAGGACCGTCACGCCAGCTTTATCCTGGATTCGGCCAACTGAACTGCCCAAGCTGACACATGCAAGCCCTTTCCCGCCGCCACCTCGCTCTGTCTCTGATTTTCATCACGCCCGCAGTCTGGGCAGTGAATGCCCTGGTCGCCCGCAAGGCGCCAGGAGTCATTGAGCCGCATCTGCTGGCCATGTTGCGCTGGCTGTTGGCCAGCCTGCTGTTCGCCCTGGGCAACCACAGGCAGTTGTGGCTACACCGACGGCAGGTCATGACTGACTGGCAGCACTATCTGGTGTTGGGCGGCCTGGGCATGTGGATTTGCGGTGCATGGGTCTACATTGCCGCCCGAACCACCAGCGCAGCCAATATCGGACTGATTTATTCCATTTCACCGGTGCTGATCGTTCTGGGCTCGGCCCTCTGGCTGCGAGAACGCTTCCGCCCCATGCAGACGCTCGGCGTTGTGCTGGCCCTGGCTGGGGTATTGCTCGTGGTCCTCAAAGGTCAGTTGAGCAAGTTGGCAGAAGTCCAGTTTGTGCCGGGCGATGGCTGGTTGCTGGCTGCCACTTTGTCGTGGGCCATGTATGCGCTGCTGCTGAAAAAATGGCCCAGTCCGCTCGGACCGGGCGCCCGTCTGGCGGTGATCAGCCTGGCCGGTGCATTGATCAACTTGCCCTTTGCCCTATGGGAAATCAGCTCCTCCACCCAGGCCTTGCTGACCAGTGAGGGCTTCCTGCTCGCCACGATTGCGGCGGTGTTGCCAGGTTTTGGCGCCTATCTGGCCTATTCGGTCATGCAACGTGAACTGGGGGCAGCACAGGTCAGTGTGGTGCTGTATCTTGCGCCCCTGTACACCGGCCTGATTGCCTGGTTGGTGCTGGGTGAGCCACTACAGCATTACCATGCCATCGGCCTGGCCCTGATCCTGCCCGGCATATTTCTGGTGACACGAGCCCAGCCTTGAACCTTGTTTTTCTGCGCCAGTTCAACCGAACAGTCGCCGACAAATCTCCAGCGTGGCGTTGCTCTGGTTCAGGGAGTAAAAGTGCAGGGCCGGTGCACCCCCAGCCCTGAGTTGCTCGCACAGTCCGGTCACCACATCCAGGCCAAATGCCCTGATCGAGGCAGTGTCATCGCCGTAGGACTGAAGTCGCAATCGAATCCAGCGCGGAATTTCTGCACCGCAGGCGTCCGAAAATCGCATCAGCTGCGAGGAATTGGCAATCGGCATGACACCTGGCACCACAGGAATGTGCAGGCCCAGGGCATCGATTTCTTCCAGAAAATGAAAATAGGCATCGGCGTTGTAAAAGTACTGGGTGATCGCCGAGTTGGCCCCAGCTCTTACCTTGGACGCGAATGCCTGCAGATCGGCCGCCGGCGACCTGGCCTGAGGGTGCGCCTCGGGATATGCAGCCACCTCGATTTGAAAATCATCTCCCGTCTCAGCCCGGATGAAGGCTACCAACTCACTGGCATATTGAAACTCTCCGCCGACACCGTAGCCGCTGGGCAGGTCGCCGCGCAGGGTCACCAGACGCCTGACCCCCATGGCCTTGAGAACGGCCAGGTTGTCGCGGATGGAAGCCTTGGTAGCGCCAATGCAGGAAATATGCGAGGCGGCATCCACCCCCTCGGCCAGAATTTCCCTGACCGTGGTGAATGTGCCCTCCTGGGTGGAGCCTCCCGCACCATAGGTGACCGAGCAGTATTCAGGTCTGAGCGAGTAAAGCTGCTGGCGCACCTCGCGCAGCTTCAGAGCGCCCTCAGGCGTCTTGGGCGGGAAGAATTCGATGCTGATCGGAATTTGTGCTGTGCTCATGACAGGCTCGTTAAGGTTTGCTTGCAAAAATAAAAAACTCGCGGTTGCCATCCCACCCGGTGATTGGCGATTCCAGCCAGGCCTGTACCAGCAGAGACAAATCGTCACAGGCTTGCCGGATGCGCTGCTCGACCATGGGGTAGAGCGAAGCATCCCGCACAATGCCGCCCTTGCCAAGCTGACCTGGCTGCAACTCAAACTGGGGCTTGACCAGCATCAACAGGTGGCCGCCTTTTTTGAGCCATGGCAGGATTGCCGGCAGCACCAGGGTCAGTGAGATAAACGACAGGTCGCCCACCAGCAAATCGAAACCACCATCAGGCGCCTGCTTTTGCAGCGCCATTGCCACCGCTTGCGGATCGCGTGCATTGATCTTCTCGATGCAGACCACCCGCGAGTCATTACGCAAGCGCTGGTGCAACTGCTGTTGCCCCACGTCCAGGCCCACCACACGTGCTGCACCCTGTTGCAGCACGCAATCGGTAAAACCACCTGTCGACTGCCCGACATCCAGGCATTGCCAGTCTTTCACCTGCAGGCCGGTCTGGCTGAGTGCTCCTTCCAGCTTCAGGCCGCCGCGCGACACATAGCGTGCTTCGGCCGCATCCAGCAAGCGAACTTCTGCCACGGGGGGAATCACGTCGCCGCTCTTGGTCACCTTGCACCACGACGAAGCCTCGCTCATGCGCCATTCGACGCCCGAACCGATCAGCCGCTGCGCCTGCGCCCGCGACGCGGCCATGCCGCGTTCAACGAGAAATTGGTCTGCTCGCATGAGATTGAGTAGTGCTGCCACGCATCGGCGCGTAGCGAGCGGCTGTCAGCATAGGCGCGGGAGGCCAGAAACCGGAGCGACCCAGCAGGGGCTTGAGGATTTCCGGATGGCCCCCGCAACGACGGATCACAGCCGCGTAATAGTGCTCAATAACGGTAGGTGTCGGGCTTGTACGGCCCCTGCTTGGGCACACCAATGTAGGCCGCCTGCTCATCGCTCAGCTCAGTCAGCATGGCACCCACCTTTTTCAGGTGCAGGCGTGCCACTTTTTCGTCCAGGTGCTTGGGCAGCACATAAACCTTGCCCTGCTCGTAATAATCGCTGTGGGTAAACAGCTCGATCTGGGCAATGGTCTGGTTGGCGAAGCTGGATGACATGACGAAGCTGGGATGACCGGTACCGCAGCCCAGGTTCACCAAGCGGCCCTTGGCCAGCAGAATGATGCGCTTGCCATCCGGAAAAATCACATGGTCGACCTGGGGCTTGATCTCTTCCCACTGGCATTGCTCTTCCAGCTGGGCGACCTGGATCTCGTTGTCGAAGTGGCCGATGTTGCACACGATCGACTGGTCCTTCATCTTGGCCATGTGGTCAAAGGTGATGACATCGCGGTTGCCAGTGGTGGTGACAAAAATGTCACCCTTGTCAGCCGCGTAGTCCATGGTGACCACCCGGTAGCCCTCCATCGCTGCCTGCAAGGCGTTGATCGGGTCGATCTCGGTCACCCACACTTGAGCCGAAAGCGAGCGCAGGGCCTGAGCCGAGCCCTTGCCCACATCACCATAACCGCACACCACCGCCACCTTGCCGGCGATCATGACGTCGGTGGCACGTTTGATGCCATCGACCAAGGACTCGCGGCAGCCGTACAGATTGTCGAATTTGCTCTTGGTGACCGAGTCATTGACATTGATGGCCCTGAACATCAACGAGCCTTTGGCGCTCATCTCCTTGAGCCGGTGCACACCGGTGGTGGTCTCTTCAGTGACGCCGATGATTTGTGCCGATTTGCGGCTGTACCAGGTGGCATCCTCCGCCAGCTTGGCCTTGATGGCGGCGAACAACTCGCGCTCTTCTTCGCTTTTCGGCTTGGCGATGACAGAAGGATCCTTCTCGGCAGTTTTGCCAAGATGCATCAGTAGGGTGGCATCACCGCCGTCGTCCAGGATCATGTTGGGCCCCTCAGTTGGGCTGCCCTTGAGTCCGAAATCGAAGATGCGGTGGGTATATTCCCAATAGTCTTTGAGCGACTCACCCTTATAGGCAAACACCGGGGTGCCCTTGGCCACCAGCGCCGCGGCAGCATGGTCCTGGGTTGAAAAAATGTTGCAAGAGGCCCAGCGCACCTCTGCGCCCAGAGCTTCCAGCGTTTCCACCAGCACTGCGGTCTGGATGGTCATGTGCAGCGAGCCGGTGATACGCGCGCCCTTGAGCGGCTGGCTTTTGGCAAATTCCTCGCGGATTGCCATCAGGCCGGGCATCTCGGTTTCGGCGATTTTGATTTCCTTGCGGCCCCAGTCAGCCAGCGTCAGATCGGCAACCACATAATCCTGGGCAGGTTTGAGAACGGCACTCATGGTGTACTCCTGAACAATAAGTTGAGCACCACTGGCAACCATCGGGGGCGCTAGTAAGAATGCCTCACCGCACGACGATCCAGTGGGTGAGCGCAGTTGGGAGGTGGGGAATTTACAACCCCGAGGGTCCGAGCCTAACTCATCAGCTTACTTGGCGGAATGAGCTGCAACGCTCCTCGGACTGGGATAATTGTAATCTGTCCTGCTATTTCTTGCCTCAGCCCGACCGCGACCTGCGGTGCGTGCGCCACCCACAACCATGTCCTACGCATCTGAAACCCGGCGCCGCCGCACCTTTGCCATCATTTCCCACCCGGACGCTGGTAAGACCACGCTGACGGAAAAGCTTCTGCTGTTCTCCGGCGCGATCCAGATTGCCGGCTCGGTGAAGGCTCGCAAGGCCACCCGTCACGCCACCAGCGACTGGATGGAGATCGAGAAGCAGCGCGGTATCTCGGTGGCATCTTCGGTGATGCAGATGCAGTACCGCGAGCATGTGATCAACCTGCTCGATACGCCTGGCCACAAAGACTTCTCCGAGGACACTTACCGCGTGTTGACCGCAGTGGATTCCGCACTGATGGTGATTGATGCGGCCAACGGTGTGGAGGCACAGACGCGGCGCCTGATTGAGGTCTGTCGCCAGCGCGACACGCCCATCATCACCTTCGTCAACAAGATGGACCGCGAGGTGCGCGATCCGCTGGACATTCTGGATGAAGTGGAACGCGAGCTGGGCATGCCCTGCGTGCCCATGACCTGGCCGGTCGGCCAGGGCAAGAGTTTTGGCGGCATCATCAACCTGCATACCCAGACCATGTCGGTGTTCGAAGCGGGCAGCGATCGCCGGCCGCAGGATTTCGAACATATCCGCCTGGCCGACACCGAGGTGCTCAATTCCCGCTTTGGCCATGAGTACGAAACCGCCGTTGACGGCATGGAGCTGGCCACTGGCGCCTCGCCAGCGTTTGATCGCGATGCATTTCTTGCTGGCAAGCAAACGCCCGTGTTCTTTGGTTCTGGGGTGAACAATTTTGGAGTGAAAGAAGTGCTAGACGCCCTGGTTGATCTGGCACCCAGCCCAAAATCCCGCACCAGCACTCTGATGATGAACAAGCAAACAGTCTCCCAGGAGGTTCAGCCTGACGATGCGGCCTTCTCTGGCGTGGTGTTCAAGGTTCAGGCCAATATGGATGCCAACCACCGCGACCGGATTGCCTTTGTGCGGGTGTGTTCGGGCAAGTACGCGCCAGGCATGAAGCTGAAAGTGCAACGCACGGCCAAGGAACTGCGCCCCACCTCGGTGGTGACCTTCATGAGTCAGCGTCGCGAGGCGGTGGAAGAGGCCTATGCCGGTGATATCGTTGGTTTCACCACCCACGGTGGTGTGCAATTGGGCGACACCATCACCAATGGCAGTATTGCCTTGCAATTCACCGGCCTGCCGTTCTTCGCGCCCGAGCTGTTCATGACCGTAGTGCTGCAGAACCCGCTGCGTACCAAGCAGTTGCAACAGGGCTTGGCCCAGCTGGGCGAGGAGGGCGCAATTCAAGTGTTTCGCCCGGAGATCGGGGGCAATATGTTGCTGGGTGCGGTGGGCCAGCTACAGTTTGAGGTGGTGCAACACCGACTCAAGAGTGAATACGATGCCGACGTGCGGCTGGAGAGTTGTCAGTACACCGGCGCGCGCTGGATCACCGCCGACACTGCGGCCGAGCTGAAGGCCTTTTGCGATGCCTACCCGCAACGTCTGGCTCGCGATGCCGCAGAGACCCTGGCCTACCTGTGTACCTCCCCCTATGACGTACGACTGGCGCAGGAGCGGTTTCCGAAAATCCACTTCCACCCGCTCCGTGAACATGCTGGCCTGGCCTTGCACAGCGCCGCCTGAAATGAAAACTCAGACAGCCCGAAAACAGATCGCCGAATTGGCGATCCCTCGGCTGTCAGTAGGTGCTTACTGAACATTCTTCCCAGCGAAAGCCATTTTTCCACGCTGACAGTGGGCAAGTTTGTGGATAAATTGCCTGGGCTCCTTCGCAAGCCCCGTCAATCGTGGGTTTGTACAGACTGCTCAAAATCCGGGCAAGTCTGGCCAGGCTATCCATTCGCAGGTTTGAGTTCGGATCGACTGGGCGGCACGTCCATCTCCCATTTTTGCTTGGCAGCCAGTACTGACCTGGGATAGCTTGACTTTCCGCGCGAGCCGTTGTATCGCCCCAGGGCAAGAAACAGGTCGCCGCGTTCGGTATCGAGGTAGTGACGCAGGATCACGCAGCCAAAACGCAAGTTGGTCTGCAGATGAAACAGCCTGCCGGTATCACCATCCCCGATCAGTCGGCTCCAGAATGGCATCACCTGCATATAGCCGCGCGCACCCGCCAGGGAGACCGCAAATTTTCGGAAATTACTTTCCACCTGGATCAGACCCAGAATCAAGGCGTGATCTAGACCGGCCCGAGAACTTTCATACCAAACGGTTTGCAAAAATTCGCGCCGGGTTGACCATTCTGGTTTTTTTTGCTGCAGCTTCTCGCTCATAGCACCCAGCCAACGCAGGTAGGCCAGGCGCGCCTCGGTGCCGCTGAAGCTGGGCACCGGAGGCGTATGGTTGAGCACCGCTGCGCTAAGTGCGGTACGCACAGAGTCAACCAGGGGCTCCTCCACCTGGGCACCAGCAAAAGCCGGCAAGCAGGTCGCGGACAGTACGCTCAGCCCTGCACCTTGAAGCAAGCGCCGGCGCTGCATCATGTTCAACTTTCCAGGCGATCTCGCAAGAAGCCAAACATGTCCGCAACCGGCACCCGGGAAGGCGTCGAATCGCGACGGTGCTGGTATTCAAGCTGACCCTCTTTGAGGCCTTTGTCGGAAATGACCACCCGATGGGGCACGCCAATCAGCTCCCAGTCGGCAAACATGGCGCCCGGGCGCTCTCCCCGATCGTCCAGCATCACATCCACACCAGCAGCAAGCAATTCGGCGTAGAGTTTTTCAGCGGCCGTCTTGACCTCGGCGCTGCGGTCCATGCCGATCGGGCACAAAACCACGGTAAAGGGGGCAATCGCGTCGGGCCAGATGATGCCGCGCTCGTCATGGTTTTGCTCGATCGCCGCTGCCGGCAATCGGGTGATGCCAATGCCGTAGCAGCCCATTTCGAAAAGTTTGGGCTTGCCATCTTCATTCAGAAATGTGGCATTCATGGCGCGGCTGTACTTGCTGCCGAGATAAAAGACATGGCCCACCTCAATACCACGCTCAATCGCGAGCACTCCCTTGCCGTCGGGGGATTGGTCGCCCGCCACTACATTCCGAATATCGGCCACAAGATCTGGTTCAGGCAGATCGCGGCCCCAATTGACCCCGGTCTTGTGGAAATTGGCCCGATTCGCGCCGCACACCCAGTCGGCCATGACTGCCACTTCGCGGTCAGCCACAACTGCCACAGGTTTTTTTAAGCCCACCGGGCCCAGGTACCCTGGCTTGCAGCCGAAATGGTCAAGAATTTCGGCCTCGCTGGCGAAGCGAAAGCCAAGGTCTAGTCCAGGCAATTTGGCTACCTTGACTTCGTTCATATCATGGTCACCACGCAGCAAGAGCAGCCAGATGCGGGTACCGATCAGTTCGTCGTTGTCATTGATTTCGTCGGTGGCCAGGACGATGGACTTGACGGTGCGGGGCAGAGACAGCCCCAATAGTTCGGCCACATCGGCACAGGTGCTTTTGCCCGGAGTGGGCACATCCTGCATGCTGGTTGCCGCTGGAGGGCGCGGGCCAGCAGGTGCCAGGGATTCAGCCTTTTCCATATTGGCGGCATAGTCGCTGCTCGGGCAATAGACGATCGCGTCCTCACCGGTGGCGGCAATGACTTGAAATTCTTCACTCAAGTCACCACCAATCGCGCCACTATCGGCTGCCACCGCCCGGTATTTCAGCCCAAAGCGGTCAAAAATGCGCCGGTAGGCTTGCGCCATGGCTTGATAGCTGGCTTGAGCCCCAGCCGCATCGCGGTCAAAGCTGTAGGCATCCTTCATGATGAACTCGCGTCCACGCATCAGGCCAAAGCGCGGCCGACGTTCGTCGCGAAATTTGGTCTGGATCTGGTACAGGTTTTTT
>CAXRBE010000146.1:0-30193 GCA_964228805.1 Burkholderiaceae bacterium
CCAGGCTTGAATTCACGCAGGGCGCGCAGCACAAGCTCATGAGAAGAATAGATGGCCGCAACCCCTTTGATCTCACGTGTTTGCCAATCAATCTGGTGCACCAGGTTTTCCAGTGAAAGCTGAGCAAGCTGTTGCCGCTCATTGATTGTTTCACCCACAAACTTGTCCTGGTAGTGGCTGACCCCGAGCCAGGATAGGCCGCACCAGCCTATGATCAGCAGACCAATCTGTTTGTAGAAATTTTGAAAAATCCTCAGACTTGATCCGGCAATTAGATTGGAGGCGACAGTCAGCAAAATCAGGGCCGTGACGATAGTCAAAGTCAGGTAGGCCAGAGTGGTCGGCGAAAAATCGCTGGTCACCGGTGCCTGGCCGTCGCCTCGCAAAAAGTAAGCTGAAGCCATGGCGGTGTAATGCATGGCCGTGATGGCCAGGCTGATGATGGCCGCGGTCAAGGCCCTGTTGTAGCGCCGCAGGTGAGTTGAGAGTGATGGCAGCTGAAAATTAAGCCAGATCGCCAGCGTAGCCAGCAGCACCGCCAGCAAGGAAGCCAATATCACCAACTGCAGGTCATAACGCAGCAGCCCATCCAGGCGCATGGCTGACATGCCGCTGAAGTGCATCCCAACAATGCCCGCTCCCAGCAGCAGGCCCCCAAGTGCCAGGGTCGGGAGGGCCAATTCTTCCCGCGTGATCAGCACCATGGCCAGGGTGCAGGCAGCAATGCCTGGCAACATGGACAGCAAGGTCAGGCTGGGCTCGTAGCTGGTGGCGCAAGGCAGGCTGAGCGCAAGCATGCCGACAAAATGCATGCTCCAGATTCCCAGCCCCAGACTCATACCGCTCAAGCCGAGCCAGAGCCGGCGCACGCCAATGCTTGCATAGCCTGTGGCACGCTGCCCGGTCAACAGGGATGCGTAGGCGGCAAAAAATGCCATTGCCCAGGACAAGGCAACCAGCACGGGGTCGTACTGGCTGGTGTACAGCAAGTTGTTGTCAGGCCGGGAGATAAAAAGGTCGGTCCAGACCGGCATGGGCAGAGCCTTAATGTGTGGGGGCTAAGGGCACACGGTCAGCATACTGCAACTGCTTGGCCGGGAAATGTGCGAGATTGCCGGCTGCGGCAAAAGCCGCAACAAAATTTGATTTACATCAAATCAAGGCCAATCCAGCGACAACTCCTGCATCTTGCGGGTGATGGTGTTTCGGCCAATACCCAGCTTGTGCGCCGCTTCGATGCGCCGCCCATGGGTGCTGGCCAGGGCGGCAAGGATCAAGCGGGATTCGAAGCGCTGCGACAGGATGTCCCAGACATCTTGACGACCTGCTGCCAGCAGGGCCAGTGCCTCATCTTGCAGGCCGTCTTCCCATCCGCTGGCTGATGCAGCCGGCATAGGCGCCAGGCTCGGTGCCGGTGCTGTCACTGTGGGCGTTGTGGTCACAAGCGCCGGGGCGGCTTCAGTGGCCAAGCCGGGCGCAAAAACCTCAGGTGGCAGGTCCTTGGGTTCGATCAACTGAGCCGGCGCCATTACTGTCAGCCAATGGCAGATGTTTTCCAGTTGCCGCACATTGCCCGGGAAGTCAAAACGGGACAGTCTGGCAAGCGCAGCCTCTGAGATGCGCTTGGGCTCCACGCCCAGCTGGCGCGCACTGGCCTGCAGAAAATACCGTGTCAGCAAGGCAATGTCCTCACGCCGCTCACGCAAGGCCGGCAGGCGCAGTCGAATGACATTGAGCCGGTGAAACAGATCTTCGCGGAAGCCGCCGTCTTTGACGCGCTGCTCCAGATCCTGGTGGGTGGCGGCAATCACACGCACATTGGCCTTGACCGCGCTGTGGCCGCCAACGCGGTAAAAGTGCCCATCCGACAAGACCCGTAGCAGGCGGGTCTGCAGATCAAAAGGCATATCGCCAATTTCGTCCAGAAACAGGGTGCCACCATCAGCCTGCTCGAAGCGCCCCCGACGCTGCGACTGCGCCCCAGTAAAGGCGCCGCGCTCATGGCCGAACAACTCACTCTCGAGCAGATCCTTGGGAATGGCTGCGGTGTTGATGGCCACAAAGGGCCCGCTGGCGCGGGGAGAATGCTTGTGCAAGGCGCGAGCCACCAGCTCCTTGCCGCTGCCGGATTCACCCGTGATCAGAACGGTCACATTGCTTTGCGAGAGGCGGCCGATGGCACGAAATACATCCTGCATGGCTGGGGCCTGACCCAGCATCTCTGCCGCGACCCCCTGGTTTTCCAGTGCCACCTCTTCGCGTTGGCTCTCCTGCAGCGCACGTTGAATGAGCTCCAGTGCCTTGGGCAGGTCAAAAGGCTTGGGCAGGTATTCGAAAGCGCCCCCCTGAAAGGCAGATACTGCACTGTCCAGGTCGGAAAACGCGGTCATGATGATGACCGGCAGGGCTGGTAGTTGCTTGCGAACCAGCTCCAGCAATTCCAGCCCACTGCCACCAGGCATGCGGATGTCGCTGATCAGCACTTGGGGCAAGTTATCCTCGGTGCCATCTTGCAGGGCGGTCAACGCATCACGGATATTGGTGAAACTGCGGGTCGGCAGTTGCTCGCGTTCCAGCGCCTTCTCCAGCACAAAGCGGATGGACTGGTCATCGTCTACGATCCAAATCGGCTTCATGGCTTGCTTCACCTCAGTTCGGCCGCTACCGGTCAGGGCAACGGTATCAGTATCTTGAAATCGGTTCGCCCGGGCTCGCTGTCGCACTCGATCAGGCCGTGGTGTTGCTGCACAAAGGTCTGCGCCAGCGTCAGCCCCAGGCCAGAGCCGCCCTCGCGTCCGGAAACCAGCGGATAGAAGATGCGGTCCTTGATCGAGTCCGGCACACCGGGCCCGTTGTCGATAACATGCAATTCCAATGCCAGCCGATTACGCTGGCGGCCAAAAGTTACCTGTCGCGCCACCCGGGTGCGCAGGGTCAGTCGCGCATCACCAAGTTTGATGCGCGCAGCCAGTGCCTGACAGGCATTGTGGGCGATATTGAGCACTGCCTGGATCAGCTGCTCGCGATCGCCGCGAAACTCTGGCAGCGAAGTGTCATAGTCGCGCACCACCTGCAGGCCTTTGGGAAATTCGGCCAGTATCAGGGAGCGCACCCGCTCGCAGACTTCATGGATGTTGACATCTCCCACCAGATGCGGGCGGCGGTGCGGCGCCAGCAGTCGGTCCACCAGGGTCTGCAGTCGGTCAGCCTCGTGGATCACCACCCGGGTGAACTCTTTGAGGCCAGGATCGATTTCTGTCTCCAGCAGTTGCGCCGCGCCTCGGATACCGCCTAGCGGGTTCTTGATCTCATGCGCCAGATTGCGGATCAACTCCTTGTTGGCCTGGGCCTGGTCGAGCAGCCTTTCTTCGCGCTCCTGCCGCGCCTGCTGCTCAAGCGGCAGCAACTCGACGATGCGTTCGTCCGTCTGCTCGCCCTGGGTCAGGATCACTTGCACCGGCAGGGGCTCGCGCTGCGGGCGCGACAACAGGGCTTCAAAACGAAGGATGGCAAACCCGTCTTGTCCCATGCCAGTCAGCGCTTGTCGCCAGGGTTGTGGATCGGAAAATGCCAGGGCCAGATCGCTTCCCAGCAGGCTGCGGCGCGAACTACCCAGGGCATCTTCCAGTGAGGCGTTGGCAAACAGCAGTCTGCCATCAGCCTGCACCACAGCCAGCAGGCTGGCCAGCAGGTCGAAGGCTTGAAAACGGTTGTCGGGGGCAGCGGGCTTGCTCAAGCCGCCTATTTTGACGCAGGAAGACGACCGATCTCGCGCCTGATGCCCGCAATGTCACTCTCCACTCTTTCGAGATTGGCTTTCAGGCTGGCCACCCGATCCAGGTATTTCTGGTAATTACGGGTTTCAGGACCCAGTCGCTCAGGCTCGCCATTGTTGTACTCCTTCAGCAACTCCTCACGCCTGGCTTCTGCCCGCAGCAGTTCTTCCTGCAGGATGCGCCGTGCGTCACTGTCGCGCTGGCGTTGCACATTGTTGTCAACCCGAGCGCCAGGGGTCTGGGGCGGTGCAGGCGGTGATGCTGCAGGGCGCTGAGCCGGCACCACGGTCACATTGCCGCCAGTGATCAGGCGACAGGAGTTTTTTTGCTCTTCGGTCGGATTGTTGGTGTACTCGTTGCCGCAGCGGTAGATGCGCTCCTGCGCCAGACCAAAGGAGGCCGGCAACAGCACGCCAACAAGCAGGGTACAGGCATGGCGCATCAGGGACTTCATCTAAAAAAGGATACACCAGAAAAAAGGCGACCGTTGCCGGTCGCCTTTATGCGTTTTGCCACTCGCTCGAATGCTTACAGGGAGTAGTACATGTCGTACTCAACCGGGTGCGGCGCCATGCGGAAGCGGGTCACTTCGCCCATCTTCAACTCGATGTAGGCATCGAGCATGGAGTCGGTGAACACACCTCCCTTGGTCAGGAAGGCGCGGTCCTTGTCCAGGTACTCGAGGGCCTGATCCAGGCTGTGGCACACGGTGGGCACCAGTTTGTCCTCTTCCGGCGGCAGATGGTAGAGATCCTTGGTGGCGGCCTCGCCCGGATGGATCTTGTTTTCCACGCCGTCCAGACCGGCCATCATCAGGGCCGAGAAACACAGGTAAGGATTGGAAGACGGATCAGGGAAGCGCGTTTCAATACGGCGGCCCTTGGGGTTGGCCACAAACGGGATGCGCACCGAGGCGGAGCGGTTGCGCGAGCTGTAGGCCAGCTTGACCGGGGCTTCGAAGCCAGGTACCAGGCGCTTGTAGCTGTTGGTGCCCGGGTTGGTGATCGCGTTCAGGGCGCGAGCGTGTTTGATGACGCCGCCGATGTAATAGAGGGCAAAGTCGGACAGGCCGGCATAGCCGTCGCCAGCAAACAGGTTCTTGCCATCTTTCCAGATCGACTGGTGCACGTGCATGCCCGAGCCGTTGTCGCCAGCATAGGGCTTGGGCATGAAGGTGGCTGTCTTGCCGTAGGCATTGGCCACGTTCCACACCACATATTTCAAGACCTGGGTCCAGTCGGCGCGCTCAACCAGGGTGCTGAACTTGGTGCCGATTTCATTCTGGCCAGCGCCAGCCACTTCGTGGTGGAACACTTCGACCGGAATGCCCAGCGATTCCAGAATCAGCGACATCTCGGCGCGCATGTCTTGCGTGCTGTCTACCGGAGGCACCGGGAAGTAGCCGCCCTTGACGGTAGGACGGTGGCCGCGGTTGCCGCCTTCGAGCTGCTTGCCGCTGTTCCAGGGGGCTTCGTATTCATCGATGGCAAACATCACGTTGCCCGGCTCATTGGACCAGCGTACGCCGTCGAAGATGAAGAATTCGGGTTCCGGACCAAAGTAGGCGGTGTCGCCCAGGCCGGAAGCCTTGAGAAAGGCTTCAGCGCGCTTGGCGATCGAGCGCGGATCACGGTCATACGATTTGCCGTCGCTGGGCTCGACCACGTCGCACTGCAGGAACAGCGTGGTCTCTTCGAAGAAGGGATCGATATTGGCGGTGTTGGGGTCGGGCATCAGTTGCATGTCCGAGGCTTCAATGCCCTTCCAGCCGGCGATGGAGGAGCCATCAAAGGCATGGCCACTGCTGAACTTGTCTTCATCAAAGGCGGAAATCGGCACGGTCACGTGCTGTTCCTTGCCACGGGTGTCGGTGAAGCGGAAGTCAACGAACTTGACCTCGTTTTCCTTCACCATTTTCATCACGTCTGCGACGGTCTTGGCCATCAGAGATTCTCCTGGTTGGATGGGTTGAAAGTTGTGAACACGGTTTGCAGAATCCGTGCCAGCCAAATTGATTCGCCATCAGGCGGGGAGGTGTATTTTGCCCGCTTATTTGGGCTAATTTGGCTTGTTTGGATCGAAAAATCTAAAAGCGCTGCCCGTTGCATTCCAAATTGGTGCAATTAAGAGCGCACTTAATTGGTGCAAAAGTCATCGACGCACCATTTCAGGGCCCAGCCGACAGCCCTGGCTTTGCAGGCCCGACACCAGAGATGGGTAGGCAGTGGCAACCTCGGAGGGGGGGCCCTTGATGCCCAGCTCGATATGTTTGCCATGTTCAGGATGATCGACGCTGGGCAGACTGAACACCTTGACTGACGGAAATTTGAGCTCGATATCCTCCATCAGAGGGGTGAGCGAAGCCTCTATGGCGCCATAGACAATCACCGACTGCTCCATCCAGGCGCCCTGCCTGAACAGGTGACGATAACGGTTGTCAAGCACCCACTCGATCATCGGCCAGGCCATGACAGGAAAGCCGGGCACAAAATGCACAGCCCCCTGGCCCGTTGGCGAGGCGCAGCTAAAGCCAGCAATCTTGTTGTAGGGGTTAGGGATGATTTCAGCACCGAGCGGAAACATCCCCATATTGAGCCGGTGAATGTTGTCGGCCCTATCGGGCTCATAGGGCACGCCCTGCTCGCGCGCAACATCCTGCATGCGCTCGCGAATCAGGGCCTCGGCCTGTGGGTGCAGGGCCAGGGCCACGCCCAGCGCACGCGCTGCACATTGACGGGTATGGTCGTCGGGGGTGGCGCCAATGCCACCACAGGAGAACACCACATTGCCGGACTCAAAGGCGCGGGCCAGCGCCCGGGTGATACGCTGCGGGTCATCGCCCACATAGTCGGCATGCGCCAGTTGCAGTCCACGCGCGCCAAGCAGTTCAATCACCTTGGGCAGGTGCTTGTCGGTGCGCTTACCGGAGAGAATTTCGTCACCGATGATGATCAGGCCGAGCTCGGTTCTGGATTCAAGGGGGAGGGACATTGTCAGGATCCTGGCTGGGGGGCAGAAGTGGGGTGAGGGTTGGCACTGCTGACTCTGCGCGCAACTGGGACAGGGCGGTCAGGCAAAAGTGGGCAAACCAGAGCGCAGAGAAGGCAAAGACAAAGGTGTAGATCCAGATCGCCACCGGCACCAACAAGGGCGCGAGCACTATAGCCATGGCGCCCAGGGTCCAGACCGCCCCTGGCGCTGCGCCCAGATAACCGGTCAGCACGCCAATGGCCAACAACCACAGGCGATGACGGCGCAGGATGACAAGGCGCTCCTCGCGACTGGCGTGCTCGGCCAGCACATCGAACACCATCACGCGGTAGGTCAGCCAGCCCCAGATCAGGGGTGGCAGCAACATGACCAAAGGTGGGATCAGCCACAGAGGCATGGAGATCAGCAGGGCCAGCGCCGCCATCAGGGAAGCACTCAGACCCAGCAGCACGCTGCTCATGAGACCACCACCGCGCTGGCGAGCCAGGGTGGGATAGCGTCGCTCTGCCACCAGGGAGACCAGCGCCGGTGTCATGAACCAGGATACCGCCAGCAGCGACAGCACGGTCACGACCGGCAAGGCCAGCAGCAACACCAGCAACGGCGCCAGAACATTGCGCAGCTGGCTTGCACCCAGCCCCTCCAGCAAGCCCAGCAGGTGATCAAGCACGGTCTGATTGCTCAGCCACTGCTGCACCCAGCCCACCGAGGTCTCCCAAAACAGATAAAGCAGCCCGCCAGTGAGCCCGATCAACAGCAGCAGCGGCAAGATCGACAGGGCCACAACGCGTGGGCGCAGGCTGTAGACCAGGGCGCGCCAGAAAGAGTCAAACAAAAGGTTCATGAGCAATCAAGCATAAACAGAAAATCTGCTGTGCATGCAAGGAGAGCCTCAGGCCCGTCCAACCAGGCGTTTGAGGCCAAGCCATTGCTGGGCCCAAAAACCGCGGCCATAGTCCCGCCCCTGCTCAAGCTGGTCGCGAACACCGGTCGGGTCGTAGCGCAGCTCGAAGCTGGCTGTGCCAAAAATCATGTCCCACCAGGGCAGCAGAACGCCAAAATTGTGGCCACCCAGGGAGTAAGCCGGTTTCATATGATCCATCGATGCATGCATCGGGCTGGTCCGTGCCGGCGACTCATGCCCAAAACCAATGCTGTGATGACGGCGATGAAAGTGCGGGCTGACCCACAGGCGCTCTCCAATGGGGCCGAAGTCGAGCCGCAGATTGGCATGCTGCAGGCTTTCGCTGAGCTGGGTGATGACCACGATCAGTACAAACTGGGCCGGTGCCACGCCGATCAGCTGGGCTGCGATGACCATCAAGGTGGCATGCAGCAGGTCGTCGAGCAGGTGGTTGCGGCTGTCGCTCCACATGGTCATGTCGCGTTGTGAATGGTGCAGCGCATGCAGCTGCCACCACCAGCCGATCTGATGCTGGGCCCGATGGATCCAGTAGCCAATGAAGTCAAAGACCAGCAGGTAGAGCAACAGACTGAGCAGCGCCTGGTCGGTGACCCCCGGCCACAACTGGTCCAGGTGCCAGGTGCTCCAGCCTGTCAGGCGCAAGGCACCGAAAACCTGATCCAGCAGCGGCATTACAGTGAACATCATCGCCAGGCGGAACAGGCCAAGCCGGTGGATCAGGGTGTAGAGAATGTCGGTGCGCACAGCCGCACGCGCAGCGATCGCCTGGGCCGGGCGCCAGCGTTGCAGCGGGCCAAGAATCGCCACCATCACCAGCAACTCAAGGGCGCCGATCAACAGCCAGCCAGTGGCGTTGTAGGCTTCTTCCAGCCGATTGCCGAGCCCCAGACCAAAGGCCAGGGGCTGCACCAGGCCCTCGAACAGCCTTTGCTGCCCAGCGCTGAAGATTTCGGCCAACCAATCCATGCCCTATTGTGTGCCGGGTGGCGCAGAATTGTTGGGCAGGCCGGGAAGGCGCTGGGCGCGGGCAATATGAGCGCGGTAAGCTGGGTGTTCGCGCAGTGTGGCAAAGCACAGGCCGCGCGCCTTCAGCCCGAGGATCAGCGGCTCCAGCACCGCCGGCGCCCAAGCATCCTGGCGCGACCAGATGCCCAGGTGAGCCACCAGAATATCGCCGGCTCGGATGCCGCGCAGCGCCTGTTGCAGCAAGTGGGCGTTGCTGAAGCGCTCGCTGGGCAATTCATCGCCCAGAAAGCCGGCAGCTGCCCAACCCACATGGGCATAGCCGCAGGCCTGCGCAGCCCGAAGCAGGGCGGGCGAGGTTTTTCCGCCAGGTGCACGAAATAGTGGCAAGGCCGGCCGACCGGTGAATTCTTGTAAACGCTGGGCAGCGGCATCAATTTGCTGGCAGTACTGGCGCGCACTGAAGACCATCTCCTTGCCCCGTTGCGGCCCGGCGGAGGGGCGAACGCGAAAGCGTATTTCATCGGCTGACAGATCGCCACGCCAGTAGACATGGTCCAGGGTGTGGGAGGCAAACTCGTGGCCCTCGGCCGCACGCGCTTTCCACCAGGGTGCCCAATGCTGGCCCAGGCTGCCATCGCCGGTTTGTGTGGCTTCATTGGCGGCAAAAAAAGTCACTGGCACCTGATGCTTATTCAGGACATCGGCAATCAGCGCCGCCACCCCCATATGCCCGGTGTCAAAGGTCAGGTAGACAGGTTTCTCGCAGGGTATGGCCGTTTCAGCCAGGGCTGGCTGAAACGGCGCGGCCAGCAGGGCCAGCGACCACACAAGCCGCTTAAGCTCACTGGCGCGGTGCATGGTCCAGGGTCCAGATGCCATGGGGTGACTTGCCCACCTTGACCTGGCGGATGAGCTGGCGCGTGGTGGTGTCGATGATGCTGAGCTTCCTGGCCCAGCGCGAAGTAACCAGGATCAGACGCCCATCACGGGTGAGTTCCATATCGTCCGGTCCACCAGGGGCAGGGTAGCTGTCCACCACCACAAGACTCTGGAAATCGATTTTGCTGATGGTGTTGGCCACCCGGTTGCTCACCAGCACATGTCGGCGGTCACCGACAGCGCGAAAGGAGTGGGCCCCTTTTCCTGTGGCGATGGTACGCAGCCGTCGAGGCTGACTGGAGCTCACATCGAAGACTTCCACACCGTTGCTGCCGGTCAGCCCCACCAGCAGGGTGCGGTCGTCGGGTGTGCCGAATACATCGGCCGGCATCGCCCCCGTCCTGATCCGCCACTTGATCGACTGGGTGCCCAGGTCGATCGCTACCAGCTCATTGCTGTCTTGCATGGTGGCGTAGACAGTGGTGCTTTTGCTGTCAATCCACAGGTGGCTGGGCGTTCTGCTGCTGGCTATGCGCTTGACCAGTGACAGGTTGTTGCCGTCCCAGCGATAGAGGTCCACATGGTTGAGGCGGTTGGCAGCGGTGACAAACCATTTCATGTCGGGTGAAAAACGCAGATGGTAGGGGTCGACAATGCCGCGCACCGTGCGCTGGATTTCTGCCGTGCGCGGATCGACAAAGCTGAGCGAGTCGCTGGCGGCATTGGCAATGATCAGGGATTTCTCATCAGGGCTCAGGTACAGGTGATGGGGTTCCTTGCCTGTGGGGATTCGTTTGATTTCCCTCCAGCTTGCCAGATCGATCACACTGACATCGGCATCGAGCGAGTTGAGTACAAAGATAGGTTGTGCCCATGCCAGGGCAGGTATCAGCAAAAACAAACCGAGACCCACCCTGTCACGCAGGAAACGGACGAGCTGGATCAGAAAATCGGGTGTCACAGGAGCGCAGATAAGGGCAGACACTGGGTTTGGTCAAGCGGGGTTCAGAATGCGAGTTTACCGATGCCTTGAGGGCGCCAGCTTTTTGGGGATACTCAGGCGTCAATGGCGGCCAGGTCCTGCGCGCTCAGCCAGCGCCATTGACCTGCTGCCAAATCTGCGGGCAGTTGCAATTGACCAATTTGCGAGCGATGCAAGGTCTGCACCCGGTTGCCAACCGCAGCCAGCATGCGCTTGACCTGGTGGTATTTGCCCTCGGTCAGGGTCAGGCGCAAATGGTGACTGTCCAGCGCAACACAGGCCGCTGCAAGCACTGGCTTGGGGCTGTCGTCCAGCACCACCCCCGCCAGCAGGCGCTTGAGCTGCTGCACCTCTACCGGGTGTTTGGTGCTGACTTCGTACACCTTGGGGATGTGATGGCGTGGCGAGCTCATGCGGTGAATGAACTGACCATCATCGGTGAGCAGCAACAGGCCGGTGCTGTCCTGGTCGAGTCGCCCCACGGCCTGCACCCCCTGCACTGCCCCTTTCTGGGGCCGTTGACGCAAAGGGCTGGGCAACAGGGTGTAGACACTGGGCCAGGCCGAGGGTTTTTGCGAGCATTCGGTGCCGGCGGGCTTGTTCAGCATCAGATAGGCCTTGGCCTGAAAAACCCACTCGATGCCCTGGACCCGAAAGCGCAGGCCGTGTGGATCGAGGTCACGCGCCACTTCAGTCTGCAGACACCAGCCATCACGGCCAGGATCAAAAATTTCCACCAGCCCATGCTGTATCAGGCCAGCGCAGACCCGCCGGGTGCCAAAACCCTGGGTGAACAAAATGTCCTGAAGTTGCATAAAGTCAGTATTACGCCTTGCTGGCTGTTGTCAAATCTCTGCAGTGCACTGGCTCTGATTTCCCCAAACGGAGCCATTTGATTGGCCTGACAACATGAAACAGCTGCGATTGGGACGTGTGCGTCGACTTGCCTGCCTTGGCGCAAGTTGGGTCTTGTTCGCTTTCTGGGCGCCAGCAGCCAACTCGGCGCCTGCCTGCGAACTGGAAAAAATTCAGCTGATTGTCGCGGATGAGCGCGATGCGGCCGATGTCTGTCTGGGCGCGGCCAAGGCATTGGCCTTCTTTGCCGGACATGGACTGAATTTGCATGAGACCGTCAAACTGGAGGTGATGAAAAAGCTGCCGAAAGGAATTTCTTCCAGCGCTGCGGGAGTTTATTTGGCTGAAAGCAATCAGATTTACATGCTGAGCTACGGGGCATTCCGAAAATTTGGCAACTGGTTCAACACCCCGATCAGCCGGGAGGTTTACCAAAGCCTGGCTGCACATGAGCTGGCCCATGCCATCACCAATGCCCATTTTCGCTTCACCCAGCCCAGCGTCCACGCCCGCGAGTACCTGGCCTATGTGGGGCTGTTTGCCACCATGGCCCCCGCCCTGCGAGAGCGGATTCTCAAGGCCTTGCCGGGTCAGACCTATGAGGACGATAGCCGCTTGTCACTGATGGTGTATTTGATGGATCCGATGTTTTTTGGTGCGCAGTCTTACCGACATTACCTGAATTTAAAACAGGATCAGCGCGATGCCTACATCTCAGCGGTGCTCGCTGGCAGGACCCTGACCGATTGATGGCGCCCACACGCCCAGGCAATTCGGCGGCTTGGTCTCAGGCAGGCAGCTGCCTATAATCCATTAATGGACGAACTGGTACGTTTTTCCTCGAAGGGGTCTTCCCGCATGCCCAAGGCAGGTTCGCGCACCAATGACCCGCAACGCACCATGGCCAATATCCTTGAGGTGGCCATGGCCGAGTTCGGCGAAAAAGGCCTGGCTGGCGCCCGCATTGACGAAATCGCGGCGGCCACTGACACCTCCAAGCGCATGATCTACTACTACTTCGGCAGCAAGGAGGGCTTGTACACCGCCGTGCTGGAAGAGTCTTACCGCCGTATGCGGCAGAACGAGGCTTCCTTGCATCTTGAAGACCTTGAGCCGGAGCAGGCGCTGCGCAAGCTGGTGGCGTTCACTTTCGATCACCACAACAGCAACGAGCCCTATATTCGCACTGTGATGTCGGAAAACATGAACCGTGGGCAGTACATGGCCAAGAGCAAGTTCATGCAGGAACTCAATGTGCCCGCGATCCAGTCGATTGCCGATGTCTACAAGCGGGGCGTTGCAGCTGGTGTGTTTCGCCCTGGGCTGGACCCGCTGGACATTCATGCCTCCATTTCTGCGCTGGCTTTTTTCAATGTGTCCAACCGCCATACCTTTGACCTTATTTTCAAGCGTGATGGACGATCCCCTCAGGCGCACGACCAACGCCGCGCCAATGTGGTTGAAATGATCCTGCGCTATCTGCGCGCCGATTGATTCCCTGCCCCTGCTGGCGGGCTCGCTCTGGGCTGCGGCATGGTGTTCAAAAATCTTTACGCCCGCGACTCGAGTCTTTAAGACCATCCCTAGGGTTTCTACTTAGCTGATTTAATCAATAAACAATCCGTGATGCTTGACAAAACTAACCAGTTTGTCCAAACTCCAAAAAACTAACCAGTTTGTACATCTGGCGTTACTGGTTCAAATCGTCAGTGGGTGCCAGGGTTAAGTGTCAATTTCAATTCGAGCCGTATCTGAATCTGTATCGCAATGGGAAAGCAGGCAAGTCAATTTGAACTTCAAGGCGCTGCCTTGCGGTCTGGTGTATCAGACCCAGGGCAGGCAGATGGCGTGGCTCGGTCTGGAGAGCGTGCCGACGCCCCATACGCCAAGGCCATGAACGCCAACCATCTTGCGCCCTGGGTCATTGACGGCCATACCGAGCTGATTGCCCATATCGGCTACCCCTCCCACAGCTTCAAGTCTCCCCTGATCTACAACCCCTACTTTGCCTCTATCGGTCTGAAGGCACTGGTGGTGCCCATGGCCTGCAAACCCGGCCCTTACCCTGGCCTGCTGCGTAGCCTGTTTGCCCTGGAGAACATATGTGGTGCGCTGATCACCATGCCGCACAAAATGGTGACCCTGGACCTGCTCGATCGGGTGGGTCCCGCTGCCAGGGTGGCCGGTGCCTGCAACGCGGTGAAGCGCGCTGCGAACGGAGAGTTGGTCGGCGATATGTTCGATGGCGAGGGTTTTGTCCGAGCGGCGCGCAACAAGGGCTTGCAACTCAAAGGCAAGCGTGCTCTGGTTTTGGGCAGCGGAGGTGTTGGTTCGGCCATTGCAGCGTCGCTGGCGGAAGCCGGCATTGGCGCCATCGACCTGTATGACATTCAGTCCAGCCAGTCAGAGGCACTTGCAGAACGCCTGTTGGAGGGATACCCCCAGATCGAAGTGACCATCGGTCGCAAAGACCCGGGTGATTGTGCTCTGGTGGTCAACGCCACACCCCTGGGCATGAAAGCCATGGACCCATTGCCACTGGATACCGGTCTGCTGCGTCCGGGAACCTATGTTGGTGACGTGGTGCTGAGCAGGCAGATGACCCCATTTCTTCTTGCGGCCAAAGCTCGAGACTGCCAGACCATGGTTGGTTTGGACATGTTGTACGAAATGATTCCAGCCATCCTGGAGTTCTTTGGCTTGCCCAGCACCCAGGCTAGGGTTTTGCGTGAGCTGTCGCAGGCAGATGGCATGGAAGAAGCTGATCTGGAGCTATTGCCGTGACTGGATCTTCTGAACTGGAATTCAAAATGGAAAGTGCCCCGAGTGCTGGCAGGCAGCTGTGTCTGGTGCCGGCAAAAGGGTCAGGATTGTGTGCGTTCTGGTATCCATGCCGGCCTTTGCTGCTGAGCATCGGAAACAGAATCACCTTGGAATTGACTGGAGAAATGAAGTGAGTGGAATGTTGTTGCGGGTGTCGCCTGAGCTCTTGACAGAAGTTGGTGGTAAGCTTGCTGAGATCGAGGCAAAGTCCAGCTGGGTGAGCAGCTCGAAAGTAGCCGAGCATCCTGTCAGTCGCAGAATATCAATCAGGTCTGAAATGATGAAAAGGCGGCATGAACAAAATGGCCGCATCCGTAGACGCTAGCAAGCAAGCAAGCAATTAGAACAAAGCGTGGGGGCATGGAGTCAGTCAATGCGTGAATTTTGGCCAATTCGTGTGATTTCCAGCAGCTCGCCAAAATCGATTTTTTTGTACCAGCGGGCGATTTATTCAGCCATGGGTCGTGATGACCAGTTTGTCTATGCTGTCTGCGAACCGCATCACAACGAATGTGATCAGTGCGAGTTCAAAAAAGAGTGTTACAGCTTCATCAGCAAATCGGCCGCACCTATTTCAACTAACACGCCTCAAGCAGCCGGGACATAAATTTAGCCACATGCAGCGCCTGGCGATTGGCGCCATCGGCAATCTGGTGGCGACAACTGGTGCCATCTGCGACCACGATGGCATCGGGCTTGGCACGCACGGCCGGCAACAGGGCCGCCTCGGCCATCAGCATTGACAGCGGGTAGTGTTCAGCCTCGTAGCCGAAACTGCCTGCCATGCCACAACAACTGCTCTCGATCAACTCAGCTTGCACCCCCGGAATCAAGCGCAGTACTTCAAGCACCGGGCTCACCGCATCAAAGGCTTTCTGGTGGCAGTGACCGTGTAGCAGCACGGCTTGGTCGGGAGCGCGCAACCGGGCCTGCAGCGAAGCAAGCCGACCTGCCTTGGCCTCTCGTGCCAGGAATTCCTCAAACAGCAGCGCCTGTTGCGAGACAGTCTGTGCCGGCTGGCCCAGGCCCATCACCAGCAGCTCATCGCGCAAGGTGAGCAGGCAGGAGGGCTCCAGGCCAACGATGGCGATGTTTTTCTCTGCAAAAAGCAACAGGTTGTCGACCAGCTCGCGCGCCTTGGCACGGGCCTGCTCGACCCTACCCACCGAGAGGAAAGTGCGGCCGCAGCACAGGTGCTTTCCATCCGGATTTTGTTTGCTGGCCACATGCACGGTATAGCCAGCGGCCTGCAGGACACGCAGAGCGGCGTGCGCGTTGTCTGACTCAAAGTAGCCGTTGAAGGTGTCGACGAAAAGCACTACCGGGCGCTCGGCCGCCAGCACCTCGGTACGTGAGGCCCCTTGTCTGGCGCGGTTGAAAAAATGCTGGCGCTGCCATTGGGGCAGGCGTCGACGGGCGGAAAAGCCCAGCAGCTTCTCGCTCAGGGCCGCCATCAGCGGCAGCTGGTCGCGCAGATTGAGCAGCGGGGCCAGTCGTGCCGCCAGAGGGGCATAGTCGGGCAAGCTCCCAATCAGCCTGTCTTTGAGGGTGAGGCCATGGCGGGCCTTGTCCTGCTGCAGGTGCTCGATCTTGAGCTTGGCCATGTCCACGCCGGTGGGGCAATCACGCCGGCAACCCTTGCAGCTGACGCACAGTGCCATGGCCTCACGAACTTCGGGACTGGCCAGCGCATCCTGTCCGTCCAGGCCTTCGATCTGACCGGAGAGCGCCAGGCGCAAGGTGTTGGCACGACCGCGGGTGGAATGCTGTTCGTCGCGCGTGACACGGTAGCTTGGGCACATGGTGCCTGCGTCGAACTTGCGGCAATGACCATTGTTGTTGCACATCTCGACATGTTTGGCCAGGCCTTGGGCGGGGTCGCCGCCCGAGCCGGCCGAGGTGGTTTCCTCCGTCACCGGGTTGTTCTGCACATTCCAGGCGCTCCAGTCGAGCACCGGTTGCAAGGGGACCACCTTGTAGGTTGGTGGGAAACGCATCAGGCCAGTGTCATCCATGCGCGGTGGGTTGATGACACGTTGCGGACTGAGCATCTGGGTGGGGTCGAAATGCTGCTTGATCGCGGCAAAAGCCTGCGTCAGTTGCGGGCCAAACTGCCATTCAATCCATTCGCCCCGGCACAGCCCGTCGCCATGCTCGCCGCTGTAGGCGCCCTTGAATTTGTGCACCAGTGCGCTGGCCTCCTCGGCGATGGCACGCATTTTTTTGGCGCCATCACGTCGCATGTCCAGGATCGGTCGCACATGCAGGGTGCCCACCGAAGCATGGGCGTACCAGGTGCCACGGCTGCCATGTTTGCTGAACACTTCGGTCAGCGCATCGGTGTACTCAGCCAGGTGGGGCAGGGGCACGGCGCAGTCTTCGATGAAGCTCACTGGCTTGCCGTCGCCACGAAGGCTCATCATGATGTTGAGGCCCGCCTTGCGCACTTCCCACAGATTTTTCTGCGGCGCGTCGTCCAGCATTTCCACCACACCGCCGGGCAGGCCCAGCTCGCCCATGAGGTCAACCAGTTCCTTGATCTTGGGCGCAATGTCGGCCTTGCTTGGGCCTGAAAACTCCACCAGCAAGATTGCCGCCGGCTTGCCGCAGTTGATGGCAGGCGCCAGGGCGGTGCGGATGGTGGGGGCAAAGGCCGGGTTTTGCAGCGAGAGTTCGATCATGGTGCGATCGACCAGCTCCACCGCGGTGAGCGCACCGGCCTGCATGTTGTGGCCCAGCTTGACTATGTGCTGGGCGCTGTCCATGGCCTGGTAGAAGCTAGGGAAGTTGACCACGCCCAGCACCTTGGCACGCGGCAGTTCGCTCAAAGCCAGGTCTAGCGAGCGGGTCAACGCCAGCGTGCCCTCGCTACCCACCAGCAGATGCGCCAGGTTGACCGCGCCGTCCGTGGTGTAAGGCTTCTCGCCCTGGCTGTGGAAGATGTCCAGGTTGTAGCCGGCCACCCGTCGCAGCACCTTGGGCCAGCGGGCCTCGATTTCGGCGCGATGGCTTGCTGCCAGATCGCGCACAAATTCGCCAATCGCACGCACCCGGCCGCTGGCTGCATCAAATCGACCAAAGTCCAGCAGTTCACCATCGGGAAGCCAGGCTTGCACGCCCAGCACGTTGTGCACCATATTGCCGTAGGCGATGGAGCGGCTGCCACAGGAGTTGTTGCCAGCCATGCCGCCCAGGGTGGCCTGGGCGCTGGTGGACACATCCACTGGGTACCACAGTCCGTGCTGCTTGAGCTTGGCATTCAAGTGGTCCAGCACCAGGCCAGGCTCCACCCGCGCGCGACGCTCAGCCACATTTAGGTCGAGCACCTGGCGCATGTACTTGCTGTGGTCGATCACCAGGCCAGCGCCCACGGTCTGGCCACATTGGCTGGTGCCGCCGCCGCGCGGCACGATCGGCACTGCCAGGTCGCGGCAGATGTCCAGTGCCAGGCGAACGTCGGCCGCGCTGCGTGGCAGAAACACGCCGATAGGCATGGCCTGGTAGATCGAGGCATCGGTGGCGTAGCGGCCGCGGTCGGCAGCAGTGAACAGCACCTCACCCTGGGTTTCAGCGCGCAGGCGGGCAGCCAGCCGACCCGCAACTTCGTTGCTCAGGCGCGCAACAGCTTCATAGCTGGGCACCACGCTCGCTGGCAAGGGTGCATTCATGTCGAGCTATTACCCAGGCTGGCAGAGTTGGTCCGTAGCAGTTCAAGCACCACATCGCGTTTGTGTTCCAGATGAGCGATCAGTTCGGTGCGTAGGGCTGAGCCATCGCGTTTTTCCAGCGCTTCGATCATGCGTTCATGCTCTTGCAAGGCGCGCGCCCATTTGTCGCCGTCCTGATTGGAGCGAAAGCGCAGCGCCTGCAAGCGCGCATTGACCTGGTTGTAAGTGGCAGTGAGCACCGGGTTCCTGGCGGCTGCATTGAAGGCGCGGTGGATGGCGGCGTTGAGCCGGTAGTAGGCCGACAGATCACGCCGCATGTAAGCCGCCTTCATTTCAAAGTGCATGGCCTGTATTTCGGCCAGTTCGGCGGCAGTTACCCTGTGCGCGGCCAGTTCGCCAGACAGGCCTTCCAGGCCTGCCATCACTTCAAAGGTGTTGAGGATGTCAGCCTCATCCAGCTGCACCGCAATAGCTCCGCGGTTGGGTAACAGTTCCACCAGGCCTTCGGCGGCCAGGGTTTTGATGGCTTCGCGCAAGGGGGTACGCGAGACGCTGAGCTCCTCGCACAGGGCGCGTTCATTGAGCTTGGCGCCAGGAGCGATCCGGCCCTCCACCAGCATCTGGCGCAAGCGCTGGGTGACCTGGCCATGCAGGGCCGCACGCGGGATGGCCAGAATTTTGGCGGGCATGAGATTATTTTGTATTCAATTTTTTCGCAATTTTAGGGGTTTTACGGTTGACAATTCAACTTTGTATGCAAAAAATCCGAGAACTTTCATTCCAGTCCACACCATGCTGACAACTGACTTCCATCCCACTGGCCGCCATTTCCTGCAGATTCCGGGCCCGTCTCCGGTGCCCGAGCGGGTGCTGCGCGCGATGAGCCTGCCCACCATCGACCATCGTGGCCCCGAGTTCGGTGCACTCGGACTCAAGGTGCTGGCGGGCATGCAGAAAATTTTCAAGACTCAGCATCCGGTAATGATCTATCCGGCCTCGGGCACGGGTGCCTGGGAAGCTGCACTGGCCAACACCCTGTCGCCGGGCGACCATGTGCTGATGTACGAGACCGGCCACTTTGCCTTTCTCTGGCACCGCCTGGCCACTCGTCTGGGGCTCAAGGCTGAAGTGATTGCCATGCCTGGCATGGACCATGGGGTGCCAAAAAACTGGCGCCACGGTGTGCAGGCCGACCTGATTGAAGAACGGCTCAAAGCCGATTCCCAGCATGCGATCAAGGCGGTGTGTGTGGTGCACAACGAAACCTCCACCGGCGTGACCAGCAATATTGCGGCGGTTCGAAAAGCCATTGACGCGGCCAGGCACCCGGCTCTGCTCCTGGTGGACACCATCTCGGGCCTGGCGTCGGCCGACTACCGGCATGATGAGTGGGGCGTGGATGTCTCGATCAGTGGCTCGCAAAAAGGCCTGATGCTGCCGCCGGGCATGAGCTTCAATGCCATCTCACCGCGCGCGATTGAAGCGAGCAAGAACGCCAAGCTGCCGCGCAGTTTCTGGGCCTGGGACGAAATCATCGAAATGAACAAGACCGGCTACTGGCCCTACACCCCCAACACCAACCTGATGTATGGCTTGAGCGAGTCCTTGGACATGCTGCTGGGCGAAGGGCTGGAGGCCGTATTGGCGCGCCATCAACGCTGGGCCGCTGGCGTGCGTGCCGCGGTGCAGGCCTGGGGACTGCCGATCCAGTGTGCCGACAGCCAGGTCTATTCACCCATCCTGACCGGCGTGCTGATGCACGAGGGTGTCGATGCCGATGCGGTGCGCAAGCTGATCTGGGAGCGCTTTGACTGTTCGCTGGGCACGGGTCTGGGCAAGATCAAGGGCCGCATGTTCCGTATTGGTCACCTGGGCGACAGCAACGACCTGACCCTGATCGGTACCGTGGCTGGCTGCGAAATGGGGCTTAAACTTGCGGGCATCAAGCTTGCCGGCTCCGGGGTGCAGGCCATCATGGATCACTATGCCAGCCACCCGGCGGCACTACCCTTGCAAAAGGCAGCCTAAGCTAGTTTTAAAAAAACGCCGCGCTGTGTCCGGTCATGCGGCGTTTGGTGTATCTGACGGACAACAACCGAGGAGAATGACATGCAAACCATTGATCTGAAACCACAGGGCGCTCGTGCCCGCATCCGTGTCGTGGCCGCTGTCGCCATGCTAGGGGCTACCGGGCTGCTAGCAAGCACCGGCGCCTGGGCCCAGATTGAAATCAAGCTCGGCCATGTGGGCGAGCCCGGTTCGATTTTCCAGAAAAGTTCTGACGAGTTCGCTCGGCGCGCCAATGCCAAGCTCGGCAGCAAGGCCAAGGTGGTGGTCTATGGTTCCAGCCAGCTCGGCGGCGACAAGGAGATGATCCAGAAGCTCAAGCTGGGCACCATCGACATGGCGGTGCCATCCACGGTCATGTCTTCCGAGGTCGACCTGATCGGTATGTTCGAGATGCCCTATATCGTGAAGGACCGTGCCCATATGGCGCGCATTGAGAAAGAGGTGTTCTGGCCTGGCATCGCGCCGGCGATCGAGAAAAAAGGGCTGAAGGTGTTGGCGGTGTGGGAAAACGGTGTGCGCCATATCACCAACAACAAGCGTCCGATCAAGGTGCCGGAAGACCTCAAGGGCATCAAGTTGAGGGTGCCTGAGGGCAAGTGGCGGGTCAAGATGTTCCAGGACTACGGTGCCAACCCGAGTCCGATGAAGTTTTCCGAACTGTTCACCGCCCTGCAGACTGGCGTGATGGACGGTCAGGAAAATCCCTTCACACAGATCTATTCGGCCAAGCTGCATGAGGTGCAGAAGTTTCTTTCGCTCTCGGGCCATGTCTACACACCGGCCTACCTGACAGTGGGTGCGCGCAAATACGGCGGCCTGCCGGCCGATGTGCGTAAGGTGCTGGAAGACACCGCCCGTGAGACCCAGGCCTTTGTCTATGACACCGCCGCCAAGGACGAGTCCGATCTGCTGTCCAAGCTCAAGCAGAGTGGCATTCAGGTCAACGAGGTCAACAAGGACGCCTTCATTGCTGCCAGCAAGTCCATCTATGAGGCCTTTGGCAAGGAAGTGGCTGGTGCCAAGGAGCTGATCGACAAGTCAGTGGCCCTGGGCAAGTAAGTCCGATCCGACGCAAGCAAGTAGAAAGATCTCAATGCACAAATCACAGGCAAATGCCGGCGCAATGCACCGGTTTCGGCAGCGCTATGCCTTGTTGCTGGAGTGGGTGGTGATGTTCCTCATGGTCGTGCTGGCGGTGGAGGTGACACTGGGCATTGTTTACCGTACCTTGGGCCAGTCCCTGGTGTGGTACGACGAAGTGGCCTCGGTGCTGCTGGCCTGGCTGACTTTCTATGGCTCAGCCCTGGCCTCGGTCAAGCGCGGCCACATTGGCTGCCCTGAGCTGGTGGATCAACTGTCGCCGCCGCTCAAGCGCGCCATCGGGATCTTCAGCCAGATGCTGGTGATTGCCTTTTTTGCCTTGCTTGGTTGGGTCGGGGCTTCGATCCTGCCCGTCCTGGCGGGCGATGCGCTGGTCAGCCTGCCCTGGGTGCCGATGAGCTTTGTGCAGTCAGTGATCCCGGTCTCCTCGGCGCTGATCTTGGTGGCCGAAGTGATGAACCTGCTCGACCTGCTGGCCGACCGGGGGCAGGCTGCCGACCCCCTGGCCGAAGGCCTGCACTGAGCTGAGGAATTCAGAACATGTCCACCATGCTGATTCTCTTTGGCGCCGTGCTGTTGCTGGTGCTGATCAATGTGCCGATCGCTGTGTCGCTGGGCATTGTGGCGGTTGTTGCCATGCTGTCGAGTCAGGGCCTCGATTCTCTGCCCAATATGGCCTTGGTGATCTACAACGGCGCGACCAACTTTCCGCTGCTGGCGATTCCCCTGTTTATATTGGCCGGGGCGATCATGAATGCCTCGGGTATCTCGCAACGCCTGATCGCCTTTGCCTCGGCCATCTTTGGCTGGGTGCGCGGTGGCCTGGCCCATGTTTCGATTGGCGCTTCACTATTTTTCGCCGAGATCTCGGGCTCGGCCGTGGCCGATGTGGCCGCGCTGGGCTCGATCCTGATCCCGGGCATGAAAAAAAAGGGCTATCCTGGCCCCTACGCCGCCGCCGCCATGTCCTCGGCCGCCACCCTGGCGGTCATCATTCCGCCGTCGATTCCCATGATTCTTTATGCGGTGATGGCCGAGACTTCGGTGGTGCAAATGTTTGTCGCCGGCATCGTGCCGGGTTTGATCGGTGCTTTTGGACTGATGGCCATGGCCAGTTTCCTGGCCCGGCGTTACAACCTGCCGCGCGATGAGCGCTTCTCGGCCAAACGCATCCTGACCACCGGGCGTGAGGCCCTGTGGGCCTTTGCTCTGCCCATCATCATTCTCGGTGGCATCTTTGGCGGCATCGTCACTGCCACCGAAGGCGCAGCGTTGGCAGTCGTGGCCGCCCTGTTTGTCGGCCTGGTGATTTATCGTGAGCTGGATCTCAAGCACCTGCGTGCAGCCATCATGGAGGGGGGCTCGCAGACTGCGGTGGTGATGCTGCTGGTGGCCACCAGTGCCTTGCTGGGCACTTACCTGACCGAGGTGCAGGCGCCGCAGGCCCTGGCCAAGGCGGTGGCCGATTTCACTTCCAACAAATGGGTGGTGCTGGCCTTGCTCAATGTGCTGTTTCTGTTCCTGGGCATGTTCCTGCATTCGGCCGCCGCCATCATTCTGGTGATTCCAATTGTCATGCCCTTGGTGCGTGCGGTCGGCATTGACCCGGTGCACTTTGGTCTGATTGTCACCATCAACCTGGGCATTGGTCAGCAAACCCCGCCGGTGGCCAGTGTGCTGATGGTGGCCAGCTCGATTGCAAAAGCCTCGGTGTGGGAAGTCACTCGGGTCAATATCTGGTTCATCGGGGTTTTGTTCGCCGTATTGATGTTGGTGACCTATGTGCCAGCGACTGGTCTGGCTCTGGTCGATTACTTCTACCGTTGAAAGTGAAGCATGAGTGAGGGGCAAGTGAGCTTGCGCATCGAGGCTGGCGTGGCCTCGGTGCTGTTTGACCGGCCGCAGGCGCGCAATGCGATGACCTGGGCCATGTATGAGCAACTGATGGCAATTTGTCGCCAGCTGAGGGACGAACCATCCGTGCGGGTGGTCACCTTTCGAGGCGCCGGCGGCGAGGCCTTTGTGGCGGGCACTGACATTGAACAGTTTCGTGGTTTTGATGGCGCGCAGGGCGTCGCCTATGAGCGTCAGATTGATGTCTGTATGGAGCTGCTGGGCACCTTGCCGATGCCCACTGTGGCGGTGGTCGAGGGCTGGTGTGTGGGCGGCGGGCTGGCTATTGCCACTGGCTGCGACTTCCGTTTGGCCACCCCCACTTCAAAATTTGGCGTGCCGATTGCCAAAACCCTGGGCAATTGCCTGTCGGCTGCCAACCTGGCGCGTTTGACGGCAGCCTGGAGCCAGCAGCGCGTCAAGCGTATGCTGCTGCTGGCCGAGTTCATCGAGGCTGAGGAGGCTCTGGCCTGCGGCTATTTGCACGAACTGGCCGCGCCGCTCGAGCTGGATGCTGCTGTGCAGCGATTGACGACGAAGCTCGCGGGCGGTGCTCCAGTGACGCAGCAGGTGAGCAAGGAAGGCCTTCGCCGCCTGCTTGTGCATGGGTTACCGCAAGACGAAGACCTGATCCGCCGGACCTATGGAAGTGATGATTTTCGCGAGGGCGTGACAGCCTTTGTTGAAAAACGCAAGCCGGTCTGGAAGGGGCAATGAAAGAACAGGCCCAAGCCAGCCAGAAGCCCGGGCCTTTGGCCGGCATGCGGGTGCTGGAGCTCACGCAAATCATGTCCGGCCCCACCTGTGGCCAGATGCTGGCCGATCTGGGCGCCGATGTGGTCAAGGTGGAAAAGCTGCCCGGCGGTGATGATGCCCGTGGCTACCGCGACCCCCAGGTCAACGGGGTGTCCGGCCCTTTCATGATGATGAACCGCAACAAACGCGGTATTGCGGTCAATCTCAAACATGAGCTAGGCAAGCAGGTGTTGTTGCGCATGGTCAAAGAGGCCGATGTGCTGGTGGAAAATTTTCGAGGCGGCACCCTGGAAAAACTGGGTCTGGGCTATGAGGTGGTGTCGGCGATCAACCCCGGCCTGATCTATTGCTCGATCTCGGGCTACGGCCGCAACGGTCCTTATGCCACCAAGGGCGGCTTTGACCTGATTGCCCAGGGCTTTGCCGGGCTGATGTCGATCACTGGTGAGCCCGGCGGTGCACCCGCCAAAAACGGCAACGCGGTGTCAGACATGAATGCTGGCATTCTGGGGGCGCTTGGTATTGTGGCGGCCTATGTGCACAAGCTCAAAACCGGCGAGGGCCAGATCGTGGATACCTCGCTCTCCGATGCCGCTCTGCAGCAACTTTACTGGCATGCAGCCATTTTCTTCGCCACCGGCCAATCCAGCGGACCCACCGGATCGGCGCATATCCTGACCGCGCCCTACCAAGCGTTCCAGGCCAGCGACGGCTGGATCAATATTGGTGGCGCCAACCAGGCCAACTGGGAGCGTATCGCCGATGTGTTGGGCCACCCCGAGTGGCGCGAAGACCCGTGCTTCAAGACCAACAGCGACCGCATGGCGCACCGTGAGGAACTGGTCGAACTGATGAACGCCGTGTTGCGCACCCGCACGCGCGACGAGTGGCAGGCCGCCTTTGACAACGCCGGCGTGCCCGCCGGCCCGGTACATACCGTGGGCGAGGCGCTCAGCCATCCCCAGACCCTGGCGCGCGGCATGGTGGTGGAACTGGATCATCCGCAGGCCGGGCCGACCCGGGCCCTGGGCTGCCCGATCCATTTTTCTGCGACGCCAACCCAAGTCAGTCGGCCCGCCCCTTTGTTGGGTGAGCATACCCGTGAACTGCTGCACCTGCATGGCTACAGCCATGCCGAGATTGATGCCCTGATTGCGCAGGGTGTGGTACAAGACGCGCAACAAATCTAAACGTTTGTTCGTTGGCGCCATGCGGCAACCGGTATCAATACCCGTGTAATCCCCAAGAGCCAGGTAGACGCAGTCAGGTTATATTGGACAAATATTTTTGTCACAAAGCCTGTGCAGACTTTCAACTTCCTTCCGCAGCAAGCTGTTAAGAGCGCCCTCAAAAAGACCGGCTCAGGCATTGTGTTGTATGGCGACCGGCAAATGTCGGCGGAAGCTTCGCGCGATGCAGTGCTGTCGCGATTAGGTATTACAACGCTTGCCGCTCAGGTTCAGGTTGAGGCTGGGCAGGATGGACGGGGGTCTTGGGTCAGGCTGTGGCTCAAGCCTGAGTGCATACATTCCTGGGCCCCGGGGCTCAACACCCTGGGACTGGTAGACACCTTGCAACTCGACACCCTCAACAAGGTCGAAGACCTGAGGCTTGAGATTGTGGCAACCATGCTGATGGGGCCGATCGGATTTGAGTTTCCCAGCCTTGACGAACTGGAATCGGCGGTGCGAATACGTTGCAACATCGTGCAGGCTGCACGTAAAACTGCACTAGATTTTCAGACTGAGGAAGCCGAAAGGCCAAAGGATTGCTGGACTTACGACGAAGACCGTGGCTTCACCTTGTTGCCTGGGGTCTCTCTGATCGATGCGCTGATCAAGGCCACCCAGCCTGAAGTTTCAGGCCGTCTTTACTCTTTTTCCTGCTACCGCGCCACCGAGTATGTCACCCTGTTGGGCATTGCACAGGAGCTTGTCCGTAGCCACCCGGCCATGTACGAACATTTGCAGACGATTTGGCGCCAACGCGCCATCATGTCCGAAGAGTTTCATGAGGTATTTCTACGAGAACAAGGCAGCATGGAGCAACCCCTGCCACCCTTGTTTTACGTCCCGGGCGACCGAATCTGGTTTCGCAACCCAGATGGAGCATCGGCCGATGCGACCGGTTTTGAAGGCTCCTGGGTGATGTACCTGGGGGGAGGCTTGTTTACCAATTTCTGGGAGCTGCACAAGCAGTACACCCTGCAGGAAAAGTGTGTCGAGGTTTACCACTGGCGACACGGCCTGTACCGTGATGCCCAGGGCGAAGCCCGCATCGACGAAGTACGCATCAAGCCAATGATTGCTGCCACCCTGGCCAACCCCGATGAACTGGCGCGAGTCATGGCGCTAATGACCCGCTACCGTGAGCCGCGCGGCGTCTACACCGACGCCGGTGGCTGCATTGATGCCACCCGAGAGTTTGCCCGCTGGGTGCGACCTGGCACGGCCGACATGGTTCTGCCTACGCAATAAGCCCGATTTCTTTGCTTGCTGCCCTGGCAAGGCAAACCGGTGATGTCATAGACCCCATACACTGTAGCTTGTCGTTGCTTCGGAGGGCTGCCTCAGACTTTGCCAGATGCGACATGAAATGCGTTAGATTTCAAACTGTGTTTTTATTTAATACATCATGATGCTCGATCACAATTTTTCTGTTTCCCGGCGCGATAGTCTGAAGCGTGTGGGCGCTGCCGGTTTGGGATTGCTGGGTGTTTCAGCTGATGCGCAGGACGTCTGGCCCAGCAAGCCGATACGCTGGATTGTGCCCTTTGCCCCGGGCGGTACCTCCAGCATTGTGGCGCGTACAGTGGCCGCCGAACTTACCAAGCAGATGGGCGTGTCGTTTGTCATTGACAACAAGGGCGGTGGCGGTGGGGTGCCAGCCATGCAGGAAATGCTGCGAGCCCCCGCCGATGGTTACACCATCATCATGAGCCATATCGGGCTGATGGCGGTCAACCCGCTTATCTATCCGGACAGCGGCTATGACGTCAACAAGGACTTCGTGCCCGTCACCCTCTTGTCGCGCGTGCCTAGCCTGTTCGTGGTGAACAAGGACGTGCCAGTCACTGACCTCAAATCATTCATTGCCTACGCCAGAGCCCGACCCGGCCGGCTCAACTACGCTTCGGCAGGCAACGCCAGCGCCGGCCACCTGGCCATCGAGGCGCTCAAGCTCAAGACGGGCATGTTCATCACTCACATTCCCTACCGAGGTACCGGCCCAGCCCTGACCGATGTGCTGGCTGGACGGATCGAGTTTTTCTCTGCCGGCACACCAGCACTACTGCCGCATATCAAGAGCGGCATGCTGCGTTGCCTGGCGGTGGGCACCCCGACCCGCATTCCGGTGCTGCCCGATGTGCCCACCGTGGCTGAGAGCGGCTACCCGGGCTTTGAGACGGTGCAGTGGTATGGCATGACCGCGCGCGCAGGAACCCCCACTGCCATCATCAACCGCCTGCAACAGGAATGCGCCAAGGCCATGCGTGCGCCCGAGGTGATTGCCAAGTACGAGGCTGAAAGCGCCTTGCCTGGCGGAGGGCCGCCCGCCGAATACGGCGCCTTCATCGCCCGCGAGCAGCAGCGCTGGAAAGAAGTGGTGATCAAAGGACAGGTCAAACCCGGTTGAAGCCATGCCTTCCCATGGCATGCCCGGTGAGTTGACCAAAGTAGGTCGGGATGGGTCAGTCATCCTGGCTGATCGCCAATTGCACCTGGATGCACTCAAATTGGTCGGCTCACAGCTGATCCTGTTGCACCACTTTTCGGCGTATGGCCCGATGGCCGATGCGGTGGCCGAGATTGCTCCTGGCACAACACGCTGGTTATTCGACTACGCGCGCATGGCGGTGCAGATCTTTCTGGTCGTCGGCGGTTTTCTCGCCGTGCAGGGACTGAACTCAGTTGCGCAAAGTGAAGGCAAAGTGCTGCTGGCCATTGGGCGGCGCTATTTGCGTCTGGTCTTGCCTTTTATGGCTGCTTTGTTGTTTGCCGTATTTAGTGCGTCACTCTCAAGGTATTGGCTCAGCGCAGACTTTGTGCCCGCTGCGCCCAGTACCGGCCAAGTGGTGGCCCACGCCCTGTTGTTGCACGGAATTCTGGGACAAGCCTCGCTCTCGGCTGGCATCTGGTATGTAGCGATCGATTTTCAGCTGTTTGCAGGGCTGGCACTTCTTCTTTGGGGCGGTCAACGCTCCAAACGGCCTTGGCTGGCGCCCGCCTTGGTGCTAGGCATAGTGGCAGCTTCACTGTTTGGTTTCAACCGCGATGAGGCCTGGGATAACTGGGCGCCCTATTTTTTTGGGGCCTATGGACTGGGTGTGCTGGTGTACTGGATCCGGCAGAGAAGCCGGCCCTGGAGCATGCTGGTGCTGTTGGGCGGGCTGGTCTTGCTGGCACTGTTTGTGGACTTTCGTACCCGAATCGCTTTGGCGCTGGCCGTGGCCTTGTTGCTTGCCATGGCGCCCAGGGGGAGGCTGGCAAGCCAAGGCCTGCCGGCCTGGCTGGTCAGAGCCACCCAGATCCTGGGGCGTTCATCCTACGCGTTGTTTTTGCTGCACTTTCCGGTGCTGATGCTGGTCAGCGCGCTCTATGTGAGCCTGGGGTGGTCCGGCCCCGGGCCCGCGATGACAGGGCTGGCCCTGGGCTGGACGGCCAGCGTCGTGCTGGGTCTAGCCTTTGAGCGTTGGGTGGAAAGACCACTGGCACGACTGCAACTGGCCTGAGCCGGTTCAGCAACGCAGACGCAAAATTTTTCAGAGCTTAGTCTGCACCCAGCCAGTCACGCTGGCCAACGCGGCGCTGAGTTTACTGGCGTCGGTACCGCCGGCCATAGCCATGTCGGGCTTGCCACCACCCTTGCCACCCACCTGCTGGGCCACGAAGTTGACCAGTTCACCGGCCTTTAGTTTGCTTGTGCTGTCAGCGGTCACGCCGGCAGCCAGCTGCACCTTGTCGCCGTCCACCGCTGCCAGCACGATGGCGGCGGTCTTGAGCTTGTCTTTCAACTTGTCCATGGTCTCGCGCAGTGTCTTGGCGTCAGCGCCCTCGAGCCGGGCGGCCAGCACCTTGATGCCTTTGACATCCACCGCCTGAGTCAAGAGTTCGTCACCCTGGCTGGAGGCCAGCATGCCCTTGAGTGCTGCGATTTCCTTTTCCAGCGACCTGACCTGCTCCAGCACCTGGGCAATGCGACCCTGCAACTCAGTGGCTGGTGCCTTGAGCGTGCCAGCGGCCTGGGTAACCGTGCTTTCAAGCTGCTGTAGATAGGCCAGCGCGTTGGCGCCCGACACCGCCTCGATGCGGCGCACGCCGGCAGCGACACCACCTTCGGCCACCACCTTGAACAGGCCGATGTCGCCAGTGCGCTGCACATGGGTGCCACCGCACAATTCGCGGCTGCTGCCGATATCGAGCACCCGCACGGTATCGCCATACTTTTCACCAAAGAGCATCATGGCGCCCGTCTGCTGGGCCGCCTCGATGTCCATTACCCTTGCCTGGGTGGCGCTGTTGGTCAGAATTTCTTCATTCACACGGCGCTCGATCTCCAGAATCTGAGCTTCCGTCACAGGCGCGTTGTGCGCAAAATCGAAACGGGTGCGCTCGGCATTGACCAGAGAGCCCTTCTGCTGCACATGGACGCCCAGCACCTCGCGCAGAGCCTTATGCATCAGGTGGGTGACCGAGTGGTTGCGCATGGTAGCAGCACGCGTGACCAGGTTCACCTGGGCGCTCACATGGTCACCCACATTGAGTGTGCCCTGGCTCAGGCTGCCGTGGTGGCCAAACACATCGGCTTTGATCTTCTGCGTGTCGGCCACCTCGAAGCGGGCCGAGCCGCTGGTGAGCACGCCTTCATCGCCCACCTGGCCGCCGCTTTCGGCGTAGAAAGGTGTGGTGTCCAGCACCACCACCCCGCTCTGGCCTGATTTGAGAGCGGCGCTGGCCACCCCGCCCACATAAATGGCCACAATCTTGGCGTTAGTGGCCAGCTGCTCGTAACCAACAAAAATATTGCTGGCGCCGTTGTAATCGAGCGCCTTGTCCATCTTGAACTTGCCAGCAGCGCGGGCCTGCGCCTTCTGCTTGTCCATGGCCGTCTGGAAACCGGCCTCGTCCACCGTCAGGCCACGTTCGCGGCAGACATCGGCCGACAGGTCCAGCGGAAAGCCATAGGTGTCGTGCAACTTGAAAGCCACCTCGCCCGGCAGCACCTTGGCGTTGGTCAGCGCAGCATCCAGGATATCCATGCCATGGGCCAGTGTTTCGTAGAAGCGCTCTTCCTCGGCCTTGAGCACCTCGGTGATGCGCTGTTCCTGCTCTTTCAGGCGCGGGTAGGCAGCGCCCATCTGGCGCACCAGCTCGGCCACCAGCTTGTGAAAGAAAGGCGTCTTCCTGCCCAGCTTGTAGCCATGGCGGATGGCGCGGCGCACGATACGGCGCTGCACATAGCCCCGGCCTTCATTGCTGGGAATGACGCCGTCGGACACCAGAAAGGC
>CAXRBE010000147.1:0-45047 GCA_964228805.1 Burkholderiaceae bacterium
GGCTGTGCCACCTGCGACGGCTTTTTCTATCGGGAACAGGTCTGCTGCGTAGTCGGCGGTGGCAATACCGCAGTCGAGGAAGCGCTCTACCTCTCCAACATCGCCAGCAAGGTCTACCTCATCCATCGACGGGACAAATTCAAGGCCGAGCCCATCCTGGTGGACAAACTGATGGACAAGGTGGCAGCGGGCAAGATCGAACTGAAGACATTCAAGACCCTTGACGAAGTTTTGGGTGATGCCAGTGGCGTCACTGGCGTGCGCCTCAAGAGTACCAAGGATGGTCAGACTGAGGATCTGGAGCTCAAGGGCTGCTTCATTGCCATTGGTCATTCCCCCAACACCGATATTTTCCAGGGCCAGCTGGAAATGGAGGGTGGCTACCTTGTGACCAAGTCTGGACGAAACGGTTTTGCCACCCAGACTTCCGTGGCAGGGGTTTTCGCCGCCGGCGATGTGCAGGACCATGTTTACCGCCAGGCCATCACCAGTGCGGGCACTGGCTGCATGGCCGCTCTGGATGCCCAGCGGTTTTTGGAGCAGGAAGGCTAGGGCCTAAAGACCCTGCCCCGCAACCGCAGCCAGAACACAGCCTCTGTCGACCCGCCTGGCAAGGGCCGAGTACTACGGCGCAAAATCGAATCAGCTATAATATTTGGCTTTGCCAGACCCCCTTCTGGCACTGCTTGGGTTACCGCCACCCTAATGGCGAGGTGAGGCGGGTTGCAACCGGGCTGTTCATCTGAAAGTTCTGGCCTGTAACCGCTGTAATTGAAGAAAGCGAAGTTCTCATGGCACGTGTTTGTGAAGTCACGGGCAAAGGCCCGATGGTTGGAAACAATGTTTCCCATGCCAACAATAAAACCAAGCGCCGATTCCTGCCGAATCTGCAATATCGCCGATTCTGGGTCGAGTCCGACAACCGTTGGGTTCGCCTGCGCGTATCAAGCGCCGCCCTACGTCTGATCGACAAAAACGGCATTGACTCTGTGCTCGCCGACTTGCGCGCACATGGCCAAGCCTAAATTCTGAAGGAGCAACATCATGGCCACCAAAGGCGGACGCGAAAAAATCAAACTGGAATCCACGGCCGGCACCGGCCATTTCTACACCACCAGCAAGAACAAGAAAACCATGCCTGAAAAAATGTCGATCATGAAATTCGACCCCAAGGCACGCAAACATGTGGAATACAAGGAAATCAAGCTGAAGTAATCTGTCAGTGTGTTGCCGCAAGGCTTGCGTTTGCGCTCGCCTGTGTTGGCTAGGCACTTACAAAGAAGCCCCGCCTAAGCGGGGCTTTTTTTCTGATCCTGAAGACCGCTGTGCACAGGAGCTTTTACGCACATAAAAAAGCCCCGCATGAAGCGGGGCTTTTAGTTGCCAGCTTGTCGCCGGTATTACTTGCCAGCAGGAGCCGGTGCGGCCGGGGCAGCAGCAGGAGCAGCCGGAGCGGCAGCGGGTGCAGCAGCGTCGGCAGGTGCCGGGGCGGGAGCTGCTGCGGGCGCGGGGGCGGGAGCAGCGGCAGGTGCGGGGGCAGGAGCGGGCTCCTCTTTTTTGCCGCAGGCGGCAAGGGCAGCAGCAGCGATCAGGGCAGCCAGAACAAGAGACTTATTCATATTTGTACCTATATAAAGTTGGGTTTACACAATTTCCGGAAATTGCCATGGCCTAGGAGGCTATGACTTAGCAATTGGACTCGAGCTCAATTGCTAAGCCTTGGATTATATGATGAAAAAATTCATTTATTCAAGGCTTGAGCCCAGGAGTTGTGAAGAATGAGCAAACAAACCAATCAGCCTCGGGGATGGTGCTGTGCATGCAATATCTTCAGCCGTTCACGTGCCACATGGGTATAGATGGTGGTGGTAGAGATGTCGGCATGGCCCAGGAGCATCTGCACCGCCCGCAAATCGGCGCCATGGTTGAGAAGGTGGGTGGCAAATGCATGACGCAGGGTGTGGGGCGAAAGCGGCGCCGAAATTCCTGCCAGCCTGGCATATTTTTTGACGATAAGCCAGAACATCATGCGAGTCATGGCCCCACCACTGCGGGATCCACGTTGTGTCACGAACACGACGTCGGCGGAGCGGCCACCCAACAAAACCGGGCGAGCCTCGCTCAAATATCGTTGCAGCCACATCCCCGCGACCTCACCAAAAGGTACCAGACGCTCTTTTTGGCCTTTGCCCAGCACACGCAGCACATACTCGTTGATTCCTAATTGGTATAGCTTGAGCGAGACCAGTTCACTGACGCGCAAACCACTGGCGTACATCAGCTCAAGCATGGTACGGTCCCGGAGCGCCAACGGCGAGTCTCCTCCCGGCGCAGCCAGCAACGCCTCCACCTGGGCTTCGCTGAGCGACTGAGGTACGCGCAGGGCTTGTTTGGCAGCTTGGAGCCGCAGAGTTGGGTCAAGCCCGATATGCCCCTCACGCAAGGCCCAACGAAAGTAGCGCTTGAAAACGGTTAGGCGTCGGTTGGCGGTAGTGGCGCGAGTGGCAGCGTGACGCTCAGCAAAATAGGCATTGAGATCAAGCTCCTGGGCAAGATCCAGGTGCTTGCCCCGAGCCTGTAACCAGCGGGACAAAAGTGTCAGATCACGCCGGTAGGCCGACAAGGTATTGGCTGACAGCCCTTCCTCTAACCAGAGGGCATTGACGAATGCTTCGATGGCGTCGTCCATGCCCGAATTGATTTGAAAATAAAGTCAATCCAGCGATAACCCGGCCGTCTGGACCACATTCTTATAGACCGAGTATTCGGCCTTGATCTGCTCGGCAAATTGCGCCGGCGAATTGCCAATCACGATTGAGCCGGTATCTTCGATCCGCTTGCGAACAGCTGGCTCTTCCAGGGCTTTGCGGGCGCCGGCATTGATTTTGTCGACTATCTCCTTGGGCAAATTTCTGGGCCCAAGAATTCCATAATAGGCCATGCGGTTCACTGGCTCGAGCCCCACCTCTTTGAAGGTTGGCACATGAGGAAGCTGGGCCAGCCGGTTGGGCGCCGCCACCACGATGGCCACCAGCTTGCCACTCTGGATGAAAGGCAGCGCCGAGGGAAGATTGTCGAAAATCACTGGGACCTGACCCGCCACCGTGTCATTGAGGGCAGGTCCGGCACCCCGGTAGGGAATGTGTGTGATGAATGTGCGGGTCTGACTTTTGAAAAGTTCCATCTGCAGATGGCCAATTCCACCTGTACCGGAAGATGCATAGGAATATTTGCCGGGTGATTTCTTCAATTCGGCAAGAAAACCCTTGAAGTCTTTGGCGGAAAAACTTGGATGGACAGCTATCACATTGGGCGTGGCAGCGATGTTGACCACCGCCGTGAAGTCGGTGACCGGGTTATAGGGAATTTTGGGATTGATCGCAGGATTGGCAGCGGTGGTGGAAACTGTGGCCATGCCAAGCGAATATCCATCCGGTGTGGCCTTGACAGTCTCTGAAGCACCAACCACACCTCCACCACCCGCCTTGTTTTCAACAATGACCGGTTGACCCAATGCCTTGCCCAGCGGTTCTGCAATCACGCGAGCGACAATATCTGTGGTACCCCCAGGCGCAAATGGCACCTGTAACTTGATCACCTTGCTGGGGTAACTCTGGGCCAAAGCTGAACCGGCCAGCAAAAGCAGGCTGGCTGAAAATAACGAGCGGCGTTTCATAAAACCTTCTCCTCTGCAGCATGATAGAAACGTGTACAGAAGCATTTTAGAGGCCCAGCAGTCCATTCCTGAGACGAGTGTCCACCGGATCATCGCCAATAAAAATTGCCAGCAGGGCATTGTAAAAGTCCGATCCGGCGATGGCCTGACCTTTGCTGACTTCATTGACAGACAACAGCAAGCCTTGTGCAGGCTGGTAATCGAGGGTGATGGTGTCACCGCGTTGGGCATTTCCAAGTTCCAGAATGGTGCTTGAAAAGCGGTTGACACGCTCCTGCATCAAAGACCATTGCGCATCCGTCACGTTTTTACGCATACCATCCACAAGCGCCTTGCGAATGTCTTCGGCACCAACTTCCATCAACATGCGTAGCTGTAGGCGTTTTGGCCCTTTTTGCATTAGGGCTTCATGCGACTGACTGGTTTTGACAGGCAAATACAGGCCAGCCACATAGGCCTTGAAAATAAATATGCCGCGTACGCCCAAGCCATTGAGCTTGAGTTCGCTTCCACCCAAGCGAACTTGATCATCAAAACTAAGTCCCTCCAGTGAAGCCGCCTTCGACTGAGTGAATAGCGAGAGCACCAGTAGGAATGAAGCAATAGGCAAACGCATAAGAAGCAAACGCTCCAGTCAGAAAATATGACGACATATCTGCCCTACAAAAGAACAGCTTTCAACAATTCTTCTGACACTATCAATCCATTTTCACGAGCCTGATTCAACAATTTTTCGCGACGCATGCCAGGCAATCTGACCCCATCATCCTTGAGCATTTCCTCAATCAATACCTCGATACGCCTGTAATAGCCATCACTGCCTGCCAAAGCTCCCGGGTCCAAAATCAAAAACGCCTGGCCGATGCCAGGCCGATTACCTTCATCGACGAAAAAACTGGAAGCTTCATAGCCAAAATTGGCACCGATCAGCGCTGTCACCAGCAACTCGACCATCAGGGCCAGCATGGCGCCCTTGGAAGAGGAAACCGCACCAATTGGCAACATCGAGCCCGCCAGACCTTCCTTGGGATCAGTGGTTGGCTGACCTTGCGCATCAAGCGCCCAGCCTTCAGGAATCGGCCGCTTTTCCTTGGCTGCCACCATCAATTTGCCACGCGCCACCTCACTCAGGCTGAGATCGATCAAGAGGGGGGAAGCATCACGGCGAGGAAATGCTGCTGCAATCGGATTGGTGCCAAAAATTGCATGCCGACCCCCAGCTGCAGGCATGGCCGCAGGCGAATTGGCAAAACCCAGACCCACCATACCAGCCTCTGCCGCCGGCCGTAGGTGATCGACCACAACCCCGCAATGATGGCTACGAATCACGCCAGTGAAAGATACGCCATGCTCACGCGCAGCAGCAATAGCCTCTTGCACAGCCAACGCACACGCCGGGAAAGCCAATCCTTCCTGGGCATCAATCAGGAGAGCGCCACCCTTACGTCGGCTCACCGATGCAACGGCCTTGCCATCGACACGCCCATTGAGAAGATGAGTCACATACTGACTGACACGACTCAAGCCATGCGAACCCAAGCCCTGCGCTTCCGCCAGAACCAGCGCCTTTGCCGTGCCATCTGCCATGGCTTGACCAGCACCAGCTTTGGCTAAAGCTCGTGACACAAGAGCAACAGCTTCATCGAGTGAAATTTTGGGCATTATCGATCCAGGGCCTCAATTATTTTTTCTGCAATCAGAAAGGACACCCGCTCATTGGACTCGGCACTGACCCCAGAAATATGAGGTGTGAGTAGAAGGTTGGGACAATTCTGTAGGGAAGGGCTTGCAGGCAATGGTTCGGCATCAAATACATCAACAGCAGCGCCGCCCAGATGGTTCGAACGCAAGGCTGCCACCAGGGCGTCCATGTCGACGATATGACCGCGTGAAGTGTTGATAAGTACCGCACCGGGCTTCATCAAGGCGATGCGCTCGGCATTGAACAGGCCGCGGGTGCCTTCTACCAGCGGCACATGGAGGGTCACCACATCGGCTTGAGCTATGACCTCCAGCAGGCCTGCACACTTGACCCCCAGTTGCTCAAAGACTGGCGCATCGCTGTCGAGCAGCGCGTCAAAGGCGATCACCTGCATGCCCAAGCCACGTGCCAGTCGCGCCACTGTTTGACCAATCGAGCCAAAGCCAATGATGCCCAGCGTTCGGCCTGCCGTCTCTCGTCCATTGCCCAGCGAATTGCGCGGCCAATGGCCATGCGCCACATCTGCAGTGGACTGGTAGGCCCCGCGCAGCAGCATCATGGCAGCGGTGATCACATACTCAGCCACGGACAAGGCATTGGCGCCAGTGGCAGGTATCACCCGCATACCTCTGGCATCACAGGATGCCACATCGATATTGTCCAAGCCAACACCCAGGCGCCCAATGACCTGGCAGCTTGTCAGGGCGGCAAGCAGTTCACCACGGACCTGGGTGCGATTACGCACGATCAGCGCATCGGCTCGCCCCGCTTCTGCCAACAGGGCAGGCATATCATCGACAAGCTTCGGGTCATACAACACATCATGCCGGGCGCGCAACTGCGCCACGGCACGCTCGTCCATGAATTCGGTGACTACGATGCGCGCCATGCGCCGCTTCTACCTTATGCCGATTCGTACAAGCGCGTGAGCACAAACTCCCGGTGTCCCAGTGCTTCGGCAGCTGTCAAGCGACCATTAGCGGTGCGCAGCATGCACTCGAGCAGCTTGTCACCTGCCTGGTCCAGCGTGATATCGCGCTGCAACAGACCAGAGCTGTCCACGTCGATATGCTCACTCATGGTGCGCACAGTGCGTGGATTGGCACAAATCTTGATGACTGGAAGGATCGGGTTTCCTATGACATTGCCCTGGCCTGTCGGGAAAAAATGCACTGCGTAGCCCGATGCCGCACACAGAGTCACCATTTCAGCTGCCGCTGACGAGGAGTCCATAAACCACAAACCCGGATGAGTCGGCATCTCAGCCTTGTCAATCACACCGTCCACTGTGCACTTTTTGCCGATCTTCTGAATATTGCCCAGTGCCTTTTCCTCGATGGTGGTCAAGCCGCCAGCGATATTGCCCTTGGTGGGCTGGCTTTCCGACAGGTCAGTGGTTTTATGGCGATTGATCATGTCCTGGTAGCGGTTGAACATGAACATGAATTGATCCGCCACCGCAGGCGTCTTGCAGCGCGCGGCTACGATGTTTTCACCGCCGGTGATCTCACTGGTCTCGCCAAAGCAGAGGTAGTTACCCAATGGATGCAGCTTGTCGAAAGCATTACCCACCGTTGGGTTGGAGCCGCAACCGCTGGTAGTGTCGCTTTCTCCGCACTTGGTACTGACCCACAGCTCGGAAATGCCGCACACTTCGCGTTGCTTTTCGCTGGCCCACTGCACATATTCGCGCGCCACCTTGCTGGCCTTCATGATGGTTTCATGGTCGCCATGCCCCTCAATGCCAAACCCGGTGACGGGTTTGCCGGTGGTGGCAATGCCATCGACCACCTTTTTGGTCCAACCATCTTCGATACCGATCACCACCACCGCCGCCACATTGGGGTTGCAGCCGGTGCCAATCAGGGTACGGAAGTGCAGATCAAGGTCGGCACCGAATTGCAGGCGCCCATAGGGATGGGGGATGGCCAGCGTGCCCTTGATGTTATGAGCCACCGCTTCGGCGGCTGCGTTGGATAAGTCATCCAGCGGAAGAATGATGACGTGGTTGCGTACACCCACACGCCCATTTTCGCGGCGATAACCTAGAAATGTGGTGTTTTTATCGATCACTGACATGATGTTTCCCCAAAATTACCAACGCTTGGTCTTGATGTTGTGCACATGGGCATGCTGGCCCACCTGGATCGGCGCCACCACCTTACCCATGTCGATGCCGTACTTCCATACGGTATCGCCCACATTCATTGCCTTCAACGCAATCTTGTGGCCGATGGGAATGTCTTGCTGGGCCTTGATCTGAATGGTCTTGTCCTCATCCATGATCCAGCCTGTCAGGTCATTGCCCGCCTTCACACCTTCAACGACAACGACCGCCACGGTGTCCTTGGCGTCGTGCAAAACAAAATGAATCATTGCAAATCCACTACTAGAAGTTGTAACGCCTCGCAGTTTAGAACCGAATACCCCGAAGTCAATCAAGTCATATAAATGACCTATAAAATTGTCCGTGCGACTGGAGAGAAGAAATGCAATTCATCAAGTCATCAACCAGCAATACGACAGCTCCCGAAGAAAAAACTTTGCCGCTCTACCGTCAGGTAAAAAGAGATTTGCAGCAGAAGATTGAGGCCAGCCGCTATGGAATTGGCAAGGCCCTGCCCAATGAGGCCACCCTGGCCGCGTCCATGAATGTCAGCATTGGCACCTTGCGTCATGCGGTGGATGAACTGGTCCACGAACATGTGCTGGTGCGCCGCCAGGGCAAGGGGACATTTGTTGCTCCGCACAACAATGCGCGCTTCATGTTTCAATTTTTTCAGGTCGAACCCCGACCTGACCCTGAAGACGGCCATCCCATACGCGAACTTGAATTTCCAGCCATTGACTGCATTGCTTTTTCGCGTGATAAAGCCTCTCCGACAGAGGCCCACGCTTTGCGGATTCGACCGGGCGACCAAGTTTTCAAAATTGAAAACAAGCTCTCATTAAACAGGCGTGTTGTGGTGCACGATCGGTTGACACTCCCATCCGCCAAATTCCGAAACCTGACTGAGCAGCAGTTCATCCAAAGAGGCAGCACGGTGTATGCCTTGTACCAATCAGATTTCGGCATTACCGTCCTACGTGCCCAGGAGCGCGCCCGTGCAGTTGCGGCTGATAGGACTGTGGCTCGTGTTTTGGGGCTAGCCCCTGGAACCCCGGTGATCGAAGTACACCGACTGGCACTCACCTTTGGTGACAAGCCTGTGGAATACCGGATCTCAACGATAGACACTCGGGCTCATGATTACGTCAGCATGCTGTCCAAAAAGTAACTGGCGCGCGATTAGGTATTGAAGTCAACCATTGACTTTGTAATTAATTACGGTCAATCAGTTCTGGACTACTGGTCCACAAGACTGCCGAACTACCAAAGCAACTTCCACTTCCGTATGCGCAGTGACTGGCTCATTGCGCAAAGCGGCCAACAGACGCTCTGCTGCTGTAGACCACATGCTTTCAGTTGGAACTCTCACTGTGGTGAGCGCCGGACGGAGATGCCTAGACATTTCCAGATCGTCAAAACCGATGATGGAGACGTCCTGAGGCACGACCAGCTCCATGTGCGCAGCCTCCAGCATCGCTCCAAGAGCCAATACATCATTGCCACACAAGACAGCGGTTGGCCGAGGGCTCAACTGCATGAGTCGGTGCATCCCGGATCGAGCTTCTGTCAGCGAATATGGACTCTCGACTAAAGATGATTCTGGCCAATCCAGCTTTGCCTCCATCATTGCCTGTCTAACGCCAGCAACTCTCTCTCGGGCGCGATCGTTGTATTTGGTCACACCAGCCAGCATGGCAATGTGTCTATGTCCAAGATCCAACAAATAACGAGTCGCGTTGTACATGCCCCGTGCGTTATCGAACCCCACGCTCATCAGTCCATTTATTCCAGGATGAGCCATGACATGAACACATGGCAATCCGCGTTGACTTATGAAATTCAGCAAAGTTGGGTGCTGGCTAAAACCGCAAAGAACCAAGCCATCAACCCCCCGAGTGACCAAATTTATCGCCTCACGCATCTCGCTCTCAGGCTCATAGCCGCTGGTGGCCAAAAGTAATTGCACGCCATCGAGAGCCAGTCTCTGCTGCAAAGCTTCAATAGCCTTTGCGAAAATCGCGTTGTCGACTGTCGGAAAAACTGCACCTATGGTTCCGCTTCGACGGAGCATCAGAGCGCGAGCGCCGGCGTGTGGCACGTAACCCAGCTTTTCAATGGCCTCCATCACTTGTTTGCGCAAGGGGTCTCGAACCGCCTCGGGCCGGTTCAATACGCGCGACACAGTAGCCGTCGATACGCCTGCACGCTTGGCTACTTCATCTATGGTGGGTCTCGCCATTGTCTTAACCATCGCCTAAATTATGTACGCGCTTTCAAAATTGAAAAAAGTATCAAATAGATTTCCTAGGGTAAACACTAGGCGTTTTCAAACAAAACCGCATTGACCGGTAAATTTTATGTTGAAATAATGAAAGCGCTTACATAATTTCGCACCACTTCAAATTGATGGGTATTCGACTGATGGTCAACCTGCTCTCTAGCCCGACCTGGCTGACGGCGCGAAAAGTGGTGCACGCCTTGCTGGCGGCTTTTGGACTCCTGTTGAGCTGGTGGGTACTGACCAGTGGAAGTGGCTGGATTCCCTCAATACGCTTCCCCACCCCCGAGGAAACATGGGCTGCATGGCAGCAAATGCTATGGACTGGCTACGCCAATGCTCTTTGGCACGAGCATGCCTGGCGCAGCATTCGACTGGTTTTCATGGGATTTGCGATTTCCTCCTGCATCGGCGTCATTTTGGGTCTAGCCATGGGTGCGAGCCGATCCGTCGAAACGATTGCAAATCCGGTTTTTCTTTTTCTGCGCCCTATTCCACCCCTGGCCTGGATTCCGCTTGCCATTGTCTGGCTTGGATTAGGTGATTCAGCCAAGCTGCTTGTCATATTTGTGGCAGCGTTTGTACCCTCAGTCATCAATAGCTTCAGTGGGGTACGTCAAATTGAACGACCCATTTTTGAAGCGGCTTCAATGCTGAGCGTATCGGGATGGCGCTTGTGGCGTGAAGTTCTGATTCCTGGCGCTCTGCCGAGTATTTTTACTGGACTAAGGCTATCCCTGCAAGCGTCCTGGACGACCTTGGTGGCCGCAGAATTGGTTGGCGCAATCGCTGGACTTGGTCAAATCCTCAATCAAGGCGCACAAGATATCTATCCGGCCATGATACTTGTGGGGATGCTGAGTGTTGCCCTTACCGGCTGGCTGATGACTCTGGCGCTGGGTGCCATTGAAACCCGGGCCATGCCGTGGAGGTCAGATTGATCCTGCAGGCAAAAATGTCCTCTGCTCGATTTTGGCTGCTCAGCGGCCTTGGAGCAATGATGTTCATCGGGCTTTGGTCAACGTTGGCACTTATTGGGGTGACAGCGCCCGAATTTATGCCTCCGCCTTGGGTCGTACTGCAGCGTTTCACGCAACTTTGGACAGAACCATTTGCGGGTGCAGTCTTACACACCCATGTGCTAGCCAGCATGCAACGCTTTTTCATGGGTTTTGGCATTGCTGTTTTGCTCGGCCTGCCACTGGGACTGCTCATGGCCTGGTTCCGCCTGATCGATCGCGTGGTGAGTCCGCTCTTTGAGACAGTAAGATTTGTTGCGCCCATTGCATGGGTGCCGTTTGCCGCTTTATGGTTTGGCACCGGCATCGGGGGGCCTGTACTCATAATCTTCATGGGTGCATTTCCCCCCATCTTGATAAACACATACCGTGGAGCCAAGTACGTCGACCGCCGCTATTTGGAGGCAGCCAGCACCCTGGGTGCAAGCCACTGGCGCAACATTACTCAGGTCCTACTTCCAGCCGCCCTGCCTTCCATTGTGGCCGGACTGCGAATTTCAGCTGGGCTTGGATGGCAATCATTGGTTGGAGCCGAATTGATCGTCGCCTCTAGCGGGGTCGGATACCTGATGGTGCGTGGTCAGGCCAACATATCAACCGCAACTGTGATGAGCGGGATGATTGCCATTGGCATTATTGGATTGCTTCTGGACGTTTTGATTCGCCGCATTCAGCAGCGCGTAGAAGCCAAGCGTGGACTTTAATCAAGACGACCGCGAACAGAAAGGGACACTGTGGCAACGATTGAATTCAGCAACGTCACAAGAGTTTTTCGACAAAGCGACCAAAATGTAGTCGCACTTGAGGATATCAACCTCCTGGTTGAAGACCAAGAGTTCATTGCCATAGTCGGGCCATCCGGATGCGGTAAGACCACCTGCCTAAGGATGGCCGCTGGATTGGACAAACCAAGCAGTGGTCGGGTCCTGGTGGATGGGCAGGCGGTTCAGGGGCCCGGCACTGACCGTGCTGTGGTTTTCCAGCAGTTCGCCCTTTTTCCGTGGAAAACAGTGTGGCAAAACATAGAGTTTGGCCTGATCTCTTTGGGCATTCCTGATATTGAACGCAAAAAACGAATCGAGCAATACATTGAATTGATGGGCCTACAGGGTTATGAAAGAGCCTACCCTCACCAGCTCTCTGGCGGCATGCAACAGCGTGTGGCCATTGCCCGGGCTTATGTGCTGGACCCCAAGGTGCTCCTGATGGACGAGCCCTTTGGTGCGCTGGATGCACAAACCCGTGTTGTCATGCAAGAAGAACTTGTCAGGCTGGCTCGCAGCCATCCACGGACAGTTCTTTTTATCACCCATGCAGTTGATGAAGCGGTCTATTTGGCCGACCGCATTGTGGTCATGTCTCGAAGGCCAGGGCGTATCAGGGAAATCATCGACGTCAAGTCAGTACGCGAAAAAGAGCTTTGGAACAATTTATCCAGAATTGAAGATGTTATGGACCAGTCATCTTTTGTTCATCTACGTACACATATCTGGAAACTTTTGCGCGAGGAACAGGGGACCGACGCGCATTGATCTCGCCACCCCTTGCTTAACCTTTTAGGAGACTTTCAATGAAACCGTTTGCACAATACTTAACCCTCAATCGCCGCATAGCGGCTGCTCTTGTGCTTGCATTTGGGGCTCCATCTGCGGTCCAGGCGCAGGCTCCCCTCGTAGAAATCAAGGTCAGTTATCAACCTGCGCTTTATTGGGCGTTGCCGTTCTATGTGGCAACTGAGAAGAATTGGTGGGCTGAACTTGGACTGAAACCAGTGTTCAGCACATTTCCTGCTGGAGTGCCCCAGATAGCCGCTTCCGCGTCCAAGTCATGGGATGTCGGTGGCACAGGCTCAGTACCGGCTGTTCTCGGCCATGTGCGCTTTGGAATTCAGACTATTGGCGTCACCAACGACGAATCTGCGGGAAATGCTCTGTTGGCCACCAAAGCAACAGCGGATAAGTTCTTAAAAAACCCCGCCTCCATCAAAGGGCAGACCATCGTCCTGACATCCAATTCGACTGGCGACTATGCAGTCCAGTCTTGTCTGAAAAAATGGGGGCTGGGCAAAACTGATGTCACGATCAAAAACATGGGACAGGCTGAAATTATTTCAGCCATGTCATCTGGTAATGCCGACTTGGGAGGACTTTGGGCACCCAATATCTACACCCTGGAGGAAAAAGCCGGAGGACGTGTACTCTGCTCTGGAAAAGAAGGCGGCGCAATTGTTCCTGGCGCTCTGATCGTACGCGGCGATTACGCTCAACAAAATCCAGAGAACGTAGCAAAGTTCCTGGCGGTCTACTTGCGAGGCTGGTCATGGGCCAATGCCAACAAGTCTGAAGCCATAGAGATGATGAAAAAATTCTATGCCCAAGGCGGAGTGACGATCAGCGAGGGATCAATGAAAAAGGAATTTGATACTCGGCCAACATTTAACCTAAACCAGCAACTTCAGAATATGGATCGCGCCCGAGGAAGTTCTGTGGTTGACAGCTGGTTTGGCGCCATCAGTGAATTCATGCGTGGAACCGGAGCTGTGCAGGCAGCCCCCAAATCATCTGACTACATCACGGACGCCTTCATGAAGCGTGTTGCTGCCGATCCCAAACTTCGCGAGTTCGCAAGCAAAACAAATTGATGCCCAATGATTGCTGTGAGATGACGGATTGAGAATGTCGTCTCACAGCATCGTTTACGCTTGAATCCCGGAGTTATCGATGACTACAAACTTTCTAAAAAAAGCAAGCAAGACACCAGAAACAGAAACTGCATCCGCCCAAAAAGTTGTGGGGGATATGCTCGAAGAAATAAAGGTCAATGGGGAGCAAGCAGTAAGAGCCTATGCAAAAAAACTTGATGGTTGGGATCAAGATATTGTATTGACTCGCTCAGAAATTGATCGCCGTTCCTCCGAGGTACCTGAGGGGATCAGGCGAGACATTGACTTTGCCATCAAACAAGTCAGTGACTTTGCGATTGCACAGCGCGAATCGCTCAAAGAATTTTCCACCGAATTACATCCTGGGGTTGTTGCTGGCCAAAGGGTCATTCCTGTCAATGTGGCGGGATGCTACGCACCAGCTGGTCGCTATGCTCATATTGCATCAGCCTACATGGGCGTGGCCACCGCCAAGGCCGCTGGCGTCAAGACTATCGTTGCTTGCTCAGGCCCTTTCAGAGGTGGGCCTATGCACCCTTACCTCTTATACGCCTTTGACAAGGCTGGCGCTGATGTCATCATGACACTTGGCGGTGTTCAAGCGATTGCCGCAATGGCTTACGGATTGTTCACCGGTAAAACAGCTGATGTCATCGTTGGACCAGGCAATAAATTTGTTGCAGAGGCAAAACGAATGCTCTTCGGAAAAGTTGGAATTGATGTGTTCGCAGGTCCCTCAGAGGTGGCCGTCATCGCTGACGACTCTGCTGATCCAGCGATTGTCGCCAGCGATCTTGTTGGCCAGGCTGAACATGGCCATGAATCTCCCGCATGGCTATTCACGACATCAGCCTCGCTGGCGCAAGAAGTAATGAGGCGAGTTCCCGCTTTGATAGATGCACTTCCGCCCACCGCACGGGATGCCGCTGGCGCTGCATGGCGTGACTACGGAGAGGTCATCGTTTGTGACACACGCGAGGAATTGGCTTTGGTCTCTGACAAATATGCAAGCGAACACCTAGAAGTTCACGCACAAGATCTCGACTGGTGGCTTGCCAATCTCACCTGTTACGGCTCACTTTTTCTTGGTGAAGAAACGACTGTGGCTTATGGCGACAAGGCCAGCGGCCCCAATCATGTACTACCAACCAAGGGGGCAGCCCGTTACTCGGGCGGACTTTCTGTTCATAAATTCATGAAAACACTGACATGGCAACGCATGACGCGGCAAGCCGCACGCGACATCGGGGAAGTTACTGCAAGAATTTCTCGTCTTGAAGGCATGGAGGCACATGCGCGCACTGCCGATGATCGACTTGCCAAATATTATCCCCATCAGCATTTTGCTCTTGGTGAGCAAGTTACAGTGTAGTGATGAATTCGGCGATTACTTCGCTATTTAATCTTTCTGGCCGACAAGCGCTGATCACCGGAGGAAATTCTGGTATCGGCGCAGCCATGGCACGCGCACTGGGGTTGGCAGGTGCAAAAGTGATTCTGGCCGCGCGACGCGCCGCTGAGCTTGATATCACACAGAAATCTTTGCGTAGTGAAGGCATCCAGGTTGGCCAGATCTGCGTTGATCTCACTGACGTCCAAGCTCTTCGTTCTGCTGCGCAAGCTGTCGAAAAACTTTTTGGCGGAATTGACATTCTTGTCAATGCAGCCGGAGTCAACCTAAGGCATGCATTTTCTGAAGTAACGCCTGAAGCTTGGCAAACTCAAATTGCATTGCATTTGGGGGCACCTTTTTTCCTTACCCAGGCCTTGGCACCGGGCATGAGCGAGAGAAACTGGGGGCGCATCATCAATATCGCCTCTCTTCAAAGCTATCGGGCTTTTGCAAATAGTGCCCCTTATGGGGCCGGCAAAGGCGGCATTGTTCAGCTCACCCGTGCGATCGCTCAGGAGTGGGGTGCTAAAGGAATTACCTGTAATGCCTTAGGCCCAGGCTTTTTCCCAACTGCACTTACCGCATCGGTATTCAACGATCCGATTTTGGCCAAGAAGAACTCGGATCAAACCTGTCTGGGGCGTAATGGGGACCTGACCGATTTATACGGCGCGTCGGTATTTTTAGCGAGCGACGCCAGTGCCTACATTACCGGTCAGACCTTAATGGTCGATGGAGGATTTACCGCCAAATGAATCCACAACTCGATTCTTTTTGGATGCCATTTACCCCCAATAGGGATTTCAAGGCATCTCCCAGGCTGGTGACTTCCGCCAAAGGAATTTCATATCGAACAGCTGATGGAAGAGAAATTCTTGACGGCACATCAGGACTCTGGTGTGTCGGCGCCGGCCATGGCCATCCTCGTATTTCAGAGGCCATGAAAAAACAAATTGACACTCTGGACTATGCCTCTAATTTCCAGGTTGGCCACCCGAGTGCGTTTCTACTGGCAGAGCGAATTGGGGCGATTTCTTCACCGGGTATGGACCGGGTCTTCTTCACGAACAGCGGTTCTGAAGCTGTAGACACAGCACTCAAAATTGCACTGGCTTATGCAAGAGCCTGTGGTCATGGCGAAAGACAACTGTTCATTGGGCGAGAGCGCGCTTTTCATGGTGTAGGGTTCGGGGGCATCTCAGTTGGTGGCATGGTCAACAATCGCCGTGCATTTGCAGGTGCCTTGCTTCGTAGCGACCATTTACAGTCTACTTGGGATCCAGCAACTCAGGCGTTTGTCAGGGGCCAGCCTACAATAGGTGGCCCTCAAATGGCGGATGAACTTGAGCGGCTGATCACATTACATGATGCATCCAATATTGCGGCTGTGATCATAGAGCCCTTTGCAGGTTCTACTGGCGTTTTGGTTCCGCCCATTGGATATCTGCAACGTTTGCGCGAAATATGTGACAAGCATGGGCTAGTGCTTATTTTTGATGAAGTAATCACCGGTTTTGGACGTCTAGGTGAGATGTTTGCCTCGCAAGCGCTTGGCGTGGTGCCCGACATGATTGTCTTTGCCAAAACCGTGAGCAATGGCGCGGCCCCTCTTGGGGGAGTTATTGTCAGAAGGGAAATCCAAGAGGCGCTGATGCTAGGGCCTTCGCATCTCTCGGAATTAATGCACGGATATACAAGTTCCGGGCATCCCCTTGCCTGTGCCGCCGGTCTTGCCATGCTGGATGTAATTCGTGAAGAGAGCCTGCTGGAACGTGTTCGCGACCTGACGCCACACTTCGAAAATATCATACACAGTTTATCGGACGCCCCAGGCGTTATCAGCATACGAAACTTTGGCTTGGCTGCCGGCATTGAATTGTCACCTGATTCTGAAGGTCCAGGTAGGCGCGGCGCCCGAACCCAAGCCGCAGCTTTCGCCCGTGGCATCCTGACTCGTGCGCCAGGCGATACGCTGGTACTGGCCCCGCCTTTTATTTCATCAATCGACGATGTACAACGTATGTCAGATGCGTTGCGTCTTGCAATTCAAGATACTTGCCAAGCACCATCATGAAAGCTCTTGTCTATACCCATCCCAGAGAAGTCCAGTTTATGGAGAGGCCAATGCCAGATGCCAGGTCTGGTGAAGTCACTTTGAAAATTGAGGCCGTCGGCATTTGTGGGTCTGACATGCACGCCTGGCATGGTCACGATCCTCGTCGCAAACCAGGCTTGGTTCTGGGGCATGAATTTGTTGGGAAAATCATTCAAAGCCAGGCGAGTGGTTTTGAGGTGGGGACACGCTGGACAGGAAATCCCCTCATTACCTGTGGCACTTGTGAATATTGCGTCCAAGGTAGAAACAATTTGTGCTCCAACCGGACCATGGTCGGCATGACGCGGGATGGCGCCTATGCCGAATACATGAGCATTCCATCTGCATCATTAATAGCGATGCCACAGGATATGCCCGCTCACATAGGCGCACTCACCGAACCTGCTGCAACAGCTTGGCATGCGGTCAATTTGTCCGTGCGCTGCCTGATGCGACCAGTGCATGAGTGCAGGGTTTTGATCATTGGTGGTGGCGCCATTGGCATGCTTGCAGCCCTGTTGCTCAAACATCTGGGCGTGGTGAGTCTAACTCTTACTGAACTGAATCCATTGCGTCGTGCAAGCGCTGCTCAGGCGGTAAGAGGTTTAGAGGCCTTCGATCCAAGAGAATCGCCACTCAAGGAAAATCAGTTCGATTTTGTAATCGATGCAGTGGGAGCCAAGCCAACGCGTGCACAGGCCTTCGCGGCCATCAAGCCTGGCGGTGTCATCATGCATATCGGATTACAAGATTGGTCCAGCGAGATAGATATGCGCAAGTTAACCCTTGCTGAAATAACATTGTTGGGAACATATACCTATACAACTGCAGATCTACGGGCCACAGTTGACGCTTTGCACCGAGGGGTATTCGGTGATCTGTCCTGGGTGGAAAGCAGGCCTCTAGCTCAGGGTCAAGCCACTTTTGAGGATCTCGATGCTGGCAGACTGGCAACAGCTAAAGCCTTGCTGATTCCCTGAAGAATGGAATAATTTTTCGAACCATGCATAAAAACCTCACTGTCAAGGTCTGGCGCGGCAAGCAATCCGGGGCGTTCAGCACATACCAGGTGCCACGTCACGAAAGCCAGACTGTGCTGGATGTGGTGACTTATATCCAACGCCAGCTCGAACCAACCCTGAGTTATCGGTTTGCTTGTCGCGTGGGCATGTGCGGTTCTTGTGCGATGACAGTCAACGGGCAAGCTCGCTGGACTTGCCGCACTCATATTGCAAAAGTGGCGCTCAATAATCAACTTGAGATTGCCCCGCTAGCCAATCTGCCGGTGATCAAGGATTTGGCCACCGATATGAGCACCTTCTTCGACAAATGGGCTCAAGCCAAAGGACAGTTCCAGGGCTCCACCACACGACAGGATCCTTTTGCACGAGTGTCACCGGATGCATCAGAACGACGCGCCGCCAATGCCGGCATCGAGTGCATTGGCTGCGGCGTTTGCTATGCCTCCTGTGATGTGGTGAGCTGGCGCCCCCACTACCTCGGGCCAGCCGCCCTAAACCGGGCATGGACCCTGGTCAACGATGTTCGTGATGTCAATCAGACCGAGCGCCTGCGTGCAGTGGCTGGCGATGCGGGCTGCCATGTTTGTCACACCCAGGGTTCATGCAGCGAACGATGTCCGAAAATGTTGTCGCCAACAACAGCTATTGCCGGCCTCAAGCGTGCGACGGCCAGGGCGGCGGTAAAAGGCAGACTGTGAATAATCTTGCCGCATCAAACAACATCGCCCAGGCCCGCCGTTGGTATTGGCAGCGCATAAGCGCCATGGTGTTGGCCGTTTGCGTCCTGATCCATCTGGCAGTCATGATCTTTGCCGTCCAAGGAGGCTTGAGTGCGGCTGAGATTCTCGGACGCACTCAGGGCAACTGGGGCTTTGCACTGCTCTACACGGTATTTGTCATTGCCGCAGCCATCCACATTCCGCCGGGACTAAACAACATCGCTGTGGAGTGGTGGCACTGGTCAGAAAAGACGGCTCTCAATTTCGCGCGAATTTTTGGGCTCATCGTGCTGGCCAGTGGCTTGCGTGCAGTTTATGCGGTGGTTATTCCATGATCATCCATCGCAATGATGCCCGAGCTCGCTCGCATCCAGCCTACTGGGCCTTCTTGGTACATCGCCTGTCTGGCCTTGCTCTGGCAGCCTTTCTCCCGCTGCACTTCTGGGCACTTGGCCAAGCAATTCAAGGGGCTGCAGCCCTCGACAGCTTTTTACGATGGACTGATCAGGGACTGTTCAAGATCGCAGAGTGGAGCTTGGTCGTCTTGCTGGCCATGCACCTGGCTGGTGGGGTACGCTTGTTATTGATAGAGTTCGGCAATGTCAATCACTTGCGCAAAGATTTGATTGCAGTTGCGCTTGGTTTTGCTTGTGCATCTGGACTGGCATTTGCCTTGGCATTAACTGGCAAATGAGTACCCTTATTACCAACTTATTTCTTAAGTTTAACTGGAGTAATAGATGATCGCTCGAATCTGCTTGCTTGCTCTTTGTCTCTTACTGCCGATTCAGGCTGTCTCGCAAAATTACCCTAACAGGGCTGTGCGGCTTGTTGTACCTTATCCCCCCGGTGGTGTGGTCGACATTACTGGCCGACTATTAGCAGAAGAGTTGGGGCGCCAATTGGCTGTCCCGGTGGTAGTGGAAAACAAAGCCGGTGCTGGGGGAACTATTGGCGCAGAACATGTCGCGCGGTCAGCGCCTGATGGTTACACGATTTTATTGAGTGGCGCAGCCACACATGCATTCGCACCATGGGTCTACAAACAACTGAGATATGACCCGCTCAAGGATTTCGTTGCCGTCACTCAGGTTACTGAAGGACCCCTTGCATTGTGCGTGAATGCGGACTCATCAATTCGTTCACTTGATGATTTTCTAAAACTAATGAAATCTGGCGGAAAAGAGATCAACTATGCCTCTAATGGAAATGGCACCTATCCCCATCTGTCAGTGGAATTAATGAACCAGGTGCTTAATGCCAAGCCACTGCATGTTCCCTATCCTGGTGGAGCTCAAGCAATTACCGCATTGCTTGGAAATCAAGTCCAATTTTCTCAAAATCACATACCTGTTGTGCAATCTCATGTTAGATCGGGACGCCTCAGGGTACTTGCAACCACTGGCACCAATAGATCGCAATCATTTCCAGATGTGCCGACACTCAAGGAATCTGGTTTAGAAATCGTTGCTTCTGCCTGGTTCGGTCTTTTTTTGCCAGCTGGAGCTCCTAGCTCTATTGTTAACAAAATTCATGAGGCAACTGCTTCTGCTGTCAAATCGCCAGCTCTGGTACAAAAAATATCCGCTCAAGGCGATGAAGTTGTCGTTTCAGGTCCAGCCCACTTTCAGTCATTCCAGAAAGAAGAGCTGGAGAAATGGCGGCGCGTTATCACCAGCACTGGCTTGAGACTGGATTGAAAAAATGGACCGGCCAAACATCATATTGATCATGACCGACCAGCAGCGGGCCGACACCATCGGCGCGCTGAATGCACCTTGGATGCGCACTCCCAACCTTGACCGCCTTGCCACTGAAGGCACCGCCTTCAGTGAGTGTTTTGTGAATTCACCAGTTTGTGTTGGCGCCCGTGCAAGTTTGTTCACTGGTAAATATCCTCATGGCTGCCAAGTCTTCAGTAATTTTCAACCTTGGCAACCCACTTGGGTAAATCTTCTGGCTGATAGCGGCTATCACTGTGTGAACATCGGAAAAATGCATATCAACCCATATGACGCTCCCGGAGGGTTTCATCAGCGACTGATTGTCGAAAATAAAGACCGACCGCTTTTCCTTGAAGAGCGGGATCGAGCTATTTATGACGAATGGGATAAAGCCTTACGTGCTCGCAAGCTGCTCAAGCCATCACGTTACAACCGATACGCCACCGATCCAGCCGGCTACAAAGAAGCTCTTGGAGCTTTTTCCTGGCACCTTGATGAGGACATGCACCCAGATAACTTTATTGGTGACACAGTCTGTTGGTGGATTGGTGATCGAAAAAATTCAGACCCCTTGTTTTTACAAATTGGCTTCCCTGGCCCTCATCCACCCTATGACCCAACACCTGATGCGCTTCAAGCTTATTCGAACGTTGACATACCCGTTCCATTCATAAGTGAGTCCGAAATTCGCTCTCAACCGAAGGCGCAACAAACCCTTAGGGACAACATGATCGAATTTAACTTTGATTCGATCGCATGGCGACGAAATGTGAGTTCGGAGGATCTACTTAGGCTTCGACGCCACTATGCTGCCAATGTGAGCATGATTGATTATCAAGTCGGACGGATTCTGAATGCCCTTGATGCCCGTGGCTATTTGGACAACGCCATCGTCATTTTTACTTCAGACCATGCAGATGCCCTTGGAGATCACGGCCATATTCAGAAGTGGACAATGTACGACACAGTTGTTCGAGTGCCCCTTATTTTCTGGTCTAAAAATCTGCCTATTAAATCTTTTATCAATAGTGATTTGGTACAACTATTTGATGTGGCGCCAACAATTCTTGAAGTAGCTGGGCTTGAAATTCCACAAGATTTTGAAGCACGTAGTTTATGGGGTGCAATGTCAGATTCAGGAAACTATCAGGCGCGCGATGCTGTTTACTCCGAATTAGCCAAGGATCATATTCAAACAGGTAGCGAGTTTATTCTGATGAGAAGGGATAAACGCTGGAAAATTGTTCTTTACCTAGATGATCATGAAGGAGAACTGTACGATCTTGAGGCCGACCCGGGTGAGACCAACAATTTGTGGAATGTAGAAAAAAATCGTGTGATAAGGGAAGAACTTGCACAAGAATCAATTAAGTGGCTTGCTCGAGGCGCCCTGTTTGCCAATCGTCGCACCAGCCGGGCCCCGCAGCGAGCGATGAAGATTTAATTCTGGGGACGTATTTGCTGATTTCTTTGGCTACCATTTGACAAAGTTTTACCTATAGTCCCACCACTTAATTTTTCAGATAAGGAGAATCAAAAATGGCTATCAAACGTCGACTTAACCTAATTCACTTATTTACTATCGCTCTAACTGCATCATTTGGTTTTGCGCCATTCTTTGCGAACTCACAAGAGCGTTGGCCCAGTAAGCCTGTACGCATGGTGGTGCCATTTGCACCTGGAGGTTCCACCGATGTGTTGGCCCGCATGTTGGGACAAAAATTGTCCGAACGTTGGGGCCAGCCGGTAGTGATTGAAAACAAGGCCGGTGCGGGGGGCAATGTGGGGGCGGACGCGGTTGCCAAATCGGCGGGGGATGGCTACACCCTTTTGATGGCCTCGGGCAGCATTGCCATCAACCCCAGCATCTACAAAAAAATGCCTTTTGACACCAAGAAAGACTTGCTCGCGATCACCAACGTCGCTGGTGGCCCGATGATGGTGGTGGTGCCAGATCGCTCCCCGGCCAAGACGCTGCAGGACCTGATTGCCCTGGCCAAGGACAAGCCCGGCAAACTTAACTTTGGTTCTGCGGGTGTTGGTAGTCAGGTGCATCTCGCTGGGGAAAATTTCGCCAACGCAGCTGGCATCTCGATCACCCATGTGCCCTATAAAGGTGAATCTGCAGGCTATAACGACCTGATTGCCGGGCAGATTGACCTGATGGTCGGCAAGTTTGCTGCGGCTTCGGCCCTGCTGGGACCCGGGCGTCTGCGTGCCCTGGCAGTTACGAGCAAGGAGCGTACCGTTCAACTGCCCGATATTCCAACCGTTGCCGAGAGCGGCCTGCCTGGCTTTGAAAACACCGGCTGGTTTGGCTTGCTCGCTCCTGCAGGCACCTCGGGCGACATCATCGCCAAAGTTCAACGCGATACGGCTGCAGTCATGGCAGAAACCGAGACCAAGGCACGATTGTTTGTCCAGGGCATGACCCCCATCGGCAATACCCCCGCCGAATTTGCAGCCACCATTGACGCCGAAATGGTCCGTTGGGCCACGGTGGTCAAAAACCGCAATATTCGCACCAACTAAAGTTTCCTGCTCCATGACATGAAGATAGATTTGATGGCGGTCCAGGAGGCCGCCAAGGAGTTGTATGTTCGCGCGCTCAAGCAGTTGCCGCCAGACATCAAGGCGGGCCTGAGCCGCCTGGATGCGACTGAATCGGACGCTACCGCCAAGAACGTCTTGTCCACCATGTTGAAAAATATCGTGGTGGCAGAGCAGACCGACAATCTGCTCTGCCAGGACACTGGCATTCCGATCTACAACATCCGGATTGGCGCCGGGATCGATATTGACGGCCATGCACTCAAGCAGGCTATCCGGCAAGGCTGCGAGCGAGCAACGCGCGAACACCCCTTGCGCTCCTCAGTGGTGCATCCCCTCTCCCGCCAGAACGAGCATACTTCGTGCGGCATAGAGGTTCCGGTCATCCATATCGACTTCTGCGCCACGCCCGATTTTCTTGACATCGAGATGATCCCCAAGGGCAGCGGCTCGGAAAACAATTCTTTTCTCAAAATGGCCATCCCGGCCGAAGGCATTGATGCCATCAAGACATTTGTGGTCGATTGTGTGCTGGCAGCCGGCGGCAAGACCTGCCCGCCCACGATTGTGGGCGTCGGCATTGGCGGCACATCAGATTTGTGCGTGGCGCTTGCCAAGCGCGCCGCCACTCGCGAGCTGGGCAGTCGCTGCAGCGACCCCCTGGGTGCCAGCCTGGAACTTGAATTGTCTGCAGCGGTCAACCAATTGGGCGTGGGACCTCAAGGCCTGGGTGGCGATGCGACCGCCTTTGCCGTCCAGATCGAAATCGCCGCGACCCACATCACCATGAACCCGGTGGCGGTGAATATGCAGTGCCACTCGGCCCGACGGGCACGAGCGACTTTCACACCGGATGGTGTGCGTTACGGATTCTGAGGAGCAACATGGCTCACTATGTACTGACCATGCCGCTCAGCGAGGAGCAGGTGCGTCAACTTAGGGTGAACGACACTGTCACCCTGCAACGCACCTTGTATGGCATCCGGGACGCAACCCAGATTCATATGTTCGACCGTGGCCGCACAACCCGCTTTGACCTGGCGGGTCACGCGGTGATCCATACCGCTCCGAACGTGCGCAAAGTGGCCCGCTCGGATAAAAATCCAACCGGTTACGAGCCGGTCTGCATAGGCACCACCACTTCCGACCGGATGGAGCGTTTCACACGGCCGCTGATGCGCGACTACGGCGTACGCGTGATCATTGGCAAGGGTGGATTGCGTGAAGACTCCCTGGCCTCGTTTCAGGAAATGGGTGGCGTCTATCTGGCCATAGTCGGCGGCACAGCGGCACTGGAGACCACCTGGATTGAGCAGATTGAGGATGTTGATCTGGACGACCTCAACCCTGAATCCTTGTGGAAATTCCGCATTCGCGACTTTGGCCCCTTGCTGGTGGCCATGGACAGTCATGGCAACAGCCTGTACGCGGACCTGAAAAAAGACCAAGCCGACAAGCGGGCCAGGGTGCTGGCCAGCCTGGGGGTCCAAAGCGCATGAAGCTGCGACGCCTGCAAACCGATATTCTGATTCTGGGATCGGGAGGAGCCGGCCTGTTCGCGGCCCTGCACGCCCATCAGGCAGCGCCGGAGTTGCGCATCACTGTGGCGGTCAAAGGCTTGCTAGGCAAGTGCGGTTGCACACGCATGGTCCAGGGCGGCTACAACGTCGCACTGGCCGAAGGCGACTCGGTCGAGCGGCACTTCATGGACACCATTGAGGGCAGCCAATGGCTTTCCGATCAGGAACTGGCCTGGCAACTGGTCACTGGCGCAGTGGAACGCATCCACGAACTGGAGAACGAACTGGGCTGCTTTTTCGATCGCAATCCCGACGGCACAGTGCACCAAAAAGCCTTTGCCGGACAGACCTTTGATCGCACGGTGCACAAAGGCGACCTCACGGGCATCGAGATCATCAACCGCCTGGCCGAGCAGGTCTGGGCCCGCGGCATTGAACGGCTCGAGGAACACCGTGCGGTCGAGCTGATCAAGTCAGCCGATGGCAGCGGCTTGTCTGGCGTGCTGATGATCGACATGCGAGATGGCGAGTTCGTGTTTGTGCAAGCCAAGGCCGTGCTGCTTGCCACTGGCGGCGGGCCCACCATGTACAAGTACCACACCCCCTCCGGCGACAAGAGTTGCGATGGCTTGGCGATGGCGCTGCGGGCCGGGTTGCCCCTGCGCGATATGGAGATGGTGCAGTTTCACCCCACCGGCCTGCTGGCTGGCACTGGTACCCGTATGACCGGCACCGTGCTGGAAGAGGGACTGCGCGGCGCAGGCGGCCATCTGCTCAATGGTCAGATGCAACGGTTCATGGATCGCTATGACCCACGACTCGAGCGCGCCACGCGAGATATTGTTTCGCGCTCCATTTACGCAGAAATGCGTGCTGGTCGCACCACACCCAACGGTGGCGTCTATCTCCAGATGTCCCACCTGGGACCTCAAAACGTGCGCAAGCAGTTCAAGGGCATGGTCGAGCGATGCGAGGACTGTGGTTTTGATCTGGCCGGCGGCCTGGTGGAAGTGGTTCCCACCGCCCACTACATGATGGGCGGCGTGGTCTTCGAACAAGACTGTCGTACCGCGCTCAGTGGCCTGTTTGCCGCTGGCGAGGATACGGGCGGTGTGCATGGTGCCAACCGGCTGGGCGGCAATGGCGTGGCCAATTCCACCGTATTTGGTGGCATAGCTGGCGACAGCATGGCCGCCTGGGTGCAAACCCATGGTAGTTACCGCACCCCTGATGAGTCTGCCATCGAGCAAGGCATTGCCACCCACCTGGCCCCTTTTGACCAGACCGCTGGTGATCTGGATCCGATCCGTGAAGCCTTGTACGACTGCATGTGGCAGGACGTGGGCATCCTGCGGGATGCAGCCGGGCTGCAAGGTGCGCTCCTCACCCTGAATCAGCTTGACGCTCGACTGTCGACTACCGGCGTGAGTGGCCTTGATCGTGCCTTCAACTTGAGCTGGCACGACTGGCTTAACCTGCGCAACCTGATTGCGGTCAGCCGCGTGATTGCCACCTCAGCGCTGGCGCGGGAGGACTCACGTGGCGCGCACTATCGTGAAGATCACCCTCAGACGGGTGACCTACCCAGTTCCAGCTACACCGTGGTCACCCTGGAAAACAATGACCTGGTCATGCGGCGCGCGCCGGTTCGCTTTACGCGCGTGACGCCAGGACAAACGATCCTGCAAGAAGAACCATCGCCCACCGCCTGAGGTCATCGCCACTAGGAGCTGCCATGTTCATGCAAGTCGCCCGCAGGTTTTTTGTCTTCAACCTGGCTGCCCTAGCCTTTGCGGCTGTCGCCCAGACCTATCCGGATCGCCCGGTGACCATTGTGGCGCCCTTTGGGGCCGGCGGTGATGCCGACATCGCCGCGCGCAACCTGGCTGCAGTCAGCCAACGCGTTCTTGGGCAGAGCGTCATCGTGACCAATCGCGCGGGCGCCAGCGGTGCCATTGGATCCTTGGCAGTGCGCAATGCCAAACCGGACGGCTACACCCTGTTGCTGGCACGTGTTGGCTCCCAGGCAGTGCTGCCAGCCCTGCAAAAGAGCCTCGATTACCAATGGAACTCTTTCACTTTCCTCGGCTTGCTTGAGTTGAACCCAGTGGTGTGCGCAGTCCGTGCCGACTCCACGCTCAAGAGCATGGCCGACCTTGCCGAGGCGCTGCGCAGCAGGCCTGGCAAATTGAACTACAGCACATCGGGCGCCGGAACCATTCTCAACTTTGGGCCGCAACTGCTGTTTGATGTGCTGGGTCTGGGCAAGGATGCCGCGGTTCAAATTGCTTACAAGGGGGGTGGCGATGCTGCCCTTGCCCTGCTCTCGGGCGATGCAGATTTCAGCTGCGGCAATCTCACTTCCATGATCGGCAATATCAAGGGTGGCAAGCTGCGTGCGCTGGTCACCACTACTCCGGAGCGGCTGAAAGACCTGCCAGATGTGCCCACAGCTCGCGAGGCTGGTTTCGCCCAGCTGGAAACCATTGTGGGATGGAGTGCCCTCTACGGACCACCCGGCATGGACCGGGAGGTGGTCGAGCGCTGGAGCAAAGTGCTCCAGGCTGCAGCCCGCGATCCCCAATGGATTTCTGCCACTGAGAAAGTTGGCAGCTCGCCCCGGGTGCTATCGCCTGCCGAGACAGAAAAATTCGTGGCCGAGCAATATGCGGTCTATGACAAGTTGGGTCGCCTGCTCGGACTGACCCTCAAATAATCGGAAATCTGGATGTCTTCTGCTTCCGTTCTGCGCGGCTGCGATGTGCTGGTGCGCTCACTCAAGAATGCCGGTATCTCGCGCATCTTCACGCTCTCGGGTAATCACATCATGCCCGTGTTTGACGCCACCCTGAACTGTGGCATTGAACTCATCCATACTCGTCATGAAGCCAGTGCGGTGCATATGGCCGATGCCTGGGCACGCATCACCAACCAAGCTGGCATTGCACTGGTCACTGGCGGTCCGGGTCATGCCAATGCAGTGTCTGCCCTCTACACCGCCCTGATGGCCGAGTCGCCAGTGGTGCTGCTCTCCGGCCATGCCCCCATGAACCAGCTTGGCCAGGGCGCCTTTCAGGAGATGGCGCAAGCCGAGATGGCCGCGCCTGTGTGCAAAGCTGCCTGGACCTGCGCCAGCGTGGACCATCTGGCTGCTGACATCGCCAAGGCAATCCGGATCGCCCGATCCGGCCGCCCTGGACCGGTCAATCTCAATCTGCCCAACGATGTGCTGGATGCTGCGGCAAATTCGGCTGTAGCAGGCGCTGCTGACTTCGCACCCATGCCTCAGAACCTGTCGCAGGACTCAGCAGACACTCTCATGCAGCGCCTGTCCAACGCCATTCGGCCGCTGATCCTGGCCGGTCCGGCTTGCCTTACACGCAAAGGCCGCACCCAGATGCTGGCGCTGGAGGCTGCCTGTGGTGTTCCTGTGATTGGCATGGAAAGCCCTCGCGGCATTGCGGATGCCAGCCTAGGCGCGTTTTCTCAGATGTTGGCGCTGGCTGACTGCATTGTGCTGCTGAACAAGCGCCTGGACTTCACCCTCAAATTCGGCCAGGCACCCGCATTTCCGGCAAAAGCTGAGGTGCACCAAATCGACCCTGAGGCCAGTGAGATCGGGCGCTCTCGTCAGGCGCTCGGTGGACGGCTCAAGACCAGCTTTGAGGCTGATCCATTCTCGGCCTTGCAAGCACTCACACAGGCTGCAAAACATCATCCCAATCAGGATTGGTTGGCCCAAGTGCGCGAGGCGCTGGCCTATCGCCCCCCAGCCTGGGACAGCGCCCAGGCCAGCTTGCCCGGCCGCTTGCACCCGGTGCAAATGTTGCGCCCACTGCAAGCCTTGCTCGACAGCCACCCGGATTCTGTGCTGGTCGCTGATGGCGGCGAGATTGGTCAATGGGCCATGGCCTGCCTGCGCGCGCCGCACCGCGTGATCAATGGCGTGGCCGGCTCGATCGGATCCGGTCTGCCGATGGCCCTTGGGGCGCGTTGCGCCTTGCCAGATGTTCCGGTGATTGCGGTCATGGGCGATGGCACGGTCGGCTTTCACATCAGCGAGTTTGACACCGCCATGCGCTACAACCTGCCCATGCTTGCTGTGATCGGCAACGATGCACGCTGGAATGCCGAATACCAGATCCAGTTGCGTGACTATGGGACCGAACGACTGGTCGGCTGCGAACTACGGCCGACGGATTACCATGCTGTAGCCCAAGCCTTTGGTGCGCACGGTGAATATATTGATGACCCATCTTCTCTGCATCCGGCCTTGCAACGTGCCCAGTCCAGCGACCTGCCTGCCCTGCTCAATGTCCAGATTGAAGGCCTGCCCGCGCCACAGATCAGGCATTGACGCCTGCGTCACTTATGTTTTCCTTTGACTGGACCACGCTGACAGTGGTGGCGCTGATCATCACCCTGGCCTACACCGTCTATGGCCTTACCGGATTTGGCGCTGTCATCGTGGGTGTGCCATTGCTGGCGCATTTTTATCCTTTGCGTTTTGCCGTGCCCTTGATGCTGATCTTCGACCTCTGCGCAGGGCTGCTCCTCGGTCTGCGCAACCATCGGCTTGCGCACCGCAGCGAGCTGACCCGTTTATTGCCCTACCTGCTCATAGGGATGGTGGCCGGCGTATTTTTTCTGGCTCAGGTGCCGGAGGCCTGGCTGTTGATGGTGCTGGGTGTCTTTGTACTTTCTTATTCGGCCTGGAGCCTACTGGTCAAAACCGCCACTGCAATCGTCTCAACCCGTTGGGCGATTTCGGCCGGTCTGATTGGCGGTGCTTTTACCGCCATGTTTGGCACCGGCGGCCCGATCTATGTGATTTATCTGGCCAGGCGATTGAACGATGCCCAGGTGCTGCGCGCAACCATAGGCGTGCTGATTTTTGGCACCGCCTTGTTTCGTCTGCTCATGTTCACTGGCACCGGTTTTTATGCCCAGGATCACTTGCTGACCCTTGGGCTGGCCCTTCTGCCTTGCGTTCTGATCGGTTATCTCCTGGGCAGCCACCTGCATACCCGCGTACCAGTGCATCAGGTGGTTCGGCTAATTTGGCTGATTCTTGTCCTGAGCGGGGCCAGCCTGATCTGGCGCAGTCTGGCTATGTGGTGAACAGGCCAGCTTGAGGCCTTTTTTTGTGAATTACCTTCAGCTCCTTCTTCCAGACTTCTCCCTGATTCTGTGCGGTTATCTGGTCTGTCGCCACACCGCACTCAAGCGCAATGTATGGGAGCAGGTGGAGTCGCTGGTCTATTACTTCCTGTTTCCAGTGCTGTTGTTTCACAGCATTGTGCGCAGCAGCCTCGATTTGGATGCAACCTTGCACCTGATGGGAGCCGGCTTGTTGTTGAGTGTCTTGGGCATCATGCTGGCTTACGCCCTGCCCAGACTGCCTGGCCTGGGTCCTCAAGTAGACCCCAGCTTGCACGCGGCCAGCGCCCAGGTGGCCTTTCGCTTCAATTCCTATGTCGGGCTGGCCCTGGCTGAGCGAATGGCCGGGGTACAAGGCCTGCTGATGATGGCCATCCTGATCGGCACCTGCGTGCCCCTGGTCAATGTGGGGGCGGTGTGGCCCATGGCTCGGCAAGGGCAACGTAATCTGGTGAGCGAATTGGCCCGCAATCCCCTGATCGTTGCCACTTTTTGTGGCCTGGCAGCAAATCTCCTGGGCTTCAGGATGCCAAATTGGCTCGAACCCACAGTCGCTCGGATCGGCTCGTCTTCGGTGGTTCTTGGATTGATGGCCGCCGGTGCTGGCCTTCGTTTTGGCATGTTGTTGCATGCAAAAGTCTTGAGCACCAGCCTGCTCACCATCCGACATTTGCTGCTGCCCTTGATGGCTGCCGGACTGGCGATAGGTTTTGGCCTGGACCCGGTGCAATCGACCATTTTGCTCAGCTTTTCAGCTCTTCCCGCCGCGCCGAGCAGTTTTGTACTGGCCTCACGCATGGGCTACGACGGATCCTATGTGGCTGGCCTGGTGACCGTTTCGACTATGCTGGGAATCCTGAGTCTGCCCTTCGCGCTGGAATTTCTTCGCCATTCCTGATTCCTGCGTCTTGATTGCGATGGAACAACAATCTGTCGTCCGTCTCAATCAGCCTGGGCCAGCGCCCAGAGCACATGCTCCCGGACCATTTGATCGGGGTGCTCGGCGCGCAGCTTGAGCGCAGCCAGCAGGGCTGGGTCAGGCCGCACCCGCAAGGCATTACCAATGGCCACAGCGATATTGCGCAACCAGCGCGCATGGCCAATACGGCGAATGGCACTGCCCTCGGTCAGGCGCAAAAATTCGGCTTCGCTCCAGGTAAATAGGGTGATCAGACTGGCCCCATCCAGACCAGCCCGGGGATCGAAGTCTGACAAATTACAGCGCCGCGCATACTTGTTCCATGGACACACCAGCTGGCAATCATCGCAGCCATAAATACGGTTGCCCAGCAAGGGTCGCAATTCGAGCGGAATGGGTCCCTCGTGTTCGATGGTGAGGTAGGAAATGCAGCGCCTGGCATCCAGCCGATAGGGGGCCACAATCGCCTGCGTCGGGCAGATGGACATGCAGGCTTCGCAGGAACCACAATGCTCTCTGACTGCATCACTTGCTGGCAAGGCCAGATTGACATAGATCTCGCCCAAAAAAAACATGGAGCCAGCCTCACGGCTCAGCACCAGTGTGTGCTTGCCTCGCCAGCCTTGCCCGCTGCGCACGGCCAGCTCAGCCTCCAATACCGGCGCCGAATCGGTGAAGACCCGGTAACCAAAAGGCCCGATGTGCAGCGCCATTTGCTCAGCCAGCTTGCGCAACCTTGAACGCAAAACCTTGTGGTAATCCCTGCCCCGCGCGTACATGGACACCACGGCCTGGTCGGCCTGACCCAGACGGGACAACTCCCTGGCTTGCCAGTCGTTGGCCGAAGCCAGCGGAAGGTAATTCATGCTGGCGGTGACCACGCTGATGGTACCCGGCACCAGTTCGGCTGGTCGGGCCCGCTTCAGCCCATGCTCGGCCATATAGCCCATGTTGCCGTGAAATCCCTGCCTGAGCCAGGCCTGTAGACCAGCCTCAGCCTCAGACAGGTCGACACCGGTGACGCCAATTTGGGAAAATCCGAGTTCGCGGGCCCATCCCCGGATCAGAGTAACGAATTGAGTGCTATTGAAACTCACCTGCCGATTGTAAAAACCTTGACCTTTCTGAATGAGGGGGACACCCAGGCTTTCGCTGCCAAGCTGGCCGCGCAACCCGCCTTGCGGCAAGCCTTTGTCGAACTGCGCGGTGATCTGGGGGTCGGTAAAACCACTCTTGCGCGTCATTTGCTCCAGGCGCTTGGTGTGAGCGGACGCATCAAGAGCCCCAGCTATGCCATAGTCGAGCCCTACGAGTTGGAAGACCTCACCATCTGGCATTTTGATTTCTATCGCTTCAACGATCCCAAAGAATGGGAGGAAGCCGGCTTTCGTGATATTTTCGCCAGCAAGGGTCTGAAATTGGCCGAGTGGCCTGACAAAGCCAGCGGTTTGCTGCCTCTGGCAGATCTGGCCATCGATCTGGAGCTGTGCCCCGACGGGTCGCGCCATGTCACCCTGAGCGCGAATACCGCTACCGGCCTGTCCCTGATCGAGGCGATCCGAGAGGAGAGTATGGGGAGCAGGGGTTGAGGCGCAGGCACCTGATGAAAAGGGCTAGCCTGGTGCTTCTGCTGGGCTCGGCCCAGCTTGCCCGTGGCGCCACCATCCTGGCCGTGCGCGTCTGGCCCGCCCCGGACTATTCCCGCGTGACCATCGAATCCGATGCACAGCTGAGCACGAGGCAAATTTTTGTGCCTGATCCGCCGCGTCTGGCCGTCGACATTGAAGGAATCGAGCTCAATCCGGCCCTGCGAGAAATTGTTGCCAAGGTGCTTGCGGATGACCCCAATATTGCAGGCGTGCGGGTCGGACAGAATGCCCCTGGCGTGGTGCGAATTGTGTTGGACCTCAAGCAGCCGATATCGCCCCAGGTGTTCACCCTGGCTCCAGTGGCGGCCTACCAACATCGTCTGGTGCTGGACCTGTATCCCACCCAGGTCAGGGATCCGCTGGAATCGCTGATTCGCGACCGCCTGGATGGCAGGCATGCTGGCCCAGCCAAACCCACCGACCCCTTGGGTGAATTGATCGAACGCCAGGCGCAGCGCCCTGCGACCCCGGGCAGTATGCCGGCTCCTTCGGTTGCTACTGCCCCAGCCCCAGCAGCAGCCTCCGCGACCACCCCTGCTCCGGGCAACGGCCCAGTGGGGCAGGGCCAAGGAAAGACCGAACGCCTGATCATCATCGCACTTGATCCAGGGCATGGTGGTGAAGACCCGGGCGCCATCGGCCCCGCAGGCACACGCGAGAAGGATGTGGTACTTCGGCTCGCACGGCTGCTGAGAGAGCGCATCAACGCCACCCGCATCAACGGCACCCTCATGCGCGCCTACCTCACCAGAGATTCCGATTTCTTCGTTCCCTTGCAAGTGCGGGTGCAGAAAGCACGTCAGGTGCAGGCAGACCTGTTCGTCAGCATCCACGCAGATGCCTTTTACTCGCCGCGCCCTCAGGGCGCCAGCGTATTTGCGCTCAGCCAAGGTGGCGCGTCCAGCAGCGCTGCACGCTGGATTGCGGCCAAGGAAAACAAGGCCGATCAGATTGGAGGGGTCAACATCCAGTCAAAAGACAAGCAGGTACTGCATGCCTTGCTGGATATGAGCACGACCGCGCAGATCAATGACAGCCTCAAGCTTGGCGGATCCCTATTGGGCGAGATTGCCAGAGTGGGAAAACTCCACAAACCCAAGGTGGAACAGGCGGCCTTCACAGTGCTGAAGGCGCCGGACATCCCCAGCGTATTGGTCGAGGCTGCCTTCATCAGCAACCCGGATGAGGAAATCAAGCTCAACAGCGAGCGCTACCAGGAGCAACTTGCCGATGCCCTGATGCGTGGCATCAAGGCCTACTTTGCGAAAAATCCACCATTGGCACGGGCCGGAAAGATCTAGCAGGAAATCCGATCATGCCTGCAACGGCCACACGGTCTGGTGTGAGCCACACCGTGATTTGCCGGAAAGTCAAACTGCGATTGGCGCATCGTGCGTTTTGTCCGGCATCTCCAGCAAGCTGCGAACCTCTTCCTCACTGAGTGTCTCACGCGTCAACAACTCCTGGCTGCCGCGCTCCAGCAGGTCGCGATGTTGGCTGAGCATTTCCGTCGCGCTACGCAAGGCGGCTTGAGTCAGGGCACGCACAGCGCAGTCAATTTCACGCCCAGTCTGGGGTGAAAAACGGCGTGCACCGGCCTCCAGGCCCTCGGGCAGATGACCCAGAAAGGGAGACGGTGGATCTTCGTAGGCCACATGGCCCAGGGTCTCGTCCATCCCGAAACGCATGACCATGCTGCGCGCGATGTCGGTGGCCTTGACCAGATCATCGGCAGCGCCAGTGGAAGCATTGCCAATCAGCAACAATTCAGCCGCCCGCCCAGCCAGCAATACAGCCATCTTGTTTTGCAGTTCCTGGCGTGACATTAGGTAGCGATCTTCTGTCGGTCGTTGAATGGTATAGCCCAAAGCCCCAATACCGCGCGGAATGATGGACACTTTGTGCACCCGGTCCATGCCGGGCAGGGCCATGGCGACCAGAGCGTGGCCCATTTCATGCACCGCAATGACACGCCGCTCCTGCGGATTGAGGATGCGGTTGCGCTTTTCAAGCCCGGCCACGATCCGCTCCACTGCCTGCGTGAAATCGGCCAGCGTCACTTCCGGCGCATTGCGACGGGTTGCCACCAACGCCGCCTCATTGACCAGATTGGCCAGATCAGCTCCGGTGAAGCCGGGCGTTAGCGCGGCAATCTGTTCCAAATCAAGATCGGCTGCCAGCTTGATCCGCTTGATATGAACACGCAAAATCTGCACACGCCCGACCTTGTCGGGACGGTCCACCAAAACCTGACGATCAAATCGTCCAGCGCGTAGCAGGGCAGGATCCAATATCTCGGGCCGGTTGGTGGCAGCAAGCAATACCAGTCCGACTCGCGGGTCAAAGCCATCAAGCTCAGCCAGCAGCTGGTTGAGGGTCTGCTCTTTCTCATCATGACCACCCAAACTCCAGGCGCCGCGGGCACGTCCCAGGGCGTCGAGCTCATCGATGAAGATGATGGCCGGCGCATGCTGGCGAGCCTGCTGGAACAGGTCGCGCACCCGCGCAGCACCCACGCCGACAAACATTTCCACGAATTCGGAGCCGTTGATGGAAAAAAAAGGAACGCCCGCCTGACCGGCAACTGCTCTTGCCAGCAGGGTTTTACCGGTACCCGGTGGCCCCACCAGGAGCACGCCCTTGGGTATGCGTGCGCCCAATCGGCTGTGTTCTGAAGGGTCCTTGAGGAAGTTGACAATCTCCCTCAATTCTTCCTTGGCTTCATCAACCCCCGCCACATCATCAAACGTCACTTTGGTATCACTCTCGACAAAGACCTTGGCCTTGCTTTTGCCGATCGCCAGCAGCCCATCTCCCAATCCGCCGCCCAAACCACTGCGCTCGGCCATTTTGCGAATGGCAAACATCCAGATGAAAAAAAACACCAGGGCGGGAGCCACCCAGGAAAAAACATCGCGCAAAAAGGTGCTTTGAATGACCCCGGTGAAGTGCACGCCATACGGCGCCAGGTCGTGGGCCAGATCCAACTCAACCCGGGTGGTTGAGAAACGCGAGCGCCCATCTGGCAAGGGCTGGTGCAGCACACCCTCCAGATGGTTGGCATAAATGGAAATTTCCTTGACGTTTCTTTTTTCCAGCTCCTGCATGAAATCGCTGTAGCTCAGGGGCTCCACCTGCTGCCACTGCTGCACATAGCTGTGCAACACCAGCACCCCCATGACGGCCAGGATCACATACCAGAGGTTCCATTGGGTGCTGCGCTGCACCGCTCACTCCCCATCCAGGCGCGGATTGGACCAGCCCTCAGCCGGCTCGCCTGTATCCGGATCAATCCAGTCAGAAATGCCCAGCTCACTCTCCGCTTCCTGCAAGGTCTCGCCCGGCTCGGGCGCCTCACCGGAGACGGCCTGCATATCAGCCTGTGCCTCCTCCACGCTTGAAAAGGGACCGATTTCCTGCATGTCTTCAGGCGCACACCAGTAATAACCATCGGGTCGCAGGATGATCTGACCGGCCACGCCCTCGCCTGCCTCCGGTACGGCTTGCATGCTGTGGGTCTGCGGGTCTGGATCTGGTTTTTTACGAGTCATGGGGTTCACCTTGCTCTGGTCACACTGGCAAGCATCAACCCATCAGTGCTTGGCTTTCTTGATCTACCTCAAACATGCCCAAGCAACAGTCCATCCAATCGTCTGCACAAGCTGATTTTTCATGTATCTGCTGCTGCAGATTCGATATTTCTATTCTTCTTGGGATGGTGTTTGAAAAACCCGCCCTGCGCGTTCGATCCCATTTGTCTGCCAGCCAAGGCTAAACTGCCAGTTCTGTCGGCGCCTGCCACCGACGGTACCGGTCAGACCTATCAAATCTGAAATGTCATGAAAAAAATCTACCTTTGCCTTGCCCTTTTGTGGTCCTGCTGGGCCTCTGCCTGGGCTGCACCTGCTGAGGTCGGTGTGATCCTCATGCATGGCAAAAACGGGCATCCAAAGTTTCCCGGACTTGTTGCAGTGGCTCAGGCGCTCACTGATGCCGGGTATGTTGTGGCAAGCCCAGTCATGCCCTGGTCTCGTGACAGGCAGTATGACGCCGATTACCCGCAGGCTCTGGCCCAGCTTGACGACCTCGTGGCCGATTTGAAAAACAAGGGAGTGCGCAAAATCATTCTTGCCGGTCACAGCTTTGGTGCCAATGCCGCCCTGGCCTACGCTAGCCGCCGGGACGGCGTCAGCGGAATCGCCCTCATGGCGCCGGGTCATTCGCCCGATATTCAGGAATCATTTTTCGCTGCCAGCGTCAAGCGGGCAAAGACCATGCTGATTGATGGAAAAGCGGAGGACATCGAAGTATTTGATGACAGCAATCAGGGCAGGAACAGCCTGATCAGGACCAGGGCCAGAATTTATTTGAGCTACTTTGACCCCAAAGGCCTCGGCGCCATGACGCAGACCTCAGCCAAGGTGCCTGCTGACACAGCGGCACTGCTCATCATTGGCAATAGCGATCCCTGGGCGGGGCGAGCCAGGGCCATGATTTTTGATCAGATGGCGGCGAACCCGCATTCACGCTATGTTGAGCTGATTTCCAACCATATGAATACACCGCAGGACGGAATCAACCATTTCCTGGCCTGGCTGAAGATTTTTGATTAGGGTTGAACGGACTATTTGGGCGCGGAAATGAATTCCACCCGGGACCGTCGCCGTGCTTTCCAGGCACCGTACAGGACAAGCAGGCCTGGGATGAAGATCATGGCCCAGATAATTTTGTCAAGATGCGCTTTGACAAAAGGAATATTGCCAAAGAAATAGCCCACCGTGACGATACCACCCACCCACAGCACGCCACCTGTCACATCATAAAAAGTAAACTTGCTGCGGGTCATGGCTGCCACACCGGCGACAAACGGTGCAAATGTGCGTAGAAAAGGCATGAAGCGCGCCGCCACGATGGTGATGCCACCATATTTTTCATAAAAGGCGTGGGCTTGGTCAAAAGCGGCTTTGTTGAAAAAACGCGAGTTTTCCCACTGAAAAACACGAGGGCCGAAAAAGTGCCCTATGGTGTAGTTGCTCTGGTTGCCAAGCACGGCAGCGGTCAACAACAAGCCCACCGAAAGTGGATAACTCATCAGCCCCACACCGCACATTGCACCCACCACAAAAAGCAAAGAGTCACCCGGCAAAAAAGGCATCACGACCACGCCCGTCTCAACAAAGATGATCAGGAACAGCAGCGCATAAACCCAGGCGCCATAGTTCTGGACAAAACTTTCCAGGTAGCGGTCGACATGCAGAATGAAGTCGATAAGAAATGCGGCCAGTTCCATAGGCCAGATTATCCTCTGGCTGGCTAAGGTGGCGGTCTGGGGTTCGGGCTAGCACAAGTCCGGCTTGTACAGCAAGTCCATATTTTCCCTGCCAAACACGCACGCCAAGCGGCTTGTCCTGCTGGCAAAATCGTGTTGCAATGTTCATCGCTTCGACCCATGTCGAGGTGCCTGGGGCCGAGTATTTCTGCCACCCCTTATTTCATTTTGAGGAGAACAAGTTCATGTTTGTTGCGAATGCAAAACGTCTTACCCTGGCCGGCGCGGAAAAAATGTGCGCGACGGTCATCGAGGGGGCCACCCGGGAAGGTCTGGCCATTTGCGTAGTGGTGGCTGACAGTGGCGGCAATGTGATCCTGGCCAAGCGCATGGACGGTGGGCGCTTTCACACCTTGCATTCCTCAACCACCAAGGCAATATGCGCCTCCTCCAACAAACGCATGACCACCTCCCAGGGCGCTGTCGGGCAGAGTCTGGACACAACACATGCCATCGGCCTGGCCTTGGCCGCCGGCCCCGATCGCTGGACCGCCATGGAAGGCGGGGCTCCGATCATTGTTGATGGAGAGTGCATCGGCGGTGTCGGCGTCTCGGGCGGCAACTGGCAGGCCGATGCTGACCTGGCCAGGGCCGCGGTCGAATCCATCGGGGCTTCGGTCCAGATCGACGCAAAATCATGAGGCTCGTACGGAGATAACCTGCCATGTCATTCGAACCTATTCAAGTAGCCTGCCTGGGTATGGGCTGGTGGTCAGACGTGTTGGCCGACGCCATGGTGCGCTCGGGCAAGCTCAAGATCAAATCCTGTTTCACCCGATCACCAGACAAACGCGAAGCGTTTGGAAAAAAATACAACTGCCAGGTGGCTTCCAGCTACGAACAGATTCTGTCCGATCCCACGATCGACGCCATCATCAACACCACGCCCAACAATGTGCACCTTGAAACCACACGCCAGGCCGCAGCGGCTGGTAAGCATGTGTTTCTTGACAAGCCTATCGCCAATACCTTAGCTGATGGGCGGGCCATCACCGAGGCCTGCCGTGCTGCCGGTGTGGTGCTGGCCCTGGGATATCAGCGCCGCCGCGAAAGCCAGTTCCGCTGGATCCGGCAGCAGATTGATGCCGGGGTGTTTGGTCGTCTGGTCAATGCCGAGGCCAATATCAGCCGCGACCGTTTGGGCAAGATAGATCTGAACTCCTGGCGCTACCAGGCTGCCGGCATGCCCGGCGGGGTGATGCTGCAGATCGGGGTGCATTACATCGACGTGCTGGAGTACCTGATCGGACCCATCAAGTCAGTCAGCGGCCAACTGGCTCAGCTGGTCTTGCCTGGTGACAATCCAGATGTGGCCAGCCTGATTCTGGAGCATGAAAACGGCGCACTTTCAACCGTCAATGCCAGCTACGCCTCTGCTTCGGAAAACTATGTGATGAACATCTATGGCAAGGAAGCCAGTGCCTATTACGACCTGCACGGTGGCCTGCGTTTTGTCAGACGCGGCACTGAAAAGGCCGAGCCAGTTCCCTTCACCAAGAATGACACCTTTGTGGAAGAGCTGGAAGAGTTCGCCGCTGCGGTGCGCGGGCAGGGAACCCCAGAGACAGGCGGCGAATACGCCACCCGCTCGCTGGGCGTCATTCGGGCCGGCATTATTTCGGCCAAAGAGGGCCGGCGGGTGCAACTGGCCGAGGTTCTGGCCGATCCCACTGCCTGAAACACAATCGATTGAGGCCAGATTATTTGGAAAATTGATGCACTATTGAGGAGTTTGCATGATGAACAAAATCACACGGCGTAACACTTTTCTCAGTCTGCTGACTGTGCTGAGCTTGAGCTGTCCGATGGGATCGGTCCTGGCCCAGTCTTCAAGCAATGCCCCTTTTGAAATGGTCGTCCTTTTCCCGGCCGGTTCATCGGCTGATGTTGGCGCCCGCATACTGGCTGAGGGCATGGCCAAGTACCTGGAACAACCCGTGCCGGTCATCAACAAGCCTGGTGGAGGTGGCGCGATCGGCTACAAGTATGTGGCCGCAGCGCGACCGGATGGACGCACCATGGTTTGGAACTCCAATTCCATATCCACCACTTTCCATGGTGGCACCATGAACATCGACTACAAGGCATTTGAAGCGGTGGCGCGCGCCACCATCGAAATTCCTTCTGTGGTGGTGCAAGCCTCTGCCCCCTGGAAAACGCTCAAAGAACTGGTTGACTACGCGCGCGCCAACCCAGGCAAGCTCAAGGTTGGCAATTCCGGAACAGGCAGCCATACTCATATGGCGGCTACGGCCCTGTTTGAAACTGCCGGCGCCAATGCCCTGGACGTGCCATTCAATGCAAGCCAGGTAGTCACCAATCTGCTTGGCGGCCATGTCGATGCGATTGTGCAACTGCCTGGCGCAGTCGCGCCCCATGTCCGCAGCGGTTCGCTGCGTGTGCTTGGTGTGCTGGGCTCCAGACGTGATCCGGTATTTCCTGAGGCGCCTACCGCGTCTGAACTGGGATTGACCGTACCCCCCATGGATCTCTGGCGCGGCATTGGCGTGCCCCGCGGTACGCCGCCGGCCACACTGGCTCGGCTGGAAAAGGCTGTCGAGTTTGCGCTTCAACGCCCGGAGTTCATCAGCACTGGACAAAAACTTGGTTTTGTTCCCGCCTTCATGCCCTCGCGTGACTTCTCTCAGCTGATCGCTCGCGATGACGAATTGATCTCCCGGCAGATGGAGCAGTTCGGCATGAAGAAAAAACTGTAACCCGAGGCAGCAGGACATAGCACTGGATTTGTCACCCAAGCAAAGTGCAAGCCCTAAAATGCCAGGGTGAACGCCGATCTGCGCACAAATTCCCCGCGCCGCCCGATTCAGGAACTGCCCGACACCCTCATCAGCCAGATAGCAGCCGGTGAAGTGGTGGAGCGGCCGGCATCGGTCGTGCGCGAACTGGTCGATAACGCGATGGACGCTGGCGCAAGCCAGATCACAGTGCGCCTGGTGGCAGGCGGTGTGCGTCTTATCGTTGTGGAGGATGATGGCTGGGGAATCCCGCGCTCTGAATTACCAATAGCCTTCAAGCGCCATGCCACCAGCAAAATCCGGGATCTCCCGGAGCTCGAGGCGGTTAGCACCCTGGGCTTTCGCGGCGAAGCCCTGGCTTCAATTCAGTCGATTGCCGACTGTGCGATTTATTCCCGCGCTGAAGGCCAGGACAAGGCCTGGCTGTTAGACGGCCGTAGCGGCGAACTCAAGCCAGTAGCACGTGCCACTGGCACCACGGTCGAAGTCAAGGAGCTTTTCTTTGCCACACCGGCGCGCCGCAAGTTCCTCAAGTCTGATGCTACCGAGTTGGCTCACTGTATCGAGTCTGTGCGTCGCCATGCTCTGGCACGGCCAGATGTCGGTTTTGCCATCTGGCACGAGGGCAAGCTCATTGAACAATGGCGCGCCCATCTGGGAACAGACGCGCTGGAGCTCAGACTGGCCGATGTACTGGGCGAAGACTTCATGGTCGGATCCGTCGCGGTTGACTACCGTAGCCGGCTCGCACCCGGCCTGCCCCAACCCGTTCATGTCTGGGGACGGGCTGGCGCTCCCACCGCCGCGCGCGCGCGCAGTGACCATCAGTTTTTCTTTGTCAACGGCCGTTTTGTGCGTGACAAGGTGCTCACCCATGCTGCGCGCAGCGCCTACCAGGATGTTCTGCATGGCCACAAGCAGCCGGCCTTTGCACTTTTTCTTGCAATCGATCCTGCACGCGTGGATGTGAATGTGCACCCGACCAAGATTGAGCTTCGATTTCGCGATAGCCGTGAGGTGCACCAGGCTGTCCGCCACGCGGTAGAAAATGCCCTGGCCACCCCTCGAACACAAGCGGCGGACTCATTACCCGTCAACCATCTCGGCCCCTCCCTGTCGGGCTTGTCCTCTGCTGGCCAAACCAATGCCTGGCATCAGCCCATGATCCGCCTGGACGATGTGCCAGGCCACCGTGTGAGCGATCTGGCAAGCCTGTGGCAGGCTCCGGCATCGCAACTCCAGGTCGCGCCCGCTTCAAACACCGACTGGGCGACGGCGAAACCCCTGGACACTCCCGGGCCTGGATCAGCCGTCCAGGCCTGGCCGCTGGGCCGCGCTGTGGCTCAACTTCAAGGGATCTATATCCTGGCGGAAAATGCCCATGGACTGGTGATTGTTGACATGCACGCCGCCCATGAGCGCATTGTTTATGAGCGACTGAAAACCCAGCTGGCTGGGCAGGGTCTGTCCAGCCAGCCCTTGCTGATTCCTGCCACCTTTGCCGCCACACCGCAGGAAGTGGCCACCACCGAAGCCCACCAGGACACCTTGAGGCTGCTTGGCCTTGAGCTGACCCCCTTCTCACCCAAAACCCTGGCAGTTCGCTCTGTGCCGGCGACCCTGTCGCAAGGCGATGCGGTAGAGCTGGCGCGCAGCGTTCTGACCGAGCTGGCACAGCATGAAGCCAGCCAGGTGATCGAACAGGCGCACAATCAACTCCTGGCCACCATGGCATGTCACGGCGCGGTTCGCGCCAACCGGCGCCTGAGCCTGGATGAGATGAATGCATTGCTGCGCGATATGGAACAGACAGAACGCTCGGATCAGTGCAATCACGGCCGGCCAACCTGGCGTCAGCTGACCCTGAAGGATCTGGACACCCTGTTTCTGCGCGGACGCTGAGTCTGCTTTCCGACCGATCCGCCAGCACGTCGCCACCCGACCGTGTCCGCCACTTGCCTGTGCAGGCTGCCTGCGCCCCTGTGCAGTACGCATAAAGCTGCCTGGCTGATGAAGCCATGGCTCTTTGCCGTGCCCCCCTCAGCATGCGGCAAGCCCATGCTAATCTTGAACACTCGGCCACTTGGCTCTCAACAGGCCATTGCAGACCATGTACACCACCCTGATCACACCCACAGAATTGCTGAAAATTCAGCAACGCAAACAGCCGCTGATGGTTTTTGACTGCAGCTATGAACTGATGAAACCACAAGAGGGTGATCAGCAATATCTGACGATTCACATTGCCGGTGCCCAGCGCGCCGATCTGAGCCGTCACCTCAGCGCCCAGGCTGATGCCCCGACAGCCAGCGGAGGACGACACCCTTTGCCGACGCGAGAGCAGTTCGCGTCCTGGCTGGCCGGGCTTGGCTTCTTGCCCGAGATGCAGGCGGTGGTCTATGACCGGCAAAACTCCAGCCATTGCGGGCGCTTGTGGTGGATGCTGAAATGGGTGGGCCACGAACATGTGGCTGTTCTTGATGGTGGGCTGCCAGCCTGGCAAGCCGCTGGGGGTGCCACTGAAGCCGGCGCAGCTTCTTCCAGCAAACCATCCGCTTTTGCGGCAAGCCCAGCCTGCGCCCAGCTCGTCACCACCGATCAGGTAGTCCGGCAACTTGGGCGACCCGAACAAACCTTGGTCGATGCGCGAGCAGCCCAACGCTTTCGCGGTGAAGTGGAGCCCCTGGATCCGGTGGCAGGTCATATTCCAGGCGCTCTCAATCGCCCCTTCAATCTCAATCTCACGGCCGATGGCAAATTCAAACCTGCTGAACAGTTGCGGGCTGAGTTTGTCGAATTGCTCGCTGGGCGCGACCCTGCCACTGTGGTGCACCAGTGCGGCAGCGGCGTCAGCGCCATTCCCAACCTGCTGGCCATGGAAATCGCTGGCCTGGGTCGCACTGGGCTCTATGCCGGAAGCTGGAGCGAATGGTGCCGCGACCCAAGCCGGCCCATGGCCCAGGGTTGAGCAACCGACCCGGCCAAGGGAATAGCCAGAGCATGAATGAAACACAGGAACATTGGCGCTCCCGGGCAGGATTCATGCTGGCCGCCCTGGGATCGGCTGTAGGTCTAGGCAATGTCTGGCGCTTTTCCTACGTAGCCGGTGAAAACGGTGGCGGCGCCTTCCTGCTGATCTATCTGGCCATGGTGTTGCTGGTGGGGGTGCCACTTTTATTGGGTGAGTTTGCATTGGGGCGTAGCATGCGCCGGGAAAGTTCCAGCGCTTTTGCGATGCTGCTTCCCAAAGGTTGGCATCACCTGGGCCTGCTTGGGGTGTTTGCCTCGGTCTTGATTCTTGCTTACTACGCGGTCATTGCCGGCTGGGTGCTGAGATACCTTGGCCTTTATTTGTTCAATACCACCCATGTGCTGACCGAGCCAGGCTTTGCCATTGCCTTTCAGACCCATATTGCCCAGCCAATCGAACCATTTGCCTGGCAACTACTGTCGCTCGCGCTTACCCTGGCCATCATTCTTCGCGGTGTCGAAAAAGGCATCGAACGGATCACCAAGGTGCTCCTGCCTGCGCTGGGGGTGTTGCTTCTGGCACTTGCGCTGCACAGCATCAGCCTGCCGGGGTTCGGCAGCGGCGTGAGCTTTTTGTTTCAAGCGGACTGGAGCGCGTTGACCAAACCCGGGGTGTATGTGGCCGCCCTTGGACAGGCCTTCTTCTCGATTGGATTGGCCATGGGCGTGATGGTGGCCTACGGCAGCTACCTGCCAGCTTCTCAGCGCCTACCTGGAGCGGCACTGACCGTGGCACTGGGCGATGCGATGTTTGCCCTGGTGGCCGGGATGGTGGTGTTTGCCGCTGTCTTCAGTTTCAACCTCGACCCTGCACAGGGACCGGGACTGGCTTTTGTTGTTCTGCCCGAGGTCTTCGCCAGGATGAGCGGCGGTGCTGTGGTGGGGGCTGCATTTTTTCTGCTGCTGACCCTGGCAGCCTTGACCTCCATGGTGTCACTGCTCGAAGTGCAGGTGGCTTTTGCGATGCAACGACTGCAGTGGAGTCGGCAAAGGGCCAGCTGGATTCTGACAGGCCTGGCTTTTTTGCTTGGGATGCCCGCCTCGCTGGGCTATGGGCTCTGGTCTGCGGTCATCATGCCCGATGGGCAAGGGATATTGGACATGATGGATTTTTTCGCGGTCGAGTTGTTGCTTCCGCTCAACGGACTACTTCTTGCCATATTGCTGGGCTGGCTCTGGCCGGCTGCAGATGCCCTGGAGTCTGCCAATCTGGGGGCGGGTCTGCTTGGGAAAATCTGGTTGGCCACACTGCGTTACCTGATACCACTGCTTTTGGCAGTGGTACTGGCCGGCAGCCTGATGTAGAAGCCAAGCCTGTTTCACTACCGGCGATTGTCCTCAACAGTCCTGGCAGTGACATCAATCACTTCAGACTGGGCGGCGTAGCGTTCTTGGCGTGAACTGCTAAAAACAGACCAGGATGGTTGACGTACAAATCGCCAGGCCAAGGGCGGTAATGGCCGGCCGCAAAGCTTGCACCACAAGGCCTTCAACAGCCAATAGCCAAGCAATATCAGTCCAGCCGCGAGCAGGCTAAGGAGAAAGACAAAGCCCATCAGCCAGAGCGCCAGGCGCAACATCAGCCGAAAAAGGCCACGCATCAGGGGCCTTCCATCAACCATGGCGCCAAGTCCTGTCCCTGCATCAGCCGTATGCCGGATTCCTGAGCGAATTGACGGGCAGTCCCCGAAACCGGTTGCAGGCTGGCATAGATGGCCTGATCGGCACCCTGAG